>DASSSR010000018.1:0-40198 GCA_035708345.1 Gaiellaceae bacterium
GTCGAGAACTTGTAGCCCTTGCGCCAGTCGAACTTCTCGGCCGCGCGGTTCAGGCCGATCACGCCCTCCTGGATCAGGTCGAGCAGCGGGACGTCGTGCCCCTGGTACCGCTTGGCGATCGAGACGACGAGGCGCAGGTTCGAGTTGATCATCCGCTCTTTCGCGGCGAGGTCGCCCCGCTCGATCCGCTTCGCGAGGTACACCTCGTCCGCCGCGGTGAGCAGCTTGTGCCGGCCGGCGGCGTCCATGAAGAGCTGGAGCGGGTCGAGCGTGCCCGTGGGCGCCCCACCGCTGCTGACAGCGGCGGCCTCCTTCTCGGGGGCGGCGGCGCGCACGACGACGTCGCGCTCCTCGAGCGCGAGCCGCAGGGCGCCGAGCTCCTCTTCCTGGAGCTCGTGCTCGTCCGCCAGCGCCTCGATCTCCTTCTCCTCGACGAAGCCGCGCTCGGCGGCCTCCTCGAGCAGGCGCTCGGCAGGCGTCAGATCGTGCAGGTGAATCGTGTCGCTCAGTTGAATCCCTTTCGGTTCGTAGGTGGGGCCGCCGGGCTAGGGCCGTCCGGAGGCCGCCTCGGGCACCGGCTGCACGGGTATCCCGCGAGACGCCGTTTCCCTTGCTGATTTATAGAACGGCGTGCCGCGGAAGTCCATTCCCAAACATCGCATTTTTGCGATTTCCTTACAGCCCCTTAGGCAGTCCTCATTCGCCGCCGCAGGGCCGCTTTCCGGAGGGTTGGACGAGCGAGACCCGGCTCCGGTTAGCGCTAGACTTCGCGTCCCCTCGCCGACGTAGCTCAGCTGGTAGAGCACTTCACTCGTAATGAAGGGGTCCGCGGTTCGAATCCGCGCGTCGGCTTCCCCGCTAGGAGGCGGCGGCCCGGCGGCCGCCGGCGCGCCGCTGCTGCGGGATCGCGGCCGCCTCGGCGGTCAGCGCCGTGTCGAGGTCTGTCCCGAGGGGCTCGACCGTGGCGCCGACCGGCGTCGCGCAGTACGGGCACGCCTGCCAGAGCGGCTCGAGCGGCGCCTTGCAGGAGACGCACGGCTTCTTCAGCTGCGTCGTGCAGACCGGGCAGACGAGGTAGCTCTTCTCGATCGCGGAGCGGCAGACCGGGCAGCTCGGCTCCGGCCGGCGCAGGTGCGCCCGCAGCGCCCGCACCTCGATCTCGCGCGCCTGCACGTCGGCGAGCGTCTCGGGCGGACGGAAGAGCAGGTACGCGAGCGGGCCGAAGATCGGCACGAGCCCGAGCAGCGTCGCCGTCCCGACGAGCCACCAGTCGTCCAGCCGGCGGCGCGCGTCGCGGTAGACCCAGTACGCGAGCCCGAGCCAGAAGACCGCGACGACGAACAGGCCGAGGTTGCGCGCGACCACGAACGCGGTCGAGTGGAAGATGTCGCCGAGTCCGGACCCCGTCATCGTCCGTCCGTGTCCCCGCCGCCCAGGGGCAGGAAACACGGGTAGTGTCCGGCACCCATGAACGGGGGTCCGCTCTCCTGCATCTACCGCGCCTACGAGCACGGGGAGCTCGTCGTCACCGGCCGGCTGACGCTGGACGCGCTCCCCGAGGTCGGCGACGTCGTGCGCCTGAACAACCGTCCGTACGTCGTGCACGCGATCGACTACGACGCCGGCGAGCCCGTGCTCTCGCTCGAGCCGCAGGAATAGCTGACATTCCGCTTACAGCGGCTCTGTACCGTGCCCTGATGCACCGGGGGGTCGGAGCTGCCGTCGTCGCCGTGCTCGCCGCGCTCGCGCTGTCCGCCGCGGCCGCGCCCGCGCAGGCGTCGCCGGGCGCGCGCTTCGGGATCCAGGACGACGCCTGGCTCCTCTACGGTCCGGGCTCGCTCGAGCAGCGGCTGACGACGCTGCAGGGGCTCGGCGTCTCGCTCGTGCGCGTGACCCTGCGCTGGGACGCCGTCGCCGCGAAGAAGCCGGCGCAGCAGCGCGACCCGGCCGCCTACGACTGGGGCGTCTACGGGGACACGCTCGACGCGCTGCACGCGGCGGGCTTCACGACCCTCGTCACCCTCTACGGCTCGCCGCGCTGGGCGAACGGCGGCCGTTCGCCGGCGCGGCTGCCGAGCGCCGGCTTCGGCAACTTCGCCTACGCGGCCGCCAAGCGCTTCCCCTGGGTCCGCCTCTGGACGGTCTGGAATGAGCCGAACAACGGCGTCTTCGCCTCGCCCGTCTCGCCGTCGCTGTACGTCCGCCGGCTGCTCAACCCCGGCCACGCGGCGCTGCACCAGGCGAACCCGCGCAACCAGGTCGCCGGCGGCGTCACGTCGCCGCGCAAGACGCCGAGCGGGATGGCGCCGCTCGCGTTCATGCAGGGCATGCGCGCCGCGCACGCGCGGCTCGACGCGTACGCGGTCAACCCGTATCCGCTGAACAAGGTCGAGACGCCGACGCGCGCGACGTGCTCGTACTGCGGCTACTTCACGATGGCGATGCTGCCGCGCATCCGCGCCTACGTCACGCGCTACTTCGGCGCGAAGCCGCTCTGGCTGACCGAGTACGGCTACCAGACGAACCCGCCCGACCGGCTGCTCGGCGTCTCGCAGGCCAAGCAGGCGCAGTACCTCGGCGAGGCGGCGCTGCGCGTCTGGCGGCAGCCGGGCGTGACGATCCTCGTCCAGTTCCTCGTCCGCGACGAGCCGAGCATCGGCGGCTGGCAGAGCGGCCTCTTCACCGTCGGCGGCGCGCCGAAGCTCGCCGTGCACGCGTTCGCGCTGCCGCTCGCGCAGGCGTCGCGCAGCGGCTCCCGCACGACGCTGTGGGGGATGGTGCGCCCGGGCAGCGGCGCCCGCGGCTACGTCCTCCAGCGCAGGACGGCGGGCGGCTGGCGGTCGCTCGCGAGCGGGCGGACGACGCGCAGCGGCGCCTTCAGCCGCACGGTCACCGCGCCGCCCGGCACGCGCGTGCGGATCTGGGCGCCCGCGCTCGGCTACGCGAGCCCGGCGCTCGCCGTCTCGTGAAGCCGCCGCTCGACGTGGTGCACGAGCTCGTGTAGCGCGCCGGGACGGTCGAAGCCGACGAAGGAGACGCGGCGCTCGTCGTCGAGCTCGAGCACGACGGCGCGCCGGCCGTTGACGCGGTCGGCGTCGGCGCGGCCGATCCGGATCGACGCGATCGCGGCGAAGGGGACGTCGAGGCTGTGCGGGTCGCCGCGCGAGCCGCCGTCCAGGTGCAGCCCCGCCGGGTGGACGTCGAGCCGGCCCGGGAAAACGGGCCCGTCGTCCGCCGTCCAGAGCACCGGGATCGAGAGCTCGGCTGCCATGCGAGGCAGTGTCGAGCCGCCGCCGTGCGGCTGCTTCCGGGAAAACTACGGAGATGGAGCTCGCCCTCCGCATCGTCCACCTGCTCGCCGCGATCGTCTGGGTCGGCGGCACGGTCGCGCTCGTCTTCGTCGCCGTCCCGCCGGTGCAGAGGCTCGAGGGCGCGGAACGGGCGGCGCTCCTGCGGGAGCTCGGCCGGCGCTGGCGGCCGATCGGCTGGAGCGCGCTCGGGATCGCCGTCGCGACCGGCGCGGCGATCGCCGGGATCGAGCACGCCTTCGACACGACGCCGACCCGCTTCGACGTCGTGCTCGCCGTCAAGGGCGGGCTCGTCGGCCTGCTCGCCGCCGGCGCGTACCTGCACGACTACGTGCTCGGGCCGGGGCTCGCGCGCCAGATCCGCGAAGGGAGGCCGCAGTCGCTGCGGCCGGTGCTGGTGCAGATCGGCCGGCTCAACCTGCTGATCACGATCGCGCTGCCGATCCTGGGTGCGCTGCTCTCCGAGTTTCTGCACGATTAGCCGAGGACACAATCGGGAGGCCCCGTGCCGAGACCCCTGCAGGACGACGAGCTCGCGGCCCTGATCGCCGCCCGACGCGCGCGCCAACGGCGGCGGCGCAACCCGCGCCGGCGGATCCTCGTCTCGGTGCTCGTGGTCGTCGTGCTCGTGGTCGTCGGCGTCCTGGCCGGGGGGGTCTTCACCGGCCGGGCGCTCGTCTTCGGCTCGTGCAGCCTCGACCAGCTGCGGCCGCTCCAGCTCGGCGAGAACTCCTTCCTCTTCGCCTCCGACGGGAGCCTGCTCGGCGTGATCCCGTCGAAGCGCAACCGGCAGCCGCTCGCGCTCGGGCAGATCTCGCCGTGGCTGCCGAAGGCGACGGTGGCGATCGAGGACCGCCGCTTCTGGCAGCACGGCGCGCTCGACTACCAGGGGATCGCGCGCGCGCTCTACGCGGACGCGCAGGCCGGCCGGATCGTGCAGGGCGGCTCGACCCTGACGCAGGAGCTCGTCCGCAACCTGTACATCGGCTCGAACGAGCGGACGCTCTCGCGCAAGATCAAGGAGGCGTGCCTCGCCGAGAAGCTCGCCGGCATCTGGACGAAGAAGCAGATCCTCGCCGCGTACCTGAACGAGGTCTTCTACGGGCGGCACGCGTACGGCGCGGAGGCCGGCGCCGAGACGTTCTTCTCCACGAGCGCCAGGCGGCTGACGATCCCGCAGGCGGCGCTGCTCGCCGGCCTGCCGCAGGCGCCGTCCGTCTACGACCCGGTGCGCAACCCGCAGCGCGCGCTCGCCCGGCGGGACGAGGTGCTGCGCGCGATGTTCGCGAACGGCGACATCACGCGGAAGGAGTACGCCGACGCGGTCGCGTCGCCGCTCGGGCTGAAGTCCGGCGAGCTGTACAGCGCGCAGCGCCATCCGAACTTCTTCGGCTGGGCGACCGACCAGCTGATCGAGAAGTTCGGCGCGCAGCGCGTGGAGGAGGGCGGGCTGCGCGTGCGCACGACGCTCGACCCGCGCATGCAGACCTGGGCGCGGCAGGCGGTGCGGAGCGTGCTGCGCGAGAAGACCGATCCGGCGGCGGCCGTCGTCTCGATCGACCCGCGCACGGGCGCGGTGAAGGCGATGGTCACGTACATCCCCGACGGCCGGCAGCTGAAGTTCAACCTCGCGACGCAGGCGACGCGCCAGGCCGGCAGCGCGTTCAAGCCGTTCGTCCTCGCGACGGCGGTCAACCAGGGCATCTCGGTCTACACGAGCTTCAACGGGCCGCCCTCGCTGACGATCGAGGACCCGAAGTGCTCGACGAACGGCGTGCCGTGGGACGTGCACAACTACGCCGACGAGACGGCGGGCTACATGAACCTGCTCGACGCGACGGCGCACTCGGTGAACACGATCTACGCGCAGCTCTCCGACATCGTCGGGCCGGAGAACGTCGTCACCGTCGCGCACCGGATGGGCATCCGCTCGGCCCTGAAGCCGGTCTGCTCGATCACGCTCGGCACGAACGCCGTCAACCCGCTCGAGATGACGAACGCGTACGCGACCCTCGCCGCGCGCGGCATCCACCGCGACCCGCAGGCGTTCGAGCAGGTGCGCGGCCCCAACGGCGGCATCATGGGCCGGCTGAAGGCGCCGGGCGCGCGCTCGCTCCCGCAGAACACCGCGGACACGGTCACGTACGCGCTGCAGGGCGTCGTGCAGCACGGCACCGGCGTCGCCGCGGGCCTCGGCGCGCGGCCGGTCGCGGGCAAGACCGGCACCGCGGAGAACTCCGTCGACGCGTGGTTCTGCGGCTACGTGCCGCAGCTCGCGACCTGCGTGTGGGTCGGCTACCCGAAGGGCGAGATTCCGCTCTCCTACGTCGAGGGCGTCGCGGGCGTCACCGGCGGCACGCTGCCGGCGGAGATCTGGCACGCGTACATGGAGCAGGCGACGGCGAAGCTGCCGATCCTCTCCTTCCCGCAGCCGGTGCTCGGCGGCCACACCGTATCGGCGCCGCAGACGTCGTACTCGTACACGCCGACGTACACGCCGCCGCAGACGTACACGCCCCCCGCCGCCACGACCACGCAGGCGCCGCCGCCGCCGCCGCCGAGCGGGCACACGCCGAAGCCGAAGCCGAAGCCGGCTCCGCCGCCTCCGCCTCCGCCGACGCCGCCGCCGGTGACGACGACGCCCGCTCCGGTGCCGCCGCCGCCCCCGACCACGACCGCCGGCAGCACGCCGTAGCCCGCGTGGGAGCGCCGTTCCCGCTCGACCGGGTCGACGACGTCCTCGGCGACGCCGTCGAGCGGCTCGTCGCGGCGCACCACCGCCGCCGGCTCGCGCGGCACGGGCACCGTCCGGCGGCGGCGCCGCCGGGCGGCTGGGCGGAGGGCGGGTCGTTCCCGCCGCGCGCCGGCAACCGCGTCGAGCTGCTCGTGGACGGCGCCGAGCTCCTGCCCCGGATGGTCGAGGACGTCGGCCGCGCCTGGTCGCACGTCCACGTCGCGGGCTGGTTCTTCACGCCGTCGTTCCGGATGGGCGGCGAGGGGCCGACGCTGCGCGGCCTGCTCGCCGACGCGGCGACGCGCTGCGACGTGCGCGTGCTCGCGTGGGCCGGCGCCCCGCTGCCGCTCTTCCACCCGGACCGCGGCGAGGTGCGCGGGATGCGCGACGAGCTGACGCGGGGCACGCGCGTCGAGATGCACCTCGACGCGAAGGAGCGGCCGATGCACTGCCACCACGAGAAGCTCGTGGTCGTCGACGACCGCGTCGCCTACGTCGGCGGCCTCGACCTGACGACCTTCGCCGGCAACCGCTTCGACTCGAGCGCGCACGAGCCGCGCGTCGGGATCGGCTGGCACGACGCCTGCCTGCGCGTCGAGGGGCCCGCGGCCGCGGACGTCGCCGCGCACTTCCGGCTGCGCTGGCCGCGCCCCCTGCCGGAGCCGGCGGCCGCTCCCGGGCAGGCGGACGGGATCGAGCTGCAGCTCGTCCGCACGGTGCCCGAGCACGTGTACGACGGACTGCGGGAGGGCGAGTTCACGATCCTCGAGAGCTACCTGCGCGCGCTGCGCGCGGCCGAGCGGTTCGTCTATCTCGAGAGCCAGTTCCTCTGGGCGCCCGAGGTCGTGCGCGTCCTCGCCGACAAGCTGCGTGAGCCGCCGAGCGACGAGTTCCGCGTCGTCGTGCTGCTGCCCGCGAAGCCGAACAACGGCGAGGACGACACGCGCGGGCAGATCGGCGTGCTGATCGACGCCGACCGCGAGGGGCCGGCGGGCGACCGCTTCCTCGCCGGCACGCTCTTCCAGCCGGGGCCGACGGGGCAGCCGGTGTACGTGCACGCGAAGGTCGGGATCGTCGACGACACGTGGCTGACGGTCGGCTCCGCGAACCTCAACTCGCACTCCTTCTTCAACGACAGCGAGGTGAACGTCGTCGTCCGCGATCCCGCCTTCGTGCGCGCCGCGCGGCTCCGCCTCTGGTCGGAGCATCTGGACGGCGCGGCCGAAGGCGAGGTCGCCGCGGTCGTCGACGAGCGCTGGCACGAGCTTGCCGGAGCGAAGCTGCGCAGGCTGCCGGGTGTCTCACGCCGCTCGCAGGCGCTCTGGGGCCCGATCAACGGCCTCATCGTGGACGGCTAGTTCGCGCGCGATCGCTTCGCGACCGCGCGCGGGATGCGGAACTCCGCGTGGCCGGGAGCGCGGTCCCGGCCACGCTCCGTGCGAAGAGCATTCGTCAGACGCGGAAGATCGACGACGTGTCCGTCCGGTCGCCGTGACCGGTGACGCTCCGCGTCAGCGGTCGCGCCGCCGGTGCGCACGCTACGCCTCCGGCGTAGCTCGCGCTTCTACGTCCCTAGATCTGCCAGAGGCCGCCGCTGATCAGCGGCGTACGGCGGCCCTTCGAGTCGATGCCGGTCACCTCGAACGTCTGCCCGCCGATCATCACGTCGAGGTGGATGGTCGAGCGGTTGAGGCCGCGGGTCGAGCCGTCGCGGGTGCCGCCGAAGCCGGCGCCGAAGGCGATGTGCGCGGCGGCGTTCTCGTCCATCAGCGTGTCGAAGTACGTGCGGCCGCTCTGCCCGACGCGCGACGTCGCGTCGACGAGCGCGACCTCGCCGAGGCGGCGCCCGTTGCCGCTCGGGTCGCTGTCGATGTACGCCGAGAGGAAGTCGCGGTCCTCCTTCGTCGCCGCGTCGAGACGGACGAGGCGGCCGTTGCGGAACTCGCCGGCGATCCCGTGGATCAGCCGGCCGTGGAACGTGAGCGGGAACGTGCAGGTGAACGTGCCGTTCGTCCCGTCCGCGTGCGGGCTCGTGAACGTCTCCTCCGTCGGCATGTTGGGCGCGATCCTGGCGCCGTGCTTGTTCTGCTCCTGGCCGCCGAGCCAGCGCGTCCCGGGCGAGAGCTTGACGTCGAGCTCCGTGCCCGGCCCGCGCAGCTCGAGCGCGACGAGCTGCTGCTTCGTCAGCTTCGCCGAGCGGCGCGCGATCGCCTTCACGTGGTCGAGCCACGCCTTCGAGCCCTCGCCGTCCTCGTCGGAGAGCCGGCAGAACCAGAGGAAGTCCTGCGCGAGCCGCTGCTTGCCCTCGAGCTCGGAGAGGTCGGGGTAGACCTGCTTCGCCCAGTGGTCGGTCGGCCAGGCCGCGATCGTCCAGCGCGCGCTCATCTCGAGGTTCGCCTTCTGGAACCACGTGAGCTGCTTCGCGACCGCCGCCTGCGACTCGGCGATCCGCTTCGGCGGGATCCCGTCGAGATAGCCCGGCTCGGCGGTGCCGTTGATGTGTGCGCGCGCGCTCGTCGGCTTGACGAGCTCGCGGTACTCGCGCAGCCGCCACGGCGACACGGTGCCGCGCGCCGCGGGCGAGCCGTGCTCGAGCCGCAGCCGGTACGCCCACGGGTCGCCGTACTCGAGGTCGGCGATGACGGCGCCGGCGCGGTAGCCCGCCTCGGCGACGGCGAGCATCAGCTCGCGGTGCGGGATCTCGCCGCTGACGACGAGCGTGTCGCCCTTCCTGACCCCGAGCGACGCCTTGACGATCGCGTCGGCGTAGCGCCGGAGCTGCGCCGGGGTGAGGATCTGCCCGTCGATCACCGACGGGAGGCTACTGGTTCAGCTCGTCGGCGGCGCGCCGGCCGGGCCGCGTCAACGGCGACCGGTCGACGGGCGAGTCGATCTCCGAGCCGCGCAGCCGTCCCGTCCCGCGCACCTCGGGCAGCGCGCGCGACGAGCGCGAGCACGCCCGCGGTCGCACCCGGCGCGACGCCGTTCGCGCGCGCGGCGAGCTTCGCGTGCAGCCCGAGCGTGAGCTCCGGGTCGCCGCGCCGGATCGCCGCGACGATCCGCCGCGCCGCGCGCTCCGCCGACACGGTCGTCGCCGGCGTCGACGAGAGCGGCGTGAAGAGGGAGTACTCGAGCGCCGCCCTGTCGCCCTTGAAGTACGCGGCGAGGAACGAGCCCGTGCGCATCAGTCCCGGCACCACCGTCGTCACCTTGACGCCGGTGCCGGCGAGCTCGGCGCGCAGCCCCTCCGAGAAGCCGACGGCCGCGAACTTCGCCGTGCTGTACGGGAGCAGCCACGGCACGCTGAGCTTGCCGCCGACCGAGGTGACGTTCGCGATCCGGCCGCCGCCGCGCTCGACCATCGACGGGAGCACGGCGAGCGTCGCGTTCAGCGTCCCCCACAGCTGGATGTCGAGCATCTCGCGGAAGTCCTCGTGGGTCTGCGTCTGCCAGGGGCCGACCGAGATGACGCCGGCGTTGTTGACGAGCACGTCGACGGGTCCGACCTCGTCGACGAAGGCCTCCACCTGCGTGCGGTCGCCGACGTCGCAGGGGATCGCGAGCACGTCGTCGCCGAGCTTCGCCTGCGCCGCGTACAGCTGCCGCTCGCCGCGCGCGCAGATCGCGACGCGGGCGCCCTGCGCGCGCAGCTCGCGCGCGAGCGCGAAGCCGAGCCCGCGCGAGCCGCCGGTCACGACGGCCCGCTTCCCGTGCAGGTCGATCGCCGCCGCCCGCTTCGCGAGCTTCTCCGCCGCGACCGCGGCGGCGCCGAGGGCGAGCACGCGCTTCATGGACGGGCCTTGCCCGGCTGCTGCTGCTTTAAAGCAGGCCGGCCGGGTCGCCCGTCAGACGCTTGCGCTCAGCGCGTCTTCGAGCGAGTCGTGAACCGAGAAGTGGCGGTCGAGGCCGGAGATCTCGAGCGCGCGGCGCGTCTCCAGCCCCGGCGAGGCGAGCAGGAAGCCCTTGCGGTTGGCGAGCTTCGTGCGCGCCTCGATCAGCACGCCGAGCGCGGTCGAGTCGATGAACTTCACCTCGGAGAGGTCGACGACGAGCCGCTCGGGCGACTCCTCGCAGCAGCCGATCAGCGCCTCGCGCACCTCGTGCGCGTTGTAGAGGTCGAGCTCGCCGGCGAGGTGCACGACGGTCGCGCCGCCGTTGCGCTCGATCCCTGCGACCGGATCCTCACGGACCGACTCGGCGCCCCCACTCACGCAGGTGATTCAAGCAGAATGGCCCGAGCATGGAGGTCGCGGAGGTCGCAGCGAGGGCGGCGGGGGAGAACTTCCCCGTCGGCTCCGTCCTCTTCCCACGCGCGCTGCGTCCGCACGTTCGCGCGCTGTATTGCTACGCGCGGATGGTCGACGAGCTCGGCGACGCGTACGCCGGCGACCGGCTCGCGGCGCTCGACGAGCTCGAGTCTCAGGTTGTGCTGACGTTCGAGGGCGAGCCGACCTGGCCGGTGCTGCGCAACGTGCAGCCGACCGTGCGCGAGTTCGACCTCCCGCGCGAGCCGTTCCTGCGCCTGATCGAGGCGAACCGCATGGACCAGCACGTCTCCGAGTACGCGACGTGGGACGACGTCAAGCACTACTGCGTGCACTCGGCCGACCCCTGCGGCCGGCTGGTGCTCGGCGTGCTGCGCCGGCTCGACGACGAGGAGCTCGTCGCGGCGAGCGACAACGTCTGCACCGGGCTGCAGCTCGTCAACTTCCTGCAGGACGTGCCCCGCGACCTGGAGCTCGGCCGGATCTACCTGCCGCGCGACGACCGCACGCGGTTCGGCGATCCCGCGCTCGACCGTCCGAGCGACGAGCTGCGCGCGCTGCTCCGCTTCGAGGCGGCGCGGGCGGCGGCGCTGCTGCGCTCCGGCGACGTGCTGCGCGCGCGCATCGGCGGCCGGCTCGGCCGGGCCGTCGGCCTCTTCGCGCGCGGCGGGCTGGCGGCGCTCGAGGCGCTCGAGCACGCCGGCTGGGACGTCTTCACGCAGCGGCCGAAGCCCTCGCGGGCGCGGCTCGCCCGCGAGGCCGCGCTGGTGCTCGTGCGCGGGCGCAGGCTCGACGGAGCCCGCCCTGGAGCGCAGGCGGCGGCTCCGCCGGCGCCGGAGCGGGAATGAACACGGAGGCGGCGTACGCCGAGGTGCAGCGGATCACGCGGCGCGAGGCGAAGAACTTCGCGTACGGGATCATGGTGCTGCCGCGCGAGAAGCGGCGCGCGATCGCGGCGATCTACGCGTTCGCGCGCCGTGTCGACGACGTCGCGGACGGCGACCTACCGCCGGCCGAGAAGCGCGTGCAGCTCGAGCGGCTGCGCCAGGCGCTGGACGACGAGCCGCGCGACGCGATGTCGGTCGCGCTCGCCGACGCACGCGCGCGCTTCGGCATCCCGCGCGAGGCGTTGCGCAAGCTCGTCGACGGCGGCCTGCAGGACCTCGAGCAGCAGGCGTACGCGAGCTTCGACGAGCTGCGCGGCTACTGCGAGAAGGTGGCGGGGGCCGTCGGCGTCGCGTGCGTCGCCGTCTACGGCAGCGACGACGTCGAGCGCGCGAACACGCTCGGGATCGCGCTGCAGCTGATCAACATCATGCGCGACGTGCAGGAGGACGCGGAGCTCGGGCGGGTCTACCTGCCCCGGGACGAGCTCGACCGGTACGGCGTGCACGAGCTGCGCCACACGCCGGCGTTCGTCGAGCTGATGCGCTTCCAGGCCCAGCGCGCGCGTGCGCACCTGCAGGAAGGGCTGCGGCTGCTCGACTCGCTCGACCGGCGCAGCGCGCTCTGCGTCGCCACCTTCGCCGGCCTCTACCGCGGTCAGCTCGACCGCATGGCGGCGAACGACTTCGACGTCTTCGACCGCTCCTGCCGGCTGTCGACGCGCGAGAAGCTCGGCGTCGTCGCGCGGAACCTGCTGTGAGCGCAGGCGCGACGGAGCTCACCACCGGCGTAGGCTCGCCGGAGCCGGCGACAGCCGAGACGCCGGAGCCGGCGACAGCCGAGACGCCGGCTCCGCCGGCGTCGAAGCGAAACTCAGAGCGGAGGCGTCGGCTTTGCCGGCGCCGGGAGCGGGAGTGAGGGCCGCCGTCGTGGGCGGCGGGCTCGCGGGACTGGCCGCGGCCCTGGAGCTGCTGGACGCGGGCGTCGACGTGACGCTGTACGAGGCGCGGCCGACGCTCGGCGGCGCCGTGCAGACGCTGCCCGAGCGCGACGGCGACCCGCAGCCGCCGCCCGACAACGGCCAGCACATCGCCCTCGGCTGCTTCACCGAGTACCTGCGCTTCCTCGACCGCGTCGGCGAGGACGGCTCCTACCTGCGCAAGCGGCTCGCGCTGCCGGTGCTGGATGAGCGCGCGCGACGCAGCGACATCTCGCCCTCGCTCGCCGGCCTGCTCCGCTACGCGCACCTGCCGCTGCGCGACCGGCTGCGCGTGCCGGTCGTCACCGCGCGCTGCAAGCTCGCGCGGGCGCGGCCGGGCGAGACGTTCGGCGACGTCCTGCGCCGGCTCGGCGCGAGCGACCTCGCGGTCGAGCGGTTCTGGGACGTCTTCGTCCGGCCGGCGCTCAACCTGCCGGCCGACGAGGTCGACGCGGAGGCGGGCCTCTTCACGGTGCGGACGGCGCTCCTCTCGGGCCCGGGCAACGCCGACCTCGTGCTGCCGCTGAAGCCGCTCGGCTGGATGCACGGCGACGCCGCGGGACGGGTGCTCGGCGAGCGCGTCGTACTCGAGCACAAGGTCGAGTCGCTCGACGACCTCGACGCCGACGCCGTCGTCGTCGCGACGCCGCCGCGCGAGAGCGCGCGGCTGCTCGGCGAGCAGCCGCCGGAGCTCGAGGACTCGCCGATCGTCAGCGTCCACCTCTGGTTCGACCGGCCGCTGCTGCCGACGCCGCTCGCCGCGCTGCTCGGCAGCGACGCGCACTGGGTCTTCGACCGGGGCGCGCTGACCGGGCACGAGCCGGAGCGCGGGCAGTACCTGACCGTCGTCGCGTCGGGCGTGCCGGAGCTGCTCGGGGTGCGCGGCCGCGGACTCGTCGAGCGGATCGCCGGCCAGCTGACCGGGCGGCTCGGCGGCGCCGAGCTGCTCTGGTCGCGCGTCAGCCGCGAGCCCTACGCCACGATCGCGCTGCGGCCGGGCACGCGCCGGCCCGGCGTCGAGACCTCGCACGAGCGCGTCGTCCGCGCCGGCGCCTGGACCGACACGGGCTGGCCCGCGACTATGGAGAGCGCGGTCCGCAGCGGCCGCAGGGCGGCTCAGCACCTCTTGAGCGAGCGAGGTGCCAAACTCAGGGCGTGACCGTTGCCCGCGAAGGCACCTCCATCGACGCGGCGATCGAGCGCGGCGCCCAGCGGCTGCTCGAGCTGCAGCGCCCGGACGGGATCTGGGTCGGCGAGCTCGAGTCCAACGTGACGATGACCGCGCAGCACCTCTTCTGGACGCACTACCTCGGCCTGCGCACGCCGCAGACCGACCGGCGGATCGCGAACGAGCTGCTGGCGCGGATGCGCGACGACGGCACGTGGTCGATCTGGTTCGAAGGGCCGGCCGACCTCTCGACCTCGATCGAGGCGTACGTCGCGCTGCGCATGTGCGGCGTCGACCCGGGGCCGAAGGCGGGCGACTTCATCGTCCGCAACGGCGGGATCCCGAAGTCGCGGCTCTTCACGAAGTGCTTCCTCGCGCTGCTCGGCCAGTGGCCCTGGCAGCGGATGGTGCCGATCCCGCCGGAGCTCGTCCTGCTGCCGCCGTCGAGCCCGTTCTCGATCTACGACTTCTCCTGCTGGGCCCGGCAGACGTTCGTCGCGCTCGCGCTCGCGCAGTCGCTGCGCCCGGTGAAGCCGATCGACGTCGACCTCCGCGAGCTGGGCGCGATCCCGGGCCGCACGCGCGCGCCGCGGCGGCCGGGCGCGCTGCGTCGTCGCGCTCAGCGGCGCGCGGAGCAGTGGATCCGCGAGCGGCAGGAGGCGGACGGCTCGTGGGGCGGCATCCAGCCGCCGTGGGTGTGGGGGATCGTCGCGCTGAAGGCGCTCGGCTGCGACGAGACCGACGAGACGCTGCGCAGGGCCGTGCTCGGCTGGGACGGCTTCATGGTCGACGACGGCGACCGGCTGCGGCCGGAGGCGTGCCAGTCCCCCGTGTGGGACACCGCGCTCGCCGTGCTCGCGCTGCGCGCATGCGGCGTCCCGGCCGACCATCCGCAGCTGCGCAAGGCGGGCGAGTACCTGCTGCGCGAGGAGGTGACGGTCGCCGGCGACTGGTCGATCCGGCGGCCGCGGCTCGCGCCGGGCGGCTGGGCCTTCGAGTTCGAGAACGACTGCTACCCGGACACCGACGACACGGCCGTCGTCGCGCTCGCGCTGCGCGAGCTCGGCATCGGCGACGACGCGGTGCGGCGCGGCCTCGACTGGCTCGCCGGCATGCAGTCGAAGCGGGGCGGCTGGGGCGCGTTCGACGTCGACAACAGCGCGATGTGGCTCTACAGGATCCCGTTCTGCGACTTCGGCAAGGTGACGGACGAGCCGAGCGCCGACGTGAGCGCGCACGCGCTCGAGGTGCTCGCGCCGACGGGGCGCTACGGCGACACCGTCGAGCGCGGCCTGCGCTGGCTGCTGAAGGAGCAGGAGGACGACGGGTCGTGGTTCGGCCGCTGGGGCGTCAACCACCTCTACGGCACCGGTGCGGCGCTCCCGGCGCTGGAGGCGTGCGGCGTCCCGTCCGACCATCCCGCGATGCAGCGTGCGGTCGCGTGGCTCGACTCCGTGCAGCAGCCGAGCGGCGGCTTCGGCGAGGACATCCGCTCCTATGCGGACCGCTCGTGGCGCGGCCGCGCGCCGTTCACGACGCCGTCGCAGACCGCGTGGGCGCTCCTCGGTCACGTCGCCGCAGGAAACGCTGAGGGACTCGGCGCCCGGAAGGCCGCGGATTATCTTTGCGCTGTCCAGCGTCCGGACGGCGACTGGGACGAACGGCATTTCACCGGCACCGGTTTCCCGCTCGATTTCATGATCCGCTACCACCTGTACCGCATCAGCTTCCCGCTGTTTGCGCTCGGTCGAATGAGAGAGAGGCTTTCCGAGAGATGAAGTTCCCGCTGCAGTCCACCGTGTCGATCGGCAAGTACGTCGCCGCGCAGCAGCGCAAGGGCGAGCGGTATCCGCTCGTGCTGATGCTGGAGCCGACGCTCGCGTGCAACATCGCGTGCATCGGCTGCGGGAAGATCCGCGAGTACGAGTCGAACCGCGCGCGCCTCTCGGTCGAGGAGTGCCTCGACGCGGGGCTGCAGTGCCCGGCGCCGGTGGTCTCGATCTGCGGCGGCGAGCCGCTCGTCTTCAAGGGGATCGAGCAGGTGGTCGCGGGGATGATCGAGATGGGCAAGACGGTCGAGCTGTGCACGAACGCGCTGCGCCTCGAGCAGTGCCTCGACTGGTTCGAGCCGTCGAACCGGCTGACGTTCGTCGTCCACCTCGACGGGATGCGCGAGATCCACGACTACGTCTGCGACTACCCGGGCCTCTGGGAGATCGCCGTCGACGCGATCCGGACGGCGCGCTCGCGCGGCTTCCGCGTCACCACGAACACGACGATCTTCAAGGAGACCGAGGTCGACGACGTGATCGAGATGATGCGCTACCTCACCGACGAGGTCGGCATCGACGGGATGCTCGTCGCCCCCGGCTACCAGTACTCGCAGATCGACCCGGCGCTGACGATGACGCGCTCGGAGCACGAGGCGAAGTTCCGCGAGATCCGGGCCGCGGTGCGCAAGCACGGCTACCGCTGGCTCGCGACTCCGATCTACCAGGACTTCCTCACCGGCGAGCGCAAGCTGCCGTGCGCGCCGTGGGGGTCGATCACCCGCAATCCGTACGGCTGGAAGGGCCCGTGCTACCTGCTCACCGACGGCATCTTCCCGACGTACGAGGCGCTGCTCGTGGGGATGGACTGGGAGTCCTACGGCCCCGGCAACGACGCGCGCTGCGAGCACTGCGGCATCCACTCCGGCTTCGAGCCGGCGGCCGCGCTCGAGTCGTCGAAGAGCATGAAGGAGACCGTCCGGAACCTCGCATGGACGCTGACGGGCTGACTTTCTGCGCGGCGACGACCGCGGAGGAGCGGGCGGCCCGCCGCGTCGGCCTGCCGGCGGTGCGCGTCGGCGTGCGGGCCGCGAACGGCGTCCCGCAGGGGCGGCTCGTCTCCTTCGGCCTCGCCGGCGCGCTCCGCGAGGGACTCGCGGTCGGCGACGTGCTCGACGCGACGCGCGTCGTCGACGAGCGGGGCGCGACGCTCTGGGAAGGGCCGGGGCTCGGCGTGGGGAAGGATGCGACCGTGCTCGGCTCCGACCGCCTCGTCCACGACGCCTCGGAGCGCGCGCGGCTGCACGCCGCGAGCGGCGCCGACGCGGTCGACATGGAGAGCGGCGTCCTCGCGCGCAGCGGGCGGCTCGCGGGCGTGCTGCGGGTCGTGTCGGACGACGTGCACAGCCTGATCGAGGGCGTCGACCGGACGGTGCATCCGGACGGGCGCACCGACGTCGCGGGCCTGCTGCGCTGGGTGGCCGCGAAGCGCGCCGACGCCGTCCGCTCGATGCGGGACGCGGTGCGCGCGCTGCGCGCGCTCGAGAAGGCGGTCGCGTAGCGTGCGCAGGCTCGACGGAGCACGCCAACGAGCGGAGGCGCCGGCTTCGCCGGCGCTGGAGCGGGTCTAGTGGGCCGCGTGCTCCTCGCCGCTCCGCGCTCGTTCTGCGCCGGCGTCGACCGTGCGATCGAGATCGTCGAGCGGCTGCTCGAGCAGCACGGCGCACCGGTGTACGTCCGCCACCAGATCGTCCACAACGAGAACGTCGTCCGCCGGCTCGAGGAGCTCGGCGCCGTCTTCGTCGAGGACGAGTCCGAGATCCCGGAGGGCGAGATCTGCGTCCTCTCCGCGCACGGCGTCGCGCCCTCGGTGAAGGAGAACGCGGCGGCGCGGGGGCTGCGCGTCGTCGACGCCACGTGCCCGCTCGTGAACAAGGTGCACGCGGAGGCGCGGCGCTACGCCGACGGCGGCCACCTCGTCGCGCTCGTCGGCCACAAGAACCACGTCGAGGTGATCGGGACGATGGGCGAGCGCCCGGAGTCGACGGTCGTGATCGAGTCGCCCGAGCAGGCGCGCGAGCTGCAGACCGACAAGCCGGTCGCGGTCGTCACGCAGACGACGCTCTCGCTCGACGACGTCGCGCCGATCGTGGAGGCGCTGGAGGATCATCTGGGAACCCTGAGGCGGCCGCACGCGGACGACATCTGCTACGCGACCCAGAACCGGCAGGACGCGGTGAAGGAGATGGTGTCGCGCGGCGCGACGCTCGTGCTCGTGATCGGCTCGCAGACGAGCTCGAACGCGGTGCGGCTCGTCGAGGTCGCTCAGGCCGCGGGCGCGCAGGCGACGCTGATCGACGGCGAGACGCCGCTGCCGGACGCGCTGATCGAGGGGCACGAGACGATCGGCCTCACGGCCGGCGCGTCGACGCCCGAGGCGCTCGTGCAGGCGGTCGCCGCGGAGCTCGCGGAGCGCGGGCACGAGACGCTCGAAGAGGTCACGGTCGCGCGCGAGGACGTTCATTTCCGGCTGCCGCGGGAAGTAGCGAGCGCATGACGAGCGTCGAAGTCCCGTATTCGATCGCGGCCGCGCTGCCGACGCTGTCGGTGATGGACATCACGAACGACGTGCAGCGCGCGGTCGCCGAGTCCGGCCGCGGCGAGGGCATCGCGTACATCCACGCGATCCCGTCCGCGACCGTCATCCGCATCCAGGAGCGCGAGACCGGCTTCTTCGAGGACCTCGAGTGCCTGCTCGAGCGGGTCGTCCCCGGCGACACGCCCGCGCGTGCGCGCGTCGTCTCCGCGTTGCTCGGCCCGCGCACGGAGGGCGTGCCCTTCCGCGGCGGGTCGCTCTGCCTCGGCACGTGGCAGCGCGTGCTGCTCTTCTCGCTCGACGTCGAGCACCGCACCGACTGGAACCTGACGCTGCTCGGCTGACGAGCCGCCGTGCGCTCGCGCGCCGGCGCACTCGCTGCGAGTTGGAACTCCGCACGCCGGAGAGCGCGGTCTCCGGCGCGCTTCGTGCGGTCGGGCTCGTCGGGCTCGTGCCGGGCCAACGCCGCGTCGTCGGCAGGGGCTGCGACGACGCTCTCGGGGCGCGCTCGCTACGCGCCGCGTAGCCCGCGCTTCGGCCAAGCGTGGGACTCGCACCGCCGGCCGGAGGAGAGGGCGTCGCGCACCGAGCTTCGCCGGATCCTTCCGCGCGTAGGGCCTGGCCGCGTTCCCGCCGGCGCGGCGGCGAGGCTGGACAAACCGCCCGTCCGGCGCGCACACTTCCGGTATGGCGACTCGTCGCCGGACCGCCCTCGCAAGGCTCGCGCTCGGCCTGCTCGTGCTCGCCGCCGAGCTGACGGGACGCAGCCTCGCGTACCGCATCGACGTCGGCCGGCACGTCGGCCGCGTCTCCTACGCCGACGCGTCGTACTACCCGTTCGTCCTCCTCTGCGTGAAGGTCGGCGCGGGCCTGATGCTCGCGCGGCTCGCCTGGCGCTTCTTCCAGGCCCGCCGCGTCGCCGCCGTCGTCGGCGCGGCGCCGCGGCTGCGGCTCCGGCTCTCGTGGCGGCTGTGGCTCGCGTCGTTCCTCGGCACCACCGCCGTCTTCCTGCTGCAGACGAACGCGGAGCGGGCGGTCCTGCACAGCTCCGCCGTCCCCGTCTTCGCCGTGCTCGCCGTCTTCGTCGCCGTCGCCTACCGCGCGGCCGAGCAGTGGCTCGGCGACTACGAGCGGATCGCCGCCGTCGCCGTCGCGCTGCTGCAGCGCGTCGCCGCGCACCGGCCGGCGCTCGCACGTCCGCGCCGCCGCGCGGCGCTGCCGCCGCGCCTCCTCTTCGGGCTCGCGTTCGAGTCGCGCCCGCCGCCGCTCGCCGCCTAGCGCACGCAGCGACGAGCGAAGGAGGAACGCATGGGCGCGGACTACGCGCACGAACTGCATCGCGAGCAGAGCGAGACGACCGAGCACCCGCGCGCGGCGACGCGGCAGCAGCTGCGCGCGCGGATCGTGCTCGCGCTCGGCCCGCTGACGATGGCGGCCGGCGCGGGCTGGGCGCTCGTCCAGCCGTACCGGATCACGCTCCTGCACCCGTTCGGGCAGGGCTTCTGGTGGCTCTTCAGCGAGCCGCCGCTGTACGTCGTCCTCTTCGGCCTGCTCTTCCGGCTCGTCGTCGCGCCGGCGCTCGTCGAGGACCTGGAGCAGCGCGGATGATGCCGCAGGCGGAGTTCGTGCACTGGTGGTTCGCCACCGGCTTCCTCGGGCTCGGGCTGCTGAAGGCGGCGGAGGCGACGGTCGGCCCCGAAATTTGGGCGCTGCGGCCCTGGCGGCGGTACCTCTGGCCGAGCCTCACCTTCCTGATGGGCGTGCTGATGTGGCCGGTGATGACCTTCTACACGAACTCGACCATCCACATGGTCGCGCACGGGTCGTGGGCGCAGGTGCTGATGCTCGCCGGCGCCGCCGACCTCGGGCTCGCACGCGGGAAGCTGCGCTCGCACCGCTGGCATCTCTGCTCGGCGCTCGCGATGGCCGTCTCCGGGATCGCGTTCCTCGTGCACGAGCAGAACGCGTGGCTCTTCTCGCGCGCCGCGTTCCTGCACCACGTGCTCGGCTGGACGTTCATCGTCGGCGCGCTCTTCCCGCTGCTGCAGGCGTTCCGGCCCCGCTCGACGACGGCGCTCGCCGGCTTCGCGACCTCGTTCGTCGCGGTCGCGATCCTCCTCTACTGCGATCGCGACACGGCGGCGATCTTCGGCCATCTCTCGCAGTTCGCCGGAGTGCCGCACCGGTGAGACGCGCGCTGCTCGTCGCCGCGCTCGCGGCGCTCGCCGCGCCGGCGGCCGCGTTCGCGCACGCGTCGATCCGCGGCGAGTCGCCGTCGTACCACCAGCGGCTGCAGCGCTCGCCGCGGCGGATCGTGCTGCGCTTCGACCAGACGGTCGACGTCCTGCCCGGCGCGATCAAGGTCCTGGACGCGGACGGCAGGAACCTCGCCGGCCCTGCGCACGCGATCACGCGCGGCCTCGCCGCGCCGGTGCCGAAGCTGCCGCGCGGCCCCTACACGGTGCGCTGGAAGGCGCTCTCGAACGACGGCCACGTGGTCAACGGCGTCTACACGTTCGGGGTCGGCGTGCCGGCGCCGTCGGTGACCGAGGCGGTCGGCGCGGAGGGGCCGACGACGACCGAGCACGTCGTCCGCTGGCTCTACTTCCTCGGGCTCGCGCTGCTCGTCGGCGGCCTCGGCTTCGAGCTGCTGATCCAGCGGATCTCGGACAGCCGCCGCTTCTGGCGGCTCGTCGGCCTCGGCGCGGTCGGCGTGCTCGAGGTCGGCATCGTCGCGTTCCTGCTGCGCGCGGAGGACGCGCTGCAGTTGCCGCTCGGCGCGTTCCTGTACGGCGACCTCGCGCCGATCAGCAACGGCACGCGCTTCGGCGAGGCCTTCATCGCGATGGAGCTCGGCTTCGCCGTCGTCGCCGCGCTCGTCTTCCTCGCGTGGCTGACCGAGACGCGCGCGCTGCTGTGGGCGGCCTTCGTGCTCGGGCTCGCGCTCTGCTCGGGGCTCTCGCTCTCCGGGCATTCCTCCGCGAGCGCGGCCGAGGCGGTCGCCGACTGGTTCCACCTCGTCGCGGCGACGCTCTGGATCGGCGGGCTGCTCCAGCTCGCCCTCGTCGCGCGGAACGCGGCGGCGTTCCGCCGCTTCTCGCGGCTCGCGACCGTCTGCGTCGCGGTGCTGATCGGCGCCGGGACGTACCTGAGCATCGAGCGCTTCCCCGCGCTGCACGACCTCTGGACGTCCGGCTACGGGCAGGTGCTGCTCGTCAAGCTCGCGCTCGTGTGCGTGGCGCTGCTCTGGGGGGCGACGCACCAGTTTCTCGTCATGCCGCACCTCGAGCGCGTCGGCAGGGGCCTGACGCGGTCGCTGCTCGCGGAGAGCACGGTCGCGATGGCGGTGCTGCTCGTCGCGGCGATCCTCGTCGACTCGAAGCCGCCGCCGCGGCCCGCGCCGATAACGTCCACGCATGCTCGTTCTCTCGCGCCGTGACGTCGAGGCGTGCCTCGACCTCGACGCGCTGATCCCGGCGCTCGCGCGCGCGCACGAGGAGCTGTCGCGGGGCGGCGTCTCGATCCCGCCGCGGATCGCGGCGTTCTCGCCGAAGGGGCTGCTCGGGACGATGCCCGCGTACGTGCCCTCCGCGGGCCTGGGGGCGAAGCTTGTCTCGCTCTTCCCGGAGAACCGTGACCGGGACACGCACCAGGCGGCGATCATGCTTTTCGACCCGGAGCACGGCTCGCCGCTGGCCCTGCTCGACGGGACGTACATCACCGCGATGCGCACGGCGGCGGCGGCCGCGCTCGCGGCGCAGCTGCTCGCGCGCGAGGACGCGCGCGTGCTCGCGATCCTCGGCACGGGCGTGCAGTCGCGCGCCGCGCAGGAGCTGTTCCCGCGCGTCCGCGACTTCGCCGAGATCCGCGTCGCCGGCCGCGGCGAGTTCGAGGAGGCGGTGCGCGGCGCGGACGTCGTGCACGCGGCGACTGCGGCGGCCGAGCCGGTCGTCCGCGCGGAGTGGCTCGTGCCGGGCGCGCACGTCGGCTCGGTCGGCTACCACCCGCCCGGCTCGGAGCTCGATCCGGCGCTCGTGGCGCGGGCCGACCTCGTCTGCGTCGAGCTGCGCGACTCGGCCTTCGCGGAGCCTCCCGCCGGCGCGGCCGAGCTCGCCGGGATCGAGCCGCGGGCGGCGGTCGAGCTCGGCGAGCTCGTGGCGGGCAGTAGGCCCGGCAGAAGGAGCCCCGACGAAATTACGCTGTACAAGTCGGTGGGGATCGCCGTGCAGGATCTCGCCGCCGCCGCGCTCGTGTTGCAGGAGGCCCGAATGCGGAAGATCGGGATCGAGATCGAGCTGGAGGAGTTGCAGGCATGACCGAGTTCAGTCCAGGCCTCGCGGGCGTCGTCGCCTTCGAGACGGAGATCGCCGAGCCCGACAAGGAGGGCGGCGAGCTCCGCTACCGCGGCATCAACATCGAGGACCTCGTCGGGCACGTCCCGTTCGAACAGGTCTGGGGCTGGCTCGTCGACGAGGCCTTCGAGCCGGGCTTGCCGGCGGCGCACCGGGAGCTGGAGCTGCGCACCGGCCACTACATCGGCGACCTGCAGACGGCGCTCGCGTCGCTCGGCGGCGAGTGGAGCCTCGGCCAGTTCATCGACATCGACGACGAGCAGGCGAAGGAGGATCTGCGCCGGCTCTCCGCGGCGGCACTCTCGATCGTCGCCCAGTCGGCGCGCGGCGCCGACCTGCCGCCCGTCGACGCCGACGTCGTCGCGCAGGGGAAGACCGCGGCCGAGCGGTTCCTGCTCGCGTGGCGCGGCGAGGCGAACGAGCAGCACGCGAAGGCGATCGACACCTACTGGATCTGCACGGCCGAGCACGGGCTGAACGCGTCGACGTTCACCGCGCGCATCGTCGCCTCGACCGGGGCCGACGCCGCCGCCGCGCTCTCGTCCGCGGTGGGAGCGCTCTCCGGGCCGTTGCACGGCGGCGCGCCGGCGCGGGTGCTGCCGATGCTCGATGCGGTCGCCGAGAGCGGCGACGCCGAGAAGTGGGTCGCCGAGGCGCTCGCCCGCGGCGAGCGGATCATGGGCTTCGGCCACCGCGTCTACCGCGCCGAGGATCCGCGCTCGCGCGTGCTCAAGCGCGTCGCGAAGGAGCTCGGCTCGCCGCGCGTCGCGGTCGCCGAGGAGCTCGAGCAGGTCGCGCACGAGGCGATCGCGAAGAAGAGCCCCTCGCACTCGTGGACGAACGTCGAGTACTGGTCGGCCGTCGTGCTCGACGTCGCCGAGGTGCCGCCCGCGCTCGCGCCCGCGATGTTCGCGTGCTCGCGCACCGCCGGCTGGTCGGCGCACATCCTCGAGCAGAAGCGGCTCGGCGTGCTCGTGCGGCCGTCGGCGAAGTACGTCGGCCCCGCCGCCCGCTCGCTGCAGGGCGTCGGCTGATGGCGAAGAAGACGATCGAGGTCGAGGTCGACGAGCACGGCGCGTTCGCCGGCGCCGAGCTGAAGGCGCAGGGCGTCCTCTCGTACGACCAGCCGCTGCTCGCGACCGCGACGGCGCGCAGCGCGATCACCTATATCGACGGCGAGGCGGGGATCCTCCGCTACCGCGGCTACCCGATCGAGCAGCTCGCGGAGCAGAAGCACTTCCTCGAGGTCGCGCACCTGCTCGCGCGCGGCGAGCTCGCCACCGAGGCGGAGCGCGTCCCGTGGCGCGAGGCGGTCTACGACGCCGACGTCGACGTCGCGCGGATCCGCGCGCACGTCGAGTCGTTCCCGGAGGGCTCGCATCCGATGGCGATCCTGATCTCGGGCTACGCCGCGCTCGGCGCGTCGCATCCGGAGACGAAGGACGTCAGGAACGCGGAGATGCGGCACCGGTTCTTCCCGCTCGTGCTGGCGGAGACGCTCCTGCTCGGCGCGCACGCGATCGCGCGCCATGCGCGCGTCCGGCCGGGCGAGCCGCGCGGCGACACGTACGCGCGCCGGTTCATCGGTGCCTGCGGCGACGCCGTCGACACGTCCCGGGGGGCCGACGCGCTCGAGGTCTTCGGCAAGGCGCTCGACGTCCTCTTCGTCCTCCACGCCGACCACGAGCTGAACGCCGGCACGAACGCGATGCGCGCGATCGGCTCCGCGGAGACCGACATGTACTCCTCGCTCTCGGGCGCCGCGGCGGCGCTGTACGGCCCGCTGCACGGCGGCGCGAACGAGGCGGTGCTGCGGATGCTCGACTCGATCGGCTCGCTCGACCGCGTCCCCGACTACATCGAGAAGGTGAAGAGCCGGGAGGCGCTCCTCTACGGGTTCGGGCATCGCGTCTACAAGAACTACGACCCGCGCGCGAAGGTGATCAAGACGGTCGTCGACGACGTGCTCGCGATCGCCGGCGAGAACCCGCTGCTCGACATCGCGCAGGAGCTGGAGCGGATTGCGCTCGAGGACGAGTTCTTCGTCTCGCGGAAGCTCTACCCGAACGTCGACTTCTACTCGGGGATCGCGTACCGGGCGATGGGCTTCGACCCGGCGGCCTTCACGGTGCTCTTCGCGGTCGGGCGGACGGTCGGCTGGCTCTGCCACTACGACGAGCTGATGTCGGGCGACTTCAAGATCACCCGTCCGGCCCAGGTGTACGTCGGGCCGGGCGAGCGCAACCTGCCGGCCTAGGCTCCGCCCCGGGCCGCAGCTCCCCCGCCTCGATCCGGACGGAGAGCCGGTTCGCCGGCGGCGTCAGCGGACAGGCCCACCGGTCGTCCCAGGCGCAGGACGGGTTGTAGGCGAAGTTGAAGTCGAGCACGAGCGTCCCGTCGCCGCCGCCGAGGTCGGCGCCCTTGACCGTGTCGAGCACGTAGCGGCCGCCGCCGTACGTCTCGACGCCGCTCGTCCCGTCCCGGAACGGCACGAAGACGCCGCCGCCGTACGTCTCGAGCCAGTAGGCGTCGAGCGCGAGCCCGTCGCCGAAGGCGAGCCGCGCGAAGCGCGTGAACGGGAAGCCGTCGAGCTCGATCGCCTCGGGCGCCGCCTCCTCGAGCCGGGCCTCGAGACGCCACGCCGGGTCGTACGGGAAGTAGCGCGGCTCGCCGCCCGGTCGCGGCGACTGCGGATGCGACCGGTAGAGCTCCGCCCGAATCTCGACCCAGTGCTCCCACGCCCGCGCCGGATCGGCCGTCGCGCGCACGTCGGCGTAGAGCGCGAACACGCGCCTGCGCCAGTCCAGCAGGGTTACGCTCACGTCGTGGACGACCTCCTCGGGTATCGCGACCGCTTCCCGATTCTCGAGACCTGCACCTATCTGATCAACCACTCGCTCGCCGCGATGCCCGCGAAGGCGGAGGAGAACCTGCTCGAGTACGCGCGCATGTGGCGCGAGCGCGGCATCCGCTCGTGGGGCGAGGGCTGGTGGGAGCTGCCGTGGACGGTCGGCGACCAGATCGGGAGGATCGTCGGCGCGCCGCCGGGCAGCGTCGTCATGCACCAGAACGTCACGGTCGCGGAGATGGTCGTCCTCTCCTGCTTCCGGCAGCCGGGCGAGCGCAACCGGATCGTCTACGAGGAGGCGAACTTCCCGAGCGTCCGCTACCTCTACCAGGCCCAGCCCGAGCTCGAGGTCGTCGCGTGCGAGGACGCCGCGGCGATCGTCGACGCGATCGACGAGCGCACGCTGCTCGTGCCGATCTCGCACGTCCTCTTCAGGAACGCGGAGATCCAGGACGTGGAGCCGATCGTCCGCCGTGCGCACGAGGCCGGCGCGCACGTCGTGCTCGACTGCTACCAGAGCGCCGGCGTCGTCCCCGTCGACGTCACCGCGCTCGGCGTCGACTTCGCCGCCGGCGGCAGCGTCAAGTGGCTGTGCGGCGGCCCCGGCGCCGGCTGGCTCTACGTCCGCGCCGACCTCGCCGAGCGGCTCGAGCCGACCTTCGTGGGCTGGCAGGGCCATGCGCGTCCGTTCGCCTTCGAGCCGGAGCTCGAGTACGCGGACGGCGCCCGCCGCTTCCTCACCGGCACGCCGAACGTGCCGGCGCTCTACGCCGCGACCGCCGGCTACGACGTGATCGAGGAGGTCGGCGTGGAGCGGATCCGCGAGCGCTCGCTGCGCCTGACGCAGCTGCTGATCGACCTCTGCGACGAGGCGGGGCTCGAAGTCGGCAGCCCGCGCGAGCCGGAACGGCGCGGCGGCACCGTGCTCGTCGTCACGCCCGACCACGCCGCCGTGCACGGGGAGCTCGGCGAGCGGGGGATCGTCTGCGACTTCCGTCCGGATGCGGGCATCCGCCTCGGTCCCCACTTCTTCAACACCGAGGACGAGCTGCGGCACACGGTCGAGCAGCTGGCGGAGATCGTCGAGACGGGCGCCTACGCGCGCCATGCCGGCGCTCTCGGGCGCTTCTAGCTCAGGTCTGCGTCGGGCAGAACTTGTCGCCCTGCGAGAGCTGCAGCTGCAGGTTCTTCATCTCGTTCTCGAAGGCGACCTTGGCGGGATCGTTCGGGTTCCACGCGCCGGGGTCGGCGACGGTGCCGACGATGTTCGGCGTCACGCCCGGGCCGAGGACCTCGATCCGGTACGCCTTCCCGTGCCCCTCCGGCCGGCGCGGATGCCCGGGCAGCGAGATGTCGTTTGTCGGCCAGAACGAGTAACAGAAGACACCGGTCGGGTTGCGGAAGACGATCGACGTCTCGCGCCGCCAGCCCGGCCCGTACGCCGAGTCGAGCGTGTCGATGTAGAGGCTGCGGCCGTAGCGGTCCTGCGGCGCGCCCGTCCCCTTGACCGTGTGGAAGCCGTGCACCGGCGTGCCGGCGTACGTGAGCCGGCCGAAGAGGTTGTGCGCCTGGCCGTTGAAGGCCCAGTCCGCGTGCAGCTCGAGGCTCGCCAGCGGGCCGCTCCAGTGCGAGACGTCGATCTCCCAGTCGCGCTGCCCGGCGCGGTAGACGGGGTAGCCGCGGTGCGGCAGGTTCGGCTGCCAGCGCTGCACGGCCCAGTACGACCCGTCCGGCGCCTTGCAGGCGGCGAGCGCGTCGGCGAGCGCCGGCCCGTCGTACGGCCGGCAGGCGTTGCCGAAGTGCTGCCAGATCGTGTGGCCGTACGTCTTCCAGCCGCCCGTCCAGTCGATCTTGAAGCGGACCTGCGGCACCGACTCGCTCGGCGGCAGCGCGTTGATCGCGCCCCAGACGAGCGCGTGCCGCGTCTTGCCTCCCTGCCGGTAGGCCAGCATCGCCCGCTTGCCGTCCGCCGAGACGGCGAGCCGCAGGTGCGAGGCGTTCAGCGCCACGCGGTCGGAGGCGGCCGCGGCGGACGCGAGCGCGAGCGCGGCGGCGAGAGCAATCAGGAGACTCTTGACCATTTGCAAGCCGTAAAGTACCCCATCCTGGGGATTTCGGCGGCGCCGGCCGCGGCCGATCAGCGGGGAGATGCGGCGTGCCCTGATCCTCGGCGTCGTGCTCCTGCTGGCCCTGCCGGGCGTGGCCTCGGCGGCCCAGCTCGTCGATCGCAACGCCACCGGCGTCCAGATCCGGACCGACGCGAAGGGCGAGGCCCTGCTCACGTACCGCAAGGGCGGCGCCGTCAAGCACGTCCTCGTCTGGGGCGCGATCAACGCGCTGCCGCCGTCGCCGGGCGGCCACCAGGTCAAGTTCAAGCTCGACTACGCCGGCGGGTGGGGCAAGTACCACACCCAGTACTGGAAGAGCTTCAAGGGCACGTGCGGGCGCTACGACGGGCCGGCGCTGCCGAACCTCGTCGCCGCCTGCAAGGCCGCCGACGGCACCTACTGGGCGGCGCAGAGCTGGCCGCAGCCGCTGCCGGACCTCGGCTTCACGCCGTGGACGGCCGACCTGCGGGCGGACTGGCTCGAGGTCTCGCACTGGTCGGGCGAGCTGCCGCAGCTCGAGGTGCACATGGGCTGGGTCTACCAGGGGTTCCAGCAGCTGTTCGGCCGCTACTCGTACAAGGGCCAGCCGGTCTACGGCTTCGGCACGACGCGCGTCGGCGCGCCGACGGACAACTTCGGCCGGCTGATCTACCTCGACACGCACGACTCCGTGTACGGGACGGGCTGGCGGCGCGAGAACTCGTTCGTCCCGCACAACCCGTCGGGCGCCTTCTGCTACGGCTTCTACTCGTTCGACCCGACGAAGGGCGGCTACAAGCACCCGGCCGGCCAGACCGCGAAGCGCGGCCCCGGCGTCGGCGACCAGTACCGCCTGACCGCCTCCGGCACCGGCGTGACCCCGAACGTCTCCGTGACGATCCCGGCGATCGGCGCGTACGACGCGTCGCGGCTCGCGGAGCGGCAGGCGTCGAACGAGCTGCTGCGCTCGTACGGCGACCGCTCCTGCCTCGCCGGCCTCAGCGGCTGACGCGCGCGACGAGCCGGCGCAGGAACCGGCGCGGCACGACCGCGTCGCGGCGCGGCTCGAGCGCCTCCTGCAGCCCGTCGGCGGCGAAGTTCGCGGCGATCGCGAAGACGGCGATCGCGGCACTGGCGATGAACACCTCCCACGTGTCGCGGTAGTCGAGCCCGTCGTACGCGATGTTCCCCCACGTCGGCGTCGGCGGGTTGATCCCGAGCCCGAGCGCCGAGGCGAACGCCTCCATCAGCACGAGCGCGGGCAGCTCGAGGAAGGCGGCGATCAGCAGGGCGCCGAGCGCGTTCGGCAGAAAGTGCCGCACGACGAGCCGCACCGGGCCGACGCCGACCGCGCGCGCGGCGGTGACGAAGTGGCGCTGCCGCAAGGTCACCAGCTCGAGCCGCACGAGCCGCGCCGGGATCATCCAGCCCCCGACGGCGAGCGCGAGCACGAGCGTGCCGACGTTCGTCCGCAGTCCCGCGATCACGAGGATGATCACCATCGTCGGGAAGCGCGGGATCGCGAGCGCCGCGTCGACGAGCCGCATCGCCGCGTCGTCGAGCCGGCGCGGCAGCATCCCCGCGACGGCGCCGTAGCAGAAGCCGACGACGAGCACGATCCCCAGCGCGAGCAGCGAGATCTCCAGGGAGAGGCGGCCGCCGAGCGCGAGCCGCACGAGCAGGTCGCGGCCGAAGTAGTCGGTGCCGAGCGGGTGCGCGCCGCTCGGGCCCTGGTTGCGGAGCGTGAAGTCGATCGCGTCCGGGTCGGCCGAGGAGAGCGCCGGCACGAGGCCGACGAAGAGGCCGACGAGCACGAGCACGCCGATCCCGACGCGGCCGGCGCCGCTGCGGAGGAAGCGGGCGAGCAGCGGCCGCATCAGCGCCGGTCCTCCCGCAGCCGGACGTCGAGCGCCGCCGCGAGCACGTCGGCGGCGAGGCTCGCGAGCACGACGATCGCCGCCAGCACCGCCGTCAGCCCGAGCACGAGCGGGTAGTCGCGCCGCTCCGCGGCGGTGATGAACGCGTCGGCCGCGCCCGGCACCTGGTAGACGCGCTCGACGAAGAACGCGGAGGTGACGAGCAGCGCGAGCGTCGGCACCGCCGCCGACAGGAACGGCGTCAGCGAGTTCGGCAGCACGTGCACGACCAGGATCCGGCCGCGCCGGAGGCCCTTCGCGTGCGCGAAGCGGACGTAGTCCTCCGAGAGCGTGTCGACGGCGCCCGCGCGCACGAGCCGCGCGACGTACCCCGCCGGCGCGAGCGCGAGCGTGATCACCGGCAGCCAGGCCGAGCGCGGGCCCGACCAGCCGAGCTCGCCGAGGTTCCACTTGGCGACGAAGTCGTCGCGCCCGAGCTCCGCGAACAGGAAGACGGGCGTCGCGAGCAGGATCGTCGAGACCGTCGTCGCCGCGACGTCGAGCGGGCCGCCGCGGCGCAGCGTCGACGCGAGCCCGAGCGGCAGCCCGAGCAGGAGCGCGAGCGCCGTCGCGAGGCCGGCGAGCTCGAGCGAGACCGGCACGCCGCCGTGGATCACCGCCGTCACCGTCTGGTCGCGGTAGCTGAGCGTCGGGCCGAAGTCGAAGCGGACGATGTGCCAGAGGTAGACCGCGAACTGCACCGGCCACGGCTGGTCGAGGTGGTAGTAGGCCGTCAGCTCGCGCTGCAGGTAGAGCGGGATCGAGTACCCCTCGGCGGGATAGAACGGCGTCCCGCCGATCCCGCGCATCAGCATGAAGGTGACGAAGAGCGTGATCAGCAGGACGAGCACCGCCGTCAGCAGGCGGCGCGCGACGTAGCGGATCACCCGAGCAGCTCCAGCAGCCGGGCCGCGTGCCGCGGCGCGTCCGGCTCGTCGTCGTGGCGGAAGTAGACGTAGACCGGCTCGGCGGCGGCGCGGATCCGCTCCGCGAACGCCTCGTCCGGCGCCTCGCGGCGGCGCAGGTAGCGGAACGTCGCCGGCCCGTCGAGGTCGCCGACCCGCACCGCGCCGGCCTCGGCGAGCCGCGGCTCGATCCCGTCCCAGGACGGGTGCTCGAGGTCGAACGCGAGCCGCAGCGACGGGTCGAGCGAGCCGAGCAGCAGCTCGAGCGCGCCCTCGTCCCGCTTCGACTTCAGCGAGACGCGCACCGGCCCGAGCCGGTCGCCGAGCGCGCGCACGCGCGACTCGAACACGTCGAGCCCGCGCAGCCGCGGACCCGCGCCGGTGCTTCCAGCGGCTCCCAGTTTCGGGGCGAACTCGAAGCCGGCGGGGGCCTGCTCCGCCCAGCGCTGGAACTGCTGCTCGCTCGGCAGCCGGTAGCCGGTCGTGTTCAGCTCGACGGTGGCGAAGCGCTCCGCGTAGAAGGAGAGGAACTCCGACCCGTCGAGCCCGGCGGGGTAGAACCCGGGCTTCCAGCTCGGATACGACCAGCCGGAGGTGCCGACGCGGACGGTCATTCGAGCGCCGCCAGCAGGTAGTCGACGTGGCGCTGGTCGTACGGCTCGCCGCGCGCCTTGCTCGTCAGCGAGTAGAGGACGTCCGCGAGATTGCGCAGGCGGAGGAGCGCGTCGAGGTGCCCGGTCTCGGCGGGGCCGCCGGCGTCGGCGTAGGCGGCGACGAAGCCCTCCGGGTCGCGCAGCTCCCAGGCGGCGTTGGCGACCTCCGCGGCGAGCCAGTCGAGCCGGGCCTCCTCCCAGTCGACGACGCCGACGAGGCGCCCGTCGGCCACGCGCATGTTGCCGCGGTAGACGTCGCCGTGCACGACGCCGACGCGCAGCGGCGGCGCGTCGGCGAGGAACGCCGTCGCCTGCTCGTACGCGCGCACGAGCACCGGCGGCTTCTCGACGAGCTCCCAGTCCCACCACGCGTTCCGGACGAGGTCGCGGTCGCGCCACGACGACGCGCCGGGACGCTGGCCGCCGTCCCAGCGCGCGCGATGGAGCGCGGCGAGCCAGCGCGCGACCTGCTCGCGCTGCGCGGGGTCGTCGCGGTCGAGCGGCCCGCCCGGCACGTACGGGAAGAGCGAGGCCGTGCGGCCGTCCTCCCACTCGACCGGCCCCGCGACCGGCGCGACGGCGGGCGGCGGCAGCGTGCGCAGCAGCTCGTGCTCCCACGCGACGCTCTCGAGCGGCGCCCTCGTCAGCCGCAGGACGACAGCGCCGTAGCGCAGCAGCTCGTTCTTGTAGCCGCCCTCCAGCCGCTCGGGGCTACCGTCCGGGAACGGGAGTACGGTCCCTCGTCCTTTGGCCATGACCGAAACCATGCCGATTCCGGTCGAGCGCTTCTCCGAGGAGGAGCGCGCGCGCCTCGCGCCGCACTTCACGAACCTCGACCGGCCGGTCTTCGGGCTCGTCAACCTGCCGGAGACGGTCAAGGGCGCGCTCTTCGCCCGCTACTCCCGCTACGCGGGCACGCTGCGCCGCCTCTTCCTCGACGAGTTCGCCGACTCGGTGCCGGAGGTGCCGCCGATCGAGGGCGTCGAGGGCGAACGCGCGGCGCGGCTGTACGAGACGATCTTCCTCGGCTACGGCGACGACTCCGTCGCGCAGCTCGGCGGCGCGCACGTCGCGTGCGAGTGGACGTCGAACCTGCTGACGAAGATCCTGCAGCGGCCGCGGCTCGCGTCGTACCTCGAGCAGTCGACGCGCTACATCGCCTACGACACGCGACTCGACGGCTACGGCTACCGCTACCACCGCGACCCCCGCTTCGGACCGGAGTACGAGCGCGCGCTCGACGACCTGTTCGAGACGTACTCGTCGCTGCTCGAGCGGACGACGGCGTGGGTGGGCGAGCGCTTCCCCGCGGCGGCCGGCGAGTCTCCGGCCGCGCACCGGCGTGCCGTACGCGCGAAGGCGCTCGACCTCGTCCGCGGGCTGCTGCCCGCGGCGTCGCTCTCGCACGTCGGCATCTATGCGAGCGGCCAGGCGTACGAGCAGCTCGTCATGCACCTGCTCGCGCATCCGCTGGCGGAGGCGCAGACGTACGGGGGACTGCTGCTCGAGGAGCTGCAGCAGATCATCCCCAGCTTCGTCGCGCGCGTGCCGCGCCCCGATCGCGGCGGCCGCTGGGTCGAGTATCTGCGAGAGCGGCGTGAGGCGGCCGACGCCGTCGCGGCGCGGCTCGGGATCGGCGCGGGGGAGGCGGCGGCGGCGCCGTCGGTGCGGCTGCTGCGCGCCCACGGGACTGAGGACGAGCTGGTCGCCGCGCTGCTCTTCGAGGCCACGGACGCCTCCGAGGAGGAGACGCTGCGCGCGGTCGAGTCGCTGCTCCCCCACGAGCGGGCCGACCTCGTCCGCGAGCTCGTCGGCGAGCGCGAGAACCGGCGCCACCGTCCCGGGCGCGGCTTCGAGACGCTCTCCTACCGCTTCGAGATCGTCTCCGACTACGGCGCCTTCCGCGACCTGCAGCGCCACCGGCTGCTCACCTGCCAGTGGCAGCGGCTCTCGCCGGACCTCGGCGCCGACGTCCCGCACGAGCTCGTGCAGGCGGGCCTCGGCGGCGAGTACGAGCGCGCGCTCGAGGTCTCGCGCGCCGAGCACGCGCGGCTCGCCGAGGCGGGCTTCGCCGAGGAGGCGCCGTACGCGCTCTGCCTCGCCTACCGGATCCGCTACGTGCTCGAGCTCGACGCCCGCGAGGCGCTGCACCTGATCGAGCTGCGCAGCGGGCGCGAGGGGCATCCGTCGTACCGCGCGGTCGCGCACGAGCTGCGGCGCGCGATCGCCGGGGTGCACCCGAACGTCGCGGCGGCGATGACGTTCGTCGACGACTCGACCGAGGAGCGGCTCGAGCGGCTGCTCAGCGAGATGCGCAACGAGTCGCGTGGACCTCGAGCCTGACGGCGAGTACGAGCACGAGGTCTTCGAGGGCGAGAGCTTCCGCGGCGCCGACCTCTCCGGCGTGCGCACGACGCGCTGCCGCTTCGAGTCGTGCGACTTCTCGAACGCGAAGCTGAACGGCAGCGAGCACCATGGCAGCGACTTCGCCAACTCGGTCTTCGAGAACGTCAATTTGTTCGGCGCGAGCTTCGACGACTGCCGGCTGCTCGGCGTCGCCTTCACCGGCGCGGTGCTGACAGGCTGGACGGTTACCCGCGGCGACCTCTCCTACGCGCTGCTGCGCGGCCACGACCTGGGCGGGCTCGACCTGCGCGAGATCCGCGCGCGCGAGACGGACTTCTCCGAGTCCGACCTGAGCGAGGCCGACCTGCGCGGCGCCGACCTCTCGCGCGCGCGGCTCGTGAACACGATCCTGCGCGGCGCCGACCTGCGCGAGGCGAACCTCGACGGCGTCGACCTCGCGGCGGCGCGGGTCGAGGGCGCGAAGCTCGACCTCGCGGGCGCCGCGCAGCTCGCGCGCTCGCTCGGCGCGGACGTGAAGTAGCTACGCGTTCTGCGGACGCAGCACGATCGGGCCGCGGGACTCGTCGCCCCACTGCTGGCGCGTGATCACCCACCGGTCGCCGGCATCCAGCCGGTAGGGGGCGTTCAGCGTCACCTCGATCGGCGTGCCTGCGTTCCTGACGACGAACGCGCCGCACGGCTCGTACTCGCCGTCGCGGACGAGGAAGACCTCGTAGTAGCCCCTCGGGCCGAGCTTCGGCAGGCCCATGCCGGAGAGCTTCATCGGCCAGTTGCCGGCCCGGTCGGCCGGGTAGACGCGGAGCGAGGCGAGCGCGTTCGGCGCGAGCGCCGTCCCCTTCAGGCTGAGCGTGCGCGGGTTCGCCAGGCTGCCGTTGTTGCCGGCCAGGTAGCCGAAGACGAAGGCGAGCGCGAGCACGCAGAGCGCCGCCGCGAGCAGGGCCACCTTGCGCGTCGGCACGCGCCGCCGCGGCGGCCGAGCCAGCGTCACCGCGAGCGTGGGCCCGGCCTCGAGGTGCGGCGGCAGCTCCGGCGGCGGTCCCGCCTGTACGAGCAGGTCGTGCACCCTGCGCAGCCGCGTGCGCTCCTCGGCCGGCACCTCCGCGCCGACCAGCTCGTCGAAATCGGAACGACTCACTTCCTCCGCTCCCGGAGCGTCACTGCAGGTCTCCTTCCAGAACGTCCGCCAGCTTCGCGAGCGCGCTGCGCGTCCTCGTCTTCACCGTACCGAGCGGGATGTGCAGGAACTCGGCCACCTCGCTCTGCGAGAGCCCGCTCCAGTAGGCGAGCTCGACCACCTCGCGCTCCCGCTCCGGCAGCTCCTCGAGCGCCCGGTGCACGCGCCACGACACGTACGACGCCTCCGCGCGGTCGGCCGGGCCCGGCTCGCCGGAGGCGAGCTCCGGCACCTCGGCCGTCGGCTCGACGTGGCCGCGGAAGCGGTCGACGATCGCGTTGCGGGCGACGGCGTAGAGCCACGGCGCCGCCGGGCCGCGCTCGGGCTTGTAGCTCGCCGCGGAGCGCCAGACGGCGGCGAAGGTCTCCTGGACCGCGTCCTCGGCCCGCTCTCGGTCGCGCAGCCGCCGCAGCGCGAGCCCGTAGATCGAGCGGATGTAGCGGTTGTAGAGCAGCTCGAACGCCTCCCGGTCGCGGCCGGCGACCCGCACGAGCAGGTCCGAGTCGCTCGTCTCGGCGGTCGGCCGCTCCGGGGCCTGGTCGGGTACGGCGTGCAGCCGCGGTGGGTCCAGCGCGAGCTCCATCTCTCCCCGGTTCCTACGCACCTGCTCCATTATCGGATTGACGAAGGCTTTACGCGGCCCGGACACCGATTTTTCCCGGCTGCGGAAGAACTGCACCCATGGGGTGCCACGGACGAGGAGGGATGGGGATGAGACGGCTCGTGCTGCTGCTCGCGCTCGGGACGGCGGCGCTCGCCGCCGCGGCCGGGCTCGCCGTCGCGGCGACGAAGACGGTCCAGATCACGAAGAACGGCTTCACGCCCTCGTCGATCACGGTCGCCCAGGGAGACACGGTCGTCTGGCACAACGCCGACACGAAGACGCACCAGGTCGTCGCCGACAGCGGCGCGTTCGCGTCGCCGGCGTTGAAGAGCGGCCAGTCCTGGTCGTTCACGACGACGCACGCCGGGACGTACCACTTCCGCGACACGTACGCGACCTCGCATCGCGGCACGCTGACGGTGAAGCCGCCGCCGGCGACGCTCGCGCTCGCGCCGTCGCTGCCGACGGTGATCTACGGCAGCGCGACGCAGCTGAACGGCGTCGTCAGCACGCAGGCGTCGAACCTGCCTGTCACGTTGAGCTCGCAGGCGTACGGGAAGTCGGTGCAGTCGGTCGCCTCGACGACGACGCAGGACGGCGGCAGGTTCTTCTTCGGGATCACGCCGTCGATCCAGACGACGTACACGGCGCACTACTCGAGCTCGAACAGCACAGCCGTGACGGTGAACGTCGCGCCGCGCGTGGGGCTCGGGCTGCAGGGGCGCGACTTCATCGCGAAGGCGACGTCGGACATCGGCTACGGCGGCCACTGGCTCGCCGTGCAGAAGCGCAACGCCGTCGGCGGCTGGTACACGTTCAAGCGGATCACGCTCGGCGCCGACTCGCGCGCGGTCTTCCGCGTCGCGCTGCCGAAGGGGCACTACGTGCTGCGGCTCGTGCTGCCGCCCTCGCAGGCCGGCGCGGGCTACGTGCAGGGCGTCAGCCGGCTGCTGCCGTTCGTGCGCAAGTAACAGCCTGTTACTTGCGGGGCAAGTAACAGCCTGTTACTTGCGGGGCGAGCGCACGGAGCGCGCGGGGCCCGTCAGGCTCCGCGCGCTTCCGCGTAGCGCTTCGCGACCTCGTCCCAGTTGACGACGTTCCACCACGCCGCCAGGTAGTCGGGCCGCTTGTTCTGGTACTTGAGGTAGTACGCGTGCTCCCAGACGTCGATGCCGAGCAGCGGCACGTCGTCCTGCATCCACGGCGAGTCCTGGTTCGGCAGCGAGTACGCGGCGAGGCCGGTGCCGTCCCAGACGAGCCACGTCCAGCCGGAGCCGAAGCGCTTGGCGCCGTTGTCGTTGACCTGCTGCTTCAGCTGGTCGAAGCCGCCGAAGGTGTCGTCGATCGCTTTCGCGAGCTCGCCGCTCGGCTCGCCGCCGCCGTCGGGGCTCATGATCTGCCAGAAGAGCGAGTGGTTCGCGTGCCCGCCGGCGTTGTTGCGGACGGCGGTGCGCTTGTCCTCGGGAATCAGGTCGAGGTCGCCGAGCACCTGCTCGACGGGGCGGTTCGCGAAGTCGGTCCCCTCGAGCGCGGCGTTCGCGTTGTCGACGTACGCCTTGTGGTGGCGGTCGTGGTGGATCTCCATCGTCTGCGCGTCGATGTGCGGCTCGAGCGCGTCGAAGCTGTACGGGAGTTGAGGCAGTTCGAAGGCCATGGACGGACTATATGCTCCGGTCCATGTCTACGGCTGCGTACAACTTCGAGGAGATCGCCCCCCGGGAGCTGCGCCCCGAGGTCCTGGAGCTCGACGGGATCTCGCGCGCGTCGGTGGAGGCGCACTACAAGCTCTACCAGGGCTACGTGAGCAAGCGGAACGAGATCCTCGGCAAGCTCGCCGAGGTCGACCTGACGAGCGCGAACCAGACGTATTCCGCGCTGCGCGCGCTCAAGGTCGACCTGACGTTCGCGATCGGCGGGATCAAGAACCACGAGCTCTACTTCGCGCACCTCGGCGGCGGCGGCGGCGCGCCCGCCGGCTCGTTCGGGACGCTCGTGCAGCGCGACTTCGGCTCCGCCGAGGTCTGGCGCGCCGACCTGAAGGCGACCGGCCTCGCCGGCCGCGGCTGGGCGTGGACGGCGTACGACTGGGACGAGGGGCGTCTGTTCAACTACATCGGCGACGCGCAGAACACGTTCCCGGTGTGGAACGCGACGCCGCTCGTGGCGCTCGACGTCTACGAGCACGCGTACTTCCTCGACTACCAGACCGACCGCGCCTCCTACGTCGACGCGTTCTTCGACAACCTCGACTGGGACGTCGTGAACGGCTGGGTCGACCAGTACGGCATCCCGACGAAGTAGCGCCGCGCCGCCGTGTGGACCGCGCTCTTCGCGGTGATCGGCTACGTCTGCGGCTCGATGCCGTGGGGGTACTGGCTCGTGCGGATCTTCCGGCACGAGGACATCCGCACGCAGGGCAGCGGCAATATCGGCGCGACGAACGTCTGGCGCCTGCACGGGAAGAAGCTCGGCCTGCCCGCGGTCGTGCTCGACACCGCGAAGGGGTTCGTGCCGGCGCTCGTCGCGACGAAGGTCGCGGGCCACGACGCGGGCGCGCTCGCGGGCGCGTGCGCGATGCTCGGCCACTGGCGGCCGCTCTTCCTCGGCTTCCGCCGGGGCGGGAAGATGGTCGCGACCGCGGGCGGCGCGTTCCTCGGGCTGGCGCCGCTCGTCGGCGGGCTCGGCGCCGGCGTCTGGCTGCTCGTGTTCGGGCTGACGCGCTACGCATCGGTGGCGTCGATGTGCGCGGCGGCGTCGCTGCCGCTGTGGGCGTGGGTGATGGGATACCCCTGGCCGGTGATCGTGTTCGGCGGCGTCGCGGCGGTGGGCGTCGTCGTCCTGCACCGCGCGAACATCCGGCGGCTCGCGCGCGGGGAGGAGAACCGCTTCCGGCTGCGGCGCAAGCCGGAGCGGCTCAGCCCGCAGCCCTAGCCGGAGCCCGAGGGGACGCGCGTCCGCTCGTAGCGGCGCAGGTCGTCCTCGAACGACGGCCACCACGGCGGCTCGCCGTCGTCGCCGCCGGCGCCCGGCTCGCCGCCGCCGCCGGACGCGAGGGCGGCCGCGAAGCCGAGCAGCGTCGCCGACGTCGGCACGGTGAGCGCCGCCACCGGCCCGTCGAGCGCGAGCGTCAGCGCGAACGCGGCGAGCGCGGCGGCGCCGGTGGTCGCCAGGCCGAGGTCGAGCCGGCCGCACAGCGTCCACCGCATCGAGCGCCAGGCGGCCGCGCCGGCGCCGACGGCGACCCCGACGAGAGCGACCGCGACCATGCGGACGAGCGTACGACCGCCGCGGCGCGCTGACAACTGCGCCGCGGTCTCAAAGCGCGCCGAGCACGTCGCGCAGCACGGCCGTGTAGCTCTCGAGGGCCGCGCGCCCGCGCGCGGTGAGCGCCACGGTCGTGCGGGAGGCCTGCCCGTTGCCGGTCTTCGCGGTGCCGATGTAGCCGGCGTCCTCGAGCTTGCGCAGGTGCGTGATCAGGTTGCCCGACGTCAGCCCGATCAGCTCCTGCAGGCGGGTGAACGAGACGCTGTCGCCGTCGGGAAGGGCCGCGAGCGTGGCGACGATCCTCAGCCGCGCGGGAACGTGGATGAGCGGGTCGAGGTCGGCGGCGGTCATGCGCGGGCGCGGCGCCGCCACAGCTGGACGGCCGCGACGGCGAGGAGCAGGCCGCACAGCCCGGCGCCGACCACGGCCCACACGTCGGCGGGGCCGGCGAAGCTGGCGAAGCTGCCGAGCGCGACCACGGCGGCGGCCAGGAGCGCACGCGCCGGGTGCGCGCGGGCGGCCTCGTAGCCGGCCGCAGCCGAGCCGACGACGACGAGCGGGGCGACCGCCGGGTAGACGCCGTAGGCGATCGCGTGGCTCGCGCCGACGTGGTGCAGGGCGCCCTGCAGGACGTAGACGCAGATCCAGATCGCGCCGAAGACGATCCCGTCGAGGCGGCGCTGCCGTGACGACCGTCCTCTGAGCGCGCGCCGGGTGACGCCGGTGACGAAGACGATCCAGACGGCGAGCGTCCCGTACAGCACCGCGAGCGCGGGGGCGCTCGGGCCCGAGTAGGGGTGCTGGTCGCGGACGGAGAGCCAGACCGCGCCGTAGGCGACGAGCGCGGTCGCGGCGGCCGCGAGCACGAGGACCGGCGGCTGGAGCGCGAACCGGCGCTCCGCCTCGGCCGTCGTCCGGGCGAGGAGCGCCGCTGCCTCGCGGGCGTCGAGCGCCGGCTCCTCGTCGACCGTCCCGGTCGCCGCGGCAGCGTCGAACGGGTCGGGCTTGGGCGGCGGTGGGCCGAAGGTGTCGAAGTGCCCTGTCATCGCTGCGCCTCCGTGTGAACTTTGCATCGCAAAGTCTACGCGACTTTGCGATGCAAAGTCAAGCGTCGATTCCCCGGGCGCCGCCGGCGAGCGAGGGGCACACTTGCGGGGACAGGAAGGAGAGCGATGGCCTCACGCCCGCTGATCGTCACGACGACCGAGAACATCCCCGAGGCGCGCGTCGTGCGGACGCTCGGCCAGGTGTTCGGCCTCACCGTTCGCTCGCGCAGCCTGGGCGGCAACATCGTCGCCCTGCTGAAGAGCCTCGTCGGGGGCGAGATCCGCTCCTACGTCAAGCTGAACGAGGACGCCCGGCGGCAGGCGATCGACCGCATGGTGCAGAACGCCGCCGCGATGGGGGCGAACGCGGTGACGATGATGCGCTTCGACTCCACCGAGATGGGGCGGAGCATGAGCGAGATCGTGGCCTACGGCACGGCCCGCGTCGTCGAGTGGCCGGCGGACGACGCCGAGGGCTGATGGGCGCGCTCGAGTGGGTGATCGTCGCAGTCGTCGTCGTCGGGTTCGTCGCGGCCGCGTTCGGCTGGGACCGGTACCGCAGCGGCCGCAAGGCGCCCGCGGCGTCCGCGCAGCCGACGGGCGAGGTCTTCACCGACCCCGTCACCGGCAGGCCGATGCGCGTCTGGTACGACCCTGCGACCGGCGAGCGCGAGTACCGCCCGGACTGAGTCCGCCGGCCTACCGGCGGCCGCCGCGCAGCAGCCGCGCCAGGAAGCCGCCGCCTCCCGGATACCCGGGCCGCGCCTGCTCCTCCTCGGGCGCGAGCGCGGCGAGCGGCTCGGACACGGGCTCGACGAACGGCTCCAGCTTCGCCGCGTCCTCGGCCGAGAGGTCGAGCACGATCTCGCCGCGGCGGATCTGCGCGACGTGCTCGGCCGGCACGTACTTCGCCCGCGTCAGCACCGTGCCGCCGTCGCCCACCGTGATCCCGTCGAAGATGTCGGCCTCGACGTCGCCGGTGATCCGGTCGAGCTTGCCGATCTCGACGCCGTCCGCGGAGACGACGCTCCAGCCCTGCTCCATCACCCGCCAGGCGACCGGCTCACCGTCCACATCCACCTCCTCGACGCCGTCGGCCCGAGCGTAGCGCCCGGGTCGCGCCGCGGGCCGGCCGCCCGCCGAGATGGGGCGGATGGCCGTCTCGCTGCTCGAGCGGCTGATCGAGGGGCAGCGCATCGAGGCGCTGCACGTCGAGCTGCGCACGCAGCTCGTGGTCCGCCGGACGAGCGGGCCTGTACCGTCCGGGGCGTGACGGAC
>DASSSR010000019.1:0-23565 GCA_035708345.1 Gaiellaceae bacterium
GTCGGCGCCCAGTGGGGCGACGAGGGGAAGGGCAAGATCGTCGACCTGCTCGCGCAGGACTCCGACGTCGTCTGCCGCTACCAGGGCGGCCCGAACGCCGGGCACACGATCGTCGTCGACGGCGAGACGTTCAAGATCCGCGCACTGCCGAGCGGGATCGTCCGCGGCAAGCCGTGCGTGATCGGCAACGGCTGCGTCGTCGACCTCGAGGTGCTGATCGGCGAGCTCGACGAGTTCGAGTCCCGCGGCCGCTCGACCGAGCACGTGTACGTCTCGGGCAACGCGCACCTGATCATGCCGTGGCACGTCGCGATCGACGGCGCCAGCGAGCACCGGCTCGGCAAGCTCGCGATCGGGACGACGAAGCGCGGGATCGGCCCCTGCTACGCCGACAAGGCGATGCGGCTCGGCATCCGCGTGCAGGACATCCTCGACGCGAAGATCCTGCGCCAGAAGATCGAGGTCGCGCTCGCCGAGAAGAACCTCTGGCTCGAGCGCGTCTACGAGTCGGAGCCGTTCGACCTCGAGACGGTGGCGTCGCAGTACGAGGGCTACGCACAGCGGCTGCGGCCGTACGTCGCCGACACCTCGCTCTACGTGGACACGGCGCTGCGCCAGGGGAAGGACGTGCTCTTCGAGGGCGCGCAGGCGACGCTGCTCGACCTCGACCACGGCACGTATCCGTTCGTGACCTCGTCGAACCCGGTCGCGTCGAACGCCGCCACCGGCGTCGGCATCGGCCCGCACCGGCTGGACCGGGTGATCGGCGTCGCGAAGGCCTACGTGACGCGCGTCGGCGAGGGCCCCTTCCCCTCCGAGATCGAGGGCGCCGACCAGGAGCGGATGCGCGAGCTCGGGCACGAGTACGGCACGGTCACCGGCCGCAGTCGCCGCTGCGGCTGGCTCGACCTCGTCGCGCTCCGCTACGCGGTGCGCGTGAACGGGATCGACCAGCTCGCGCTGACGAAGCTCGACGTGCTCTCGCACTTCGCGGAGCTGCCGGTGTGCGTCCGCTACCGGACGCGCGACGGCGGCGAGACGAGTGACTTCCCGGCGCACCAGAGCGACTTCCACGCGGCGCGGCCGGTCTACGAGACGCTGCCGGGCTGGAGCGAGCCGCTCGACGGCTGCGCGTCGGTGGGCGAGCTGCCCGCGGCGGCGCGCCGCTACGTCGAGTTCGTCGAGCGTGAGCTCGACGTCGAGGTGACGCTGGTCGGCACGGGCGCCGACCGCGCCTCCGTGCTCACCCGCGCGTGACCTTCGCCGCGAAGGCGCGGCCGCGGAGCCGGAACGGCCCGTCGGGCGCGCCGAGCTCGGCGTGCAGCGTCTCGTGGGCCCGCGCCCGCTGCTCGTCGTCCAGCTGCGCGAGCCACGCGCCCGCCGGGCCGACCTGGCCCGAGAGCGCGTGCCAGAAGTCGTCGAAGCCGCGGTACTCGGCCTCGACGTCGAGCTCGCCGGTCTCGACGTCCCCGAGCGGCGCCAGCAGCTCGACGAGCTCCGCCTGCGTGCGGTAGCGGCGCGCGCCGTGCTCCGCCTCGCGCCGGACGCCGACGGCGCGGGCGGTCCGGTCGATCGCGGCGAACATCTCCATCTCCTGCACGCCCCACATGCAGACGGCGACGCCGCGCGCCACGCGCGCGAGCTCCTGCATCGCCGCCGGCGCGTCGGCCATGAAGGCGACGACGAGCTGCGCGAGGGCGGCGTCGAAGGAGCCGTCCGCGAAGGGCAGCGACTCCGCCGGCGCCTCGTGCACCTCGAGCTGCGCGTGGCGACCGCGCAGCACGGCGCCGAACTCCGGCGACGGCTCCGCGGCGACGACGTCCGCGCCGCGCCGCAGCAGCTCGCCGGTGAGCGCGCCGGTGCCGGCGCCGACGTCGAGCACGCGCATCCCCTCGCCGACGCCGGCGAAGTCGGCGAAGAGCGGCGCGAGCCGGACCGAGTACCGGCCCATGAAGTCGTCGTAGGCGTCGCCGCCGACGCGGAAGACGCCGCTCAGTGTTCCCGCTCCCGACGCCGGCAAAGCCGGCGTCTCCGCTCCAGGGTGAGCTCCGTCGAGCCTACGCTCACTGAAGGTCGTCCGGTGTGTTCACGTTGCGCAGCATCTCAGGTTCGAGCGCGACGGTCGAGACGTCCAGGCGCGCGACCGCGTCGCGCAGCCGCAGCTCGCCGCGCGCGAGCGCGTCCTCGAGCACCGGCAGCGCCGTCCGCGCGAACGCCGCCGGCAGCGGGCCGAGCTGCGCGACGGCCGCGTCGCGGCACGCGCCGGCGAGCGCGTGCAGCGCCGCCGCGTCCAGCAGCGGCATGTCGACGGGGACGACGACGCAGACGTCGTGCGCCGCGACGCGCAGCCCGGCGACGACGCCGCCGAGCGGGCCCGCGCCTGCGCGCGCGTCCGGCAGCGTCGGGAACGGCAGCCCGTCGGCGCGGCCGACGGCGAGGCGCTCGTCGCAGGCGTCGCCGAGCAGCCGCCACGCGCGCTCCGCGAGCGTCTCGCCGTCGAGGACCGCGTGCGCCTTGGGCGAGCCGAAGCGCGTGCTCGCGCCGCCGACGAGCAGGACGCCCGTCAGGGCTCGACGCGCCACGGCTCGCTGTAGACGTTGCAGCGTCCGTCGCGGACGAAGCCGCAGAGCGTGATGCCGCGATCGCGCCCCAGCTCGACCGCGAGCGACGAGGGCGCGCCGACGGCGAGGAGCACGGGGCAGCCGGCGACGGCGGCCTTCTGGACCAGCTCGAACGAGAGTCGTCCGCTCACGCAGAGCAGCGCGTCCGCGAGCGGCAGTCGTCCCTCGGCGAACGCCCAGCCGACGACCTTGTCGAAGGCGTTGTGGCGGCCGACGTCCTCGCGCACGCAGAGCAGCTCCCCCGCGGCGGTGAACAGCCCCGTCGCGTGCAGCCCGCCGGTCGCGGCGAAGGCGGCCTGCGCCGCGCGCAGCCGCCCGGGCAGCGACGCGACGAGCGCGAGCGGGACGCGGAGCTGCGACGCGACGCGGGGCGCCTCCACCGAGACCGCCTCGAGCGCGCCCTTGCCGCAGACGCCGCACGAGGACGAGGTGTAGAAGCTCCGCTGCAGCCGTGCGGGGTCGAAGGCCGGCGCGTCGACGTCGACGGTGTTCGCAGCGAGGTCGTCGGGCAGCCGCGCCGCCGTCGGCCGCAGCCCTTCCGAGAGGCAGAAGCCGAGCGCGAGCTCCTCGTCGTGCCCGGGCGTGCGCATCGTCACGGCGACCGGCCGGCCGCCGATCCGGATCTCGAGCGGCTCCTCGACCGCGACCGCGTCGCGCTCGACGGCGGCGCCCGGCAGGCGGACGACGTCGACGCCGGTGCTCGCGTACGGCGGCGTCTCCACGCAGGAAAGCCTAGGCTTCGACACGATGGAGACGCGCGCGGCGGCACGGCGCTGGGCGGAGGTGTGGGAGCGCGGCTGGCGCGAGCACGACGCGGCGGCGATCGCGGCGCTGTACGCGGCCGACGCGCACTGGTCGCAGCATCCGTTCCGCGCGCCCGACCCGGACTATCTCGAGCGGGTGTTCGCCGAGGAGGAGTCGGCCGCATGCGAGTTCGCCGACCCGCTCGTCGACGGAGACCGCGCGGCCGTCGAGTGGACGGCGCGGACGACGCTGCGCGACGGCGACGCGGAGCATCTCGTCGGGGTCGCGCTCCTGCGCTTCGACGCCGACGGCCTCGTCGTCGAGCACCGCGACGTCTGGATGCGCGAGTGAGCGGGCCCTACGGCTCGTTGTCGGCGTCGGCGAGGTCGGCGTCGGCGGCCCGGGTCGAGACGAGGTAGTCGAAGACCGCCCGATAGCCGTTGATCGCGGCGGCGACGTCGCCGGGCCCGATCTCCTCGTTGCCGCGCTCGAGCAGCTGCGTGATCTCGCGCGCCGCGAGGAACTCCGAGACGACCTCTCGCTCGTCGCCCTCGCGCACGACGGGATCGGCCATGTCGTAGCCGGTCTCCTCGAGCATGCGCGCGACGAGCGCGTCGAGCTCCGGCAGCGCCTCCGCCGGGTTCTCGCCGAGCTGCTCCTCGAGCGCCTGCATCTCGCCTTCCCAGTCGTGCCTGTCCAGTCCGGGCTCGTACACGAGCCGATCCTGCGCGGCCGGACGCAACCTGAAACACTCGAGCCGTGAAGGTGCTCGTCGTGGGGTCGGGGGGCCGCGAGCACGCGCTCGCGTGGGCGCTCTCCCGCAGCCGGTCGCTGACGGAGCTGCACGCCGCTCCCGGCAACCCGGGGATCGCCGCGCTCGCGACCTGCCATCCCGTCGGGGCGGAGGACGTGCCGGCGCTCGCCGCCGAGCTGCGCGCCGACCTCGTCGTCGTCGGCCCGGAGGCGCCGCTCGTCGCGGGGCTCGCCGACGAGCTGCGCGCCCGCGGGCTGCTCGTCTTCGGCCCGAGCGCCGCGGCGGCGCGGATCGAGGGCTCGAAGGCCTTCGCGAAGGAGGTGATGGACGCGGCCGGCGTCCCGAACGCGCGCACGCTGCCGGCGGCCGCGCCGCCGTGCGTCGTCAAGGCGGACGGCCTCGCCGCCGGCAAGGGCGTCTGGGTCTGCCGGTCGCAGGGCGAGCTCGACGAGGCGCTCGCCTCCGTCGCGCCGCCCTTCCACGTCGAGGAGCTGCTCGAGGGGCCGGAGCTGTCGCTCTTCGCGGTCGCCGCGGCCGAGGAGGCGGTCTCGCTGCCGCCCGCGCGCGACTACAAGCGCGTCGGCGACGGCGACACCGGCCCGAACACGGGCGGGATGGGCTCGTTCTCGCCCCTCCCCGACGTCGCGGACGCGGACGCCGAGGAGATCCTCGAGACCGTGCACCGGCCGGTGCTGCGCGAGCTCGCGCGCCGGGGCACGCCGTTCCACGGGCTGCTCTACGCCGGGCTGATGCGGACGGCGGACGGCCTGCGCGTGATCGAGTTCAACTGCCGCTTCGGCGACCCGGAGACGCAGTCGCTCCTGCCCCGGCTCGAGGGCGACCTGCTGCCGCTGCTCGCCGGCGAGGACGGCGGCGACGTGCGCGCGTCGTCACGGGCCGCGGTGACGGTCGTGCTCGCAGGCGGCGAGTACCCGCGGCGCGGCGACACCGGCACGCCGATCCACGGCGTCGCGGACGCCGAGGCGACGGGCGCGCTCGTCTTCCACGCCGGCACGGCGCTGAAGGACGGACGGCTCGTCACGAACGGCGGCCGCGTCCTGGACGTCGTCGGCGTCGGCGACTCGGTCGCCGAGGCGCGAACTGCCGCGTACGACGCCGTCGCATGCTTGGATTTCGCCGGCATGCGCTTCCGCCGGGACATCGCGAGTGGCTGAGACGACCGTCGGCATCCTCGTCGGCTCCGAGTCGGACCGTGAGCGGATGCAGGGCGCGATGGACGTCCTCGACGAGAAGGGGATCGGCTGGGAGTTCGACGTCCGCTCCGCGCACCGCACTCCCGACGCGGTCGCCGAGTACGCGCGGACGGCGCGCGAGCGCGGCCTGCGCGTGCTGATCTGCGGCGCCGGGCTCGCCGCGGCGCTGCCGGGGGCGGTCGCCGCCCACACCGACCTGCCGGTGATCGGCGTACCGCTGAAGTCGAGCCTGAGCGTGCTCGACGGCCTCGACGCGCTGCTCGCGATCGCGCAGATGCCGCCCGGCGTCCCCGTCGCCGCCGTCGGCGTCGACAACGCGAAGAACGCGGCGCACCTGGCGGCGCGCATCCTCGGCGCGTAGCGGCCGGCTATTCCGCCTGGCGGATGTTCGTCAACGTCGGCGGCACGTCGGCGACGCCGGAGCCGACGCTCGCGAGCGCCCGGACGAGCACCTTGTGCGCGTCGCGCGGCTTCATCGCGTGGTTCGACGACGTGCGTTGCGTCATCACGCCGGCGAACTTCAGCGGGCGGTGGTAGCGGTGCTTCGCGATGTGCGCGAGCTCGGCCCACTGCCTTGCCATCGCGTGGTTGTAGATCTCCGGGATCGCGGCGACGTACTTCATCCCGGAGGCGACGAAGAAGATCTGCCGCGCGTTCCAGACGCTGCCGACGCCGCCGTCGAGCGAGCCGAAGTTGTAGAGGACGTGCCCGGTGTGCGCGTCGCGGTAGCCGCGGAAGAAGTCGCGCGTGCGGTGGAAGGTGCGATCCCACGCGGGCTCGACGTCGTCGGCGGCGGCCGAGGTCACGTGCTCGGAGAGGCCGCGCGCGCCGAGCAGCCGCTCGAGCCGGTGCACCTCGCGCGCCCAGCGCCGGCCCGCCTGGTACGCGCTCGGCACCTGCGGACGGTAGTTGCTCGTCCCGCGCGCGAGCGAGATCGAGAGCTTCGAGCCGCGCGGCAGGCAGCGGCGGTAGCCGACGGCGTACGCGAGCATCGCCCGCGTGATCTCCTTGTTGCCCGCGAAGCGGCCGGAGAAGAGGTTCGTGCCGTACGTGTGCCCGTTGTAGGCGGGCTGGCCGAAGTCGAGGATGACGATCCCGCCGACACCGCGCCTGCCGGCGTCGCAGCCCTGGCCGCGGAGGCTCGACTGGGCCGTCGTGTGCTCGTAGAGCGAGACCGTCGCGCGCGCGCTCCGCGCCGAGACGCGCCGGGCGAGCGGCTTCGGCTGCGCCCCGGCCCCGGGCCTCGGCGGCTTCGCCGCCGGCGCGTGGCCGCGGCGGAGCGAGACGCCCGCCGCGCGCGAGACGGCGGGCAGGTGGAGGCCGGTCCCGAGGGCGACCGCTGCCACCCGCGGCTGCGCCGCCGGCGCGGCGGGGACGCGGGCGGTCGCCGCGCCGAGGCCGACGAGCGCGACCCCGCCCAGGGCGAGCACGCGGCTCGCCCCCTTGAAAAGCATGTCTTTATGAGTTTTACACAGCATTTCTGTGCCGAAGGTATCGCCACCTCGCGGCGGCTGCACTCCCCCGTTCGAGGGAGTTCGGTGGGCGGAAGTGCGCAAAGAGCGTCGACGGGGGCGGGCTCTACACTGCGGGGAGTGATCGCCCGCTACTCGCGCCCGGCCATGGCCAGCATCTGGTCGGACGAGGGCAAGCTGCGGACGTGGCTGGCGGTCGAGCTCGCCGCCACGGCCGCCTGGGCCGAGCTCGGGGTCGTGCCGCACGAGGCGGCCGAGGCGATCGCGGCGCACGCCGCCCCGCCGAGCCCGCAGCGCGTGGCCGAGCTCGAGGCGACGCTCCACCACGACACCGCCGCCTTCGTCGACGCGGTCGCCGAGCGGCTGGGCGAGGAGGGCCGCTGGTTCCACTACGGCCTGACGTCGTCCGACGTCGTCGACACGGCCCTCTCCCTGCAGATCCGCGAGGCCGGCGCGCTCCTGCTCGAGGGGGTCGACCGCGCCTTCGCCGCCGTCGTCGCGCGCGCGGAGCAGCACCGGGCGACCCTGCAGATGGGCCGCACCCACGGCGTGCACGCGGAGCCGACGACGTTCGGGCTGAAGCTCGCCGGCTGGGCGTTCGAGCTCGACCGGGCCCGGCGGCGGCTCGCACGGGCACTCGAGGAGCTGCGCGTCGGCAAGCTCTCCGGCGCGGTCGGCACGTACGCGGCCACCGACCCGGAACTGGAGCGGATCGCCTGCGAGCGGCTCGGGCTCGCGCCGGCGCCCACCTCGACGCAGATCCTCCAGCGCGACCGGCACGCGGAGCTGCTGGCCGCGCTCGCCGTCGCCGCCTCCTCGCTCGACACGTTCGCGCTCGAGCTGCGCCATCTCGCCCGCACGGAGGTGGCGGAGGTGCAGGAGCCGTTCGGCAAGGGCCAGAAGGGCTCGTCGGCGATGCCGCACAAGCGCAATCCGGTCGTCGCCGAGCGGATCTGCGGGCTTGCGCGCGTCGTCCGCGCGGCGGCGACGGTCGGCTTCGAGAACGTCGCGCTGTGGCACGAGCGCGACATCTCGCACTCGTCCGCGGAGCGCGTCGTGATCCCGGACGCCTTCCTCGCGCTCGACTACATGCTCGACCGCTTCACGTGGCTCGTCGAGGGGCTCGTCGTGCGGGAGCAGCGGATGCTGCGCAACCTCGAGGCCTCGCACTACCTCTTCTTCAGTCAGCGCGTCCTGCTCGCGCTCGTCGAGTCCGGGCTCGCGCGCGACGACGCGTACCGGCTCGTACAGCGCAACGCGATGCGCGCGTGGGACGAGGAGCTCGACTTCCGAGAGCTCGTCCGCGCCGACGCGGAGATCGCCGACCGCGTCGATTTCGACGACGTCTTCGACCTCGGCGCGTACACGCGCCACGTCGACACTGTGTTCGCCCGCCTGCAGTCACTCGCCCCGAAGGAGGATCCGGTCCATGCCTGAGGCCACCCACGTCGCGTCCGGGAAGGTGCGCGAGCTCTACGCGCTCGGAGACGACAAGCTGCTGCTCGTCGCCTCCGATCGCATCTCGACGTTCGACGTCGTCCTGCCGACCGAGATCCCGGACAAGGGCCGCGTGCTGACGGGCCTCTCGGGCTTCTGGTTCACGCTGCTGCGCGAGATCGTCCCGAACCACATGGTCGCGATCCGCGAGGACGGGCGCTCGATGGAGTGCCGCCGGCTGCAGATGCTGCCGGTCGAGGTGATCGTGCGCGGCTACATCACCGGCTCGGGCTGGAAGGACTACCGCGCGACCGGCGCGGTGTCGGGCCACACGTTGCCGGAGGGGCTGCGCGAGTCCGACCGGCTGCCGGAGCCGATCTTCACGCCGTCGACGAAGGCGGAGGAGGGGCACGACGAGAACATCACGCGCGAGCGCGCCGGCGAGCTCATCGGCGAGGAGCGGATGCGCGAGCTCGAGCGCGTCGCGATCCTGCTCTACACGACGGCGGCCGAGTACGCGCGCGGCCAGGGGATCATCATCGCCGACACGAAGTTCGAGTTCGGCCTCGACGAGGACGGCCGACTCGTGCTCGGCGACGAGGCGCTGACCCCCGACTCGTCGCGCTTCTGGCCGGCGGACGGCTACGAGCCGGGCCGCGGCCAGGACAGCTTCGACAAGCAGTACGTGCGCGACTACTGCGAGACGACCGGCTGGGACAAGACGTACCCCGGACCCGAGCTGCCCGAGGACGTCGTCATGCACACCCGGGCGAAGTACGTCGAGGCCTTCGAGCTGCTGACGAAGATCCCGTTCCCCGAGTACGTCGAGAACCCGTCGGTCGTGCTCGGATGAGGGCGACGGTGCTCGTGCGCCCGAAGCAGGGCATCCTCGACCCGCAGGGCGAGGCGGTCGGCTCCGCGCTCGGCCACCTCGGCTTCGACGTCGGCTCCGCCCGCGTCGGCAAGGTGATCGACCTCGAGCTGGAGGCGGCGGACGAGGCGGCCGCGCGGACGCAGGTGGAGAAGATGTGCGAGCAGCTGCTCGCGAATCCGCTGCTCGAGTCGTACGACGTCGAGATCCACGCCTGATGGCGAGCCCGCAGCCGCGGATCGGCGTCGTCACCTACCCGGGGTCGCAGGACGACCGTGACGCGCTCTGGGCACTGACGGCGCTCGACGCACAGGCCGTGCCGGTCTGGCACGACGAGCCGGAGCTGCCCGACCTCGACGCGGTCGTCGTCCCCGGCGGCTTCTCGTACGGCGACTATCTGCGCTGCGGCGCGATCGCGCGCTTCTCGCCGGCGACGCGGGCGATCGTCGACTTCGCGGCGGCCGGCGGGCTCGTGCTCGGGATCTGCAACGGCTTCCAGATCCTCTGCGAGGCCGGTTTGCTGCCGGGTGCGCTCGCCCGGAACGCGTCGCTGCGGTTCGTCTGCCGCGACGTGCCGCTCGTCGTCGAGCGGGACGACACGCCCTTCACGGCGCGCTGTGCCGCCGGGCGGACGCTCGTGATCCCGGTCAAGCACGGCGACGGCCGCTACGTCGCGCCGGCGGGGCTCGACCCGAGGCAGGTCGTGCTCCGCTACGCGGAGGACTGCAACGGCTCCGACGACGACATCGCCGGCGTCTGCAACGAGGCCGGCAACGTCATGGGCCTGATGCCGCATCCGGAGCACGCGGTCGACCCCCTGCTCGGCAGCGCCGACGGGGCGCTGATCTTCGCCTCGCTGGTCGAAGCGGCGCGCAGCCGCGCGCTGGCGGCAGCGTAGGGCTCAGAGGCCCAACGCCTCCGCCAGCGCGGGATGCTGTGACAAGGCGGTTCGCAGCCGTGCAACGTCTCGCTGCCGGAAGGTGACCGGGCCGCGGCGCGCGCTGCCCTCGGTCGCGTACGCGAAGCGGACGAGCCGCTCGCCGGTGCCGATCTCGAGCAGCTGGACGTGCGTCTTGAACCGTTTGTCGCCCGCCTGCTGGCGAACCGTCACCTCTTCCACGAGCTCCGCGGGTCCCCACGGTGTCGCCGTCTTCGTCATGCAGGCGACGCTACGCGGGAAGGCGTCACGTGTCCGTGACGCCTTCCCGCAGACTGTGTGACGGCGCTACGCCGCCGCCAGCTCGCGCTCGGCGCGGAGCCAGTTCTCGAACGGGTCGTGGCCGCCCTCGAGATGGAGGTAGTACGCGCGCGTCGCGATCTCCTCCTCGCTCGGCGAGGTGGGCTTGCGGCGGACGGCGCGCTTGCGGGCGGCGGGCGCCTTCGACGTCGTCGACTCGGTGCGCTTCGCGGGCATTTGCAGGGACCCCTTTCACATGGACGAACGGACGGTCACCCGTCCGTTCGTCCCCCTCGTCCCTGTTCCTCGTTCGCTACCCGAGCCGGCTGAGGCAGGGGTCGACGAACGCGTCGTCGACCTGCCAGTTGCCGCGCCACCCGGTGTTCGTGACGCGAATCTGCGCGTACGCGGTGAGCAGCGGCAGCGCGAGCGCCGAGGAGATGCGACTCGTGGGCCGCCAGCTCGCGTAGTCGCCCGAATCGAGCGAGGAGACGTTCAGGATCCCGGTCAGGTTCCCGGTGAGGCCGCGGAAGAGCACCTGGACCTGCAGGCCGCCGCTCGCCGAGAGGCTGTGCGCGAACATCCGCACCGCCGGGTCGAGCAGGTTGATGCAGAAGCCCGGGCTCGTCGCGCTCGCGTTCGGCGGCAGGACGAGCGAGTGCGAGCCGGAGCCGTTGACGTTCCACGGCTCGTTGCCGCTGCCGACGTAGGCGCCGCCGGAGAGCGCCCAGCCCTGCGAGCCGCTCTCGAAGCCGTTGTTCGCGAACCCGAAGTAGCTCGCCTGGTCCCCGTCGACGCCGGCGAAGACCTGGCTCGAGGTCCCGCACGTCGGCAGCACGACCTGCGTGACGCCGCCGAGCAGGCCGGAGATCAGCCCCGCGTTCGCGGAGGGAGCGGCCAGCGCGACCGACGCCGCGAGTGCCGCCGTGACAGGAGCCAGAAGCCGCAACCGTGCCTTCATCGAATCCACCTCGTGATCGTTCCGCAGTAGAAGACGCTCGGCTCTCACCCTCTTCAGCGGTTCCGGGGTCGGCAATCACCCGTGGGGGGTAGGGCGATCCCTCGTCCGAGGGTTTATCGGCACGGCGCTTCAGCGCGCGAACGAGGGTGCCGATGGTCCGCTGGTGACTGCGGCGTCCCCTGCATCCGTCGACGACCAGCTGATCGAGCTCAGTCGGGCGAGCGCGACCGAAAGCCTGAAGCGGCGCGACCTGACCGGGCTGCTCGCGGTCGCCTTCACCGTCCTCGCGCTCGCGGCGCTCCTGCTGCCGGCGCACCGCCACTTCGATCTCGTCGCCCTGCCGGTCTGCCTGCTCTGCTACACGCTCGCCTCGCGCGTCCGCTTCGAGTTCGGCGGCGTCTTCGCGCTGCCGACGCAACCGGTCTTCGTGGCCTCCTGGTTCCTGCTGCCGCCGCGGCTCCTGCCGCTCGTGGTGCTCGGCGCGATGATCCTCGGCGAGCTGCCCGACCTCGCGCGCCGCCGGCTCCCGCTCGACCGCCTCGCGCTCTTCCCGGCGTCGTGCTGGTTCTCGGTCGGCCCGGCGCTCGTGATCTGGCTGTTCGACGTGGACGGTCCCCGCTGGCGCGCCGTGCCCGTCTATCTCGCGGCGCTGCTCGCGCAGTTCGCGTTCGACTACGTCAGCGTCTACGCGATGTCGCGGCCGCTCACGCGCCTCTCGCCGGTCGCCCAGCTGCGCGCGGTCGCGCCCGCATTCGCGGTCGACGCGCTGCTCGCACCGCTCGGGCTGCTCGTCGCGCTCGCCGCGTGGTCGCATCCGCTCGCGCTCCTGCTCGTCCTGCCGGTGCTGGTGATGTTCTCCACGTTCGCGAAGGAGCGGCAGCACCGGATCGACCACGCGCTCGAGCTCTCGGCCGCGTACCGCGGCACGGCGATGCTGCTCGGCGACGTGATCGAGGCCGACGACGAGTACACGGGCCATCACAGCCGGGACGTCGTCGAGCTCGTCGTCGCCGTCGCCGACCGGCTCGGCCTCGACCCGCACGACCGCCAGCACGCGGAGTTCGCCGCGCTCCTGCACGACGTCGGCAAGGTGAAGATCCCGCCGGAGATCATCAACAAGCCCGGCGCGCTCGACGACGACGAGTGGGCGCTCATGCGCACCCACACCATCCTCGGCGAGCAGATGCTCGAGCAGATCGGCGGGCTGCTCGGCGAGGTCGGGCACATCGTCCGCTCGTGCCACGAGCGCTGGGACGGGAAGGGCTACCCGGACGGCCTCGCCGGCGAGGCGATCCCGCTGGCGGCGCGGATCGTCTGCGCCTGCGACGCGTGGAGCGCGATGACGACCGACCGCTCGTACCGCAAGGCGCGCTCGACCGCGGAGGCGCTCACCGAGCTGCGGGCGTCCGCCGGCACGCACTTCGACCCGCGGGTCGTCGACGCGCTCGAAGCGGCGCTCGCCGCGGCGTAGAGCTCGTAGCCGGTTCGGGGGATCGCCCGGCGGGCGGCCCGCGCCGATGATCGCGCCGAGATGACCGTCCTCCGGCACGCCGCAGCCGGGATCGCCGCGCTCGCCGCCTTCGTGCTCGCCGCCGCCGCGGTGCTCGCGGTCGCGGTCGGCGGGCTCGTGCTCGTCGGCGGCGTCTACGGGGTCACGGCCGTCGCACTCGCGCGCGCCGCGCGGCGGCTGCGGCCGCGCCGGCGGCGCGGCAGCGGCTATCTGCCGCTCTACTTCTGAGCATGGAGATCGAGGTGCGGTGGCGCGGCGAGCTGACCGACGCCGAGCTGGTCGAGCTCGTGCGCTCGCACGGCGGCCGACCCGAGCCGGGCTGGTGGGACCGGCGGCAGGGGATCGCACTCGCGTCGTCGCGCTCGCCGTCGAGCACGCCCGCGCGGCCGGCTGCGAGTGGCTGCACGTCGACTTCGACGAGCAGCTGCGCCCGTTCTACCTCGACGCGTGCGGCTTCGACGAGCCTGACGGCGCCGGCCTGATCCACCTGGCCGTGCGATCATCGCCCCCGTGAACCCGTTCGGGCACGTCGACCTTCGCGTCGCCGACCTGGGGGAGGCGCTGCCGTTCTACGAGGTGCTGCTGCCGGCGCTCGGCTTCGGCGAGCGCTACCACGGCGATGCCTGGAAGGTGTGGGCGACGACCGAGCCGCTGCCGTCGACTGCCTACTTCGCGGTCACGGAGGAGCGCGGGCACGTGCCAAACGCGAACCGGGTCGCGTTCTGGGTCGAGTCGGCGGCGGACGTCGACCGCGTCGCCGAGGTCGCCCGCGACGCCGGCGCGCGCGAGCTGAGCGGCCCGAAGCCGATGCCGTACTCGCCCGGCTACTACGCGGTCTTCTTCGCCGATCCCTCGGGCAACCGGCTCGAGGTGTACGTCCGCCCACCGGACTGACCGGCCGCCCGTCGCTCGCGGAGCTCCTCGAGCGCGAGCTCGAGCGGCGTGCTCGCGCTGTGGGCGAGCATGCTCGGCGTCGCCGGCGACCGTTCGGACGGCGCGCGGGACACCGCTCCTCGCGGCTCCCGCCGAGCAGCCGCTCGCCTTCGCCGATCCGGAGCGCTACGCCGCCGACGTCGCGGCGGACGCACAGGCCGTCGGCCTCTTCCACTACCGGGCCGGCCCGCCTGCCGCCGCCGCCGACCCGCGTGTGCGCGTCCTCACGGCTGCGGATCGCGAGCTGCTCGAGGCGCTGCAGAGGGCCGCGGGAGCCGATGCGAGCGAGGAGGCGGAGGTCGACCTCGAGCATCCTCTCTCGGTCGGCATCGTCGAGGAGGGTCGCCTGCTCTCGATCGCGTCCCTCCTCGACGAGAGCGAGGACGCCGTCGACGTGGGCGTGCTCGTCGATCCCGCCTGCGGAGACGCGGGCTCGGAGCGACGGCGGTTCGCGACGTCGCCGGCCGGGCAACGCGCGCGGGCAAGCTGGTGCAGTACCGGTGCAGTCGAGAGAACGCGGCGTCTGCCGGCCTCGCACGCGCCTGCGGGTCCGCGCTCTGGGGCGTTCTCACCGTCGCCCCGCGAGCGGACGCGTCGCGGTAAAGCCCGAAGCGGCGCCGCTGGGATACTGCCGCGGTGCCGGAAGACTCTCGCGTCGAGCTCGTCTCCGTGGCGGGCGAGACCGTGCACCGGCGAGGCGACCTCGCGGCCCGGTTTCCGATCTTCAGCCTCACGAAGCCCGTGATCGCCGCCGCGCTCCTGCGCGTGGGAGCCGTCGACCTCGAGGTCGAGCGACTGCTGAACCACACCTCCGGGCTCTTCGACTACGGACGACTCGCCGAGTACCACGCTGCCGTGGCGGCGCACCCGTCGGAGCCGTGGAGCGATCGGGAACTGCTCGAGCGGGCCCGTGCCAGAGGGAGCGTCGACGGGTGGCAGTACTCGAACACCGGCTATCTGCTGCTGCGCCGCCGGCTCGAGGACTACGGCGGACTCGCGTCACTCGTGCACGAGCTCGGCTTCGAGAACGCGATCGTCGCGGAGGAGATCGTCGACCTCGTCGCCGCCGTGCCGGCGCGGAGCCGTGCTCTCGGCGACGGTGAGCGTGAGGTCGGCGGCCTGTATCACCCGCGGTGGGTCGGGCATCGCTCCCTCGTGACGACGGCACGGGAGCTGCTCCGCTTCTGGGCACACCCACCGGCCGAGTTCACGGACGTCCGCCGGCTCGTTCCGATCGGGTTCGAGGCCCCGGGATACGCGCAGCCGGCGTACGGCCTCGGCGTGATGGCGGATCGCGGCGCTACGTTCGGCCTCGAGATCGGCCACGGCGGCGGCGGCCCCGGCTACTCACACGGCGTCTTCACCGTGCCCGCACGAGCTGCCGTCGCGATCGTGCTGACGGCAGACGAAGCCTTCGACGCACAGGCTCGGGCGCGTCGGCTGTTGCACGCCGCTCTCGGCCAACCGCGGTCGACGCGCGAATAGCCGACGCTCTCCACCGACTCCGCCGTCATCGCGAAGTACGGCCCACCCGATCCGTGGCTCTACGCCTTCGTCACGCAGTACGCGCCTCCGGTTGGCGCGCCCGCGGTACCTGCCTTCGACCCCGCCGTCGTCGCGCAGTACGGGCCGCCCGACCCCTGGATGTTGGCTGCGTTCACAGGTGGGTTCAGCCGACGGCAGGGCCGCGGTGAGACGCGCGGTTCGGTGTCTCGAACAAGTCGGACAGCGCAGCGAAGTCTTGCCCCTCTATGGAGACATCGTTCGCCGATTCTTGAAGACGAGGTCAGGTCGTCGAAGCGAGACGAGTGCGTGCGTACGCGATCGCTTCGGGATAACCAAGCATTCGACCCGCAGTTACCTTCCGCTGCGGTCGATGATCTCGATCCGGTAGCCGTCCGGATCGCTTACCGAACGAACTAGACCGTGTCGCTCCCACTGCCAGAGTCGCTCCCACTGCCAGGCTTTGCGAGGCCCGTCTCGTATGCGAACACCACCGCCTGAACGCGGTCGCGGAGGCCGAGCTTCGAGAGGATGCGAGTCACGTGCGTCTTGACCGTGCCGTGGCTCAGGTAGAGCTGCTGAGCGATCTCGGCGTTCGACAGACCCCGTGCGACGAGACGCAGTACGTCCAGCTCGCGTTCCGTCAGCTCCGCGAGCCTTGGCTCGGCTTCGGGTGTCGGGGAGCTCGAATAGCGTTCGATGAGCCGGCGCGTCGGCTCCGGGGCAAGCAGGGCCTCGCCCGCGGCCGCTGCGCGCACCGCCTCGAGCAGCCGCTCCGGTGGGCCGTTCTTGAGCAGAAAGCCCGACGCGCCGTTCCGAAACGCACGAAAGACGTATTCGTCGAGGTCGAACGTCGTGAGGATCACCACACGCGTGCCACTTCCTGCGGACGAGATCTGGTTCGTCGCCTCGATGCCGTCCAGCTCGGGCATCCGGACGTCCATCAGCGTCACGTCCGGACCGAGCTCGCTGACGAGCCGCACCGCCTCGGCTCCGTCGCCGGCTTCGCCGACGACCTGGATGTCGCGCTGCGCCTCGAGGATCATCCGGAATCCGGCACGTACGAGCGCCTGGTCGTCCGCAAGCAGAACGCGGATCACGTCGACTGACCGTTCAGTGGGAACCGGGCGCGGATCGTGAATCCGCCGTCCGAACGGCGACCGGCTTCGAGTGTGCCGCCGTAGAGCGTCGCCCGCTCGCGCATCCCAATGAGCCCATGCCCATGCCTGCGCCGGAGCGGGACTCCGCGGCCGTCGTCCGCCACCTCGACCTCCAGGGCGTCGCCTGCGACCGCCACCCGCACGTCGGCCTGCGTCGCTTGGGCATGCTTGACGACGTTCGTCAGCGCCTCCTGGACGATTCGGTACACCGCGAGGCTCGGTCCCGGACCGAGCTCGGGCGGAAGCGAGTCCGTGTGGAGGTTGACGGCGAGCCCGGCGGCGCGCGTTGCGTCGGCGAGCGCCGCAAGGTCGGAGAGCGTCGGCTGCGGCTCGAGCTCGTCGGCGTCGCTTGCCCGGAGAATCCCGAGCAGCCGCTGCAGCTCCGCAACCGAGTCCCGCGCCGTCGTCTCGATCGATGCGAGCGCCTCGCGCGCCTTCCCGACGTCCTCGTCCAGCAGCATCCGCGCAGCTCCGGCCTGCACGCCCATCAGACTGACGCTGTGTGCGACGACGTCATGGAGTTCGCGCGCGATCCGTACGCGCTCATCCGCGACCGTCGCCCGCGCCCACTCCGCGCGCGACGCCTCCACGACCTCGACCCGCCGCTGACGCTGGCGGACGGCGTCGCCGACGAGCCATGATCCGGCGACGACGACGGCGCTGAACAACGCCTCGCTGCTGGTCCGCGCCTGCGGGATGAACCCGACGACCGCCGCCACGCCTCCGGTCACCGCTGCGAGGCCGATGATGCGGCCGCGGGCACGACCATATGCCGCGTTCGCATAGTTCACGAGCAGCAGGGGCAGCAGCAGCGGCAGGAACGGCGCGTATGGCGCGACGGCGGCCACCTGTAGCACGGCCGCGCCACCCACGACAACCGCGGCGGCAGTCGGCGACCGCCGCCGCCACGCGAGCGCAATCGCAGGCAGCGCCAGGATGACCGCCTCGACCCACCTCGTCCCGCCCGGAGTACCGTCGCCTCCGTCGTGCCAGCCAAGCCACACCTGTGATTCCGCAACGGCGAGCAGACAGAGCGACAGTGCCGCGTCGGGCACCGGGATGCGCAGCTGCCGGAAGCCCTCCACCGCGGGAACGCTAGAGGGCGCAACGGCCGTTGGCGTCCATCGCAAGATGGACGTGCATCTGTCGCTGGTCGGAGTCGCGAGCGTGCGCAACACGCCCCGCGATCGTCCACGAAGCAACCAGCGGCAGACGCGGCCGAGATCGGACGCCGCCACCCTCTGCGTGTCACCTCGAACCGACTGGAGGATCTCCATGGAAGATCGGACCGGAGCCGAGCGCTTGCTGCCGCTGGCCGGCGTCGCCTTCACTGCGCTGACCATGATCGGCGCAATCGCCTTCCCAATGCCGTCGGGCGGCGACATTGCACCAGGGCGCAAGCCCGCGTGGGCCGCGGCACATGCGGACGCCATCGTCGCTCAGGGATATGTTCGCGCGCTCGCGGCTCTTGCGTTCGTCGTCCTTGGCGTCGCAGTCGCAGGCGTCATCCGGCGCGAGGGCGCGTCACGGACAGCAGGGGCGGCGGCGCTCGCAGGCGGCACGGCGAGCGGCCTGCTCCTCCTCCTCGCGCAAGCGGCGGCAATCGGATCGGCGCTCGCAGCCGACGATGGAGCGGGCGCCGCGGTGGTCCGCAGCCTCGGGTACGCAGACGATGCCTTCTTGACGCTCAGCAGTCTCCCTGCGGTGCTCCTGTTCGCTGCGGCGGGCTTCTGGCTCCTGCGCGCGCGGCTTGTACCGACGTGGTTGGCCTGGGCGACGCTTGCCGGCGTCCCGTTTGCGCTGGTGGATGCAGCGTCGTATGACGGCGGCCCGTTGGAGGCCGTCGGCATCCTCGGCCTTGCGTACTTCCTGCTCTGGAGCCTCGCAGTCGGCATCTCGCTCTTCGCGGGTCGGCGGCCGGCACGCACGCCAGCGCTCGACACGGCTTGACGGGACGTCAGGTGCGGCGCGCCGCGGCCCGGCGCGCCGCGACTTCCCGCTGCGGTCGATCAGCTCGACCCTGTAGCCGTCCGAGGTTGCGTACACCATCTCGGCCTGAAGATTTGCACGGCGACGTCAGGCTCCACACCCTCTCGTCGGTGACGGACCGCGCACGTTCCTTGCCGTCGGCGGCTGGACGGGTAACTGGGAAGTCTGGGAGGAGCCGATCGCCCAGCTGACGGCGGCGGGCTGGCGCTGCAACGCGTACGACCACCGCGGGGCGGGCGAGTCCTCCGTCGATCCGTCGCAGATCTCGGTCGAGCTGCTGATCGACGACGTCACCGGCGTTCTCGACGCACTGCGCGTCGAGCGGTGCGTCGTCGCCGGCGAGTCGCAGGGCGGTGCGATCGTGCAGTACGTCGCCGCGCGACACCCGGAGCGGGTCGAGGGGCTGGTTCTCTCAGGCGCCGTCGCGACGGGGCGGCACGCCTTGATCTTCGCGAGCGCTGCCGTTGGCGGGACGTCCAACGCGAGGATCTTGTATGCAGGAAGGCCACCTTCACCAGTCGCGCCAAGTGGCTTAAAGTCGGCTGCGATCTTCTCCAGCTGATCCCAGGCCAAGCCCTCGCCGATCGGGATGAGGCGGATGATGCACCGCCCCACCTGGCGAGCTTCTTCTCGAATGTGAGAACGGCGTCGGGGTCGCGCCGAGCGAGCACGCGGTCGCCGAACGCGATACCTCGTACGAACCAGGGAACGCTGTCAATCTCGTACTCGTCCTGACCGAGAGAACGCGCCCAGACGCTCTCAGTTCGTACTGGCGGCCAACCCTCGTCGCCTGGTCGAGCGGAGAGCACATCTTCACGCTCGATGGATCGCTACTTCCCGCTCCGGTCAATGAGCTCAATTCTGTAGCCGTCCGGGTCGCGCACGAAGCAGAGCAGCGACCCGCCGTCGCGGACGCGGTACGGCTCGCGCTCCGGCTCGATCCCCTGCCCCTTCAGCGCCTCGAGCGACGCCGCGAGGTCGTCCACCCCGACGGCGATGTGCCCGTAGCCCGTGCCGAGGTCGTACGTGCGCCCGTCGTGGTTGTACGTCAGCTCGAGCACGGACTTCGACGAGCCGAGCGAGAAGAAGTAGTTCGTCGCCTCGAGCTGCCCGTCGCGGACGATGTCCATGTCGCGCTCGAACTCGAAGCCGAGCGCCTCGTAGAACGCGCGGCTCCGCTCCGGATCGGTGATCCGGACCATCGTGTGCAGGAATTCGGCCATGCCCGGGATCCTACGAGCGCTGCGCGGCGAGCGACGCTGCTGCCGCCTCGTCGAACACCCCCTCGATCCGTTCCGCGGCCGCGCGCTCGTCCTCGAGGATCCGACCGGCGAGCGAGGCCGTGTCGGGGTCGTCGGCGTGCAGCGCGACGACGCGCAGTTGCTCGTAGCCGCCGATCTCGAGGTGCTCGAACGCGAAGGCGAACGCGGCGAGCTTGCCCGGCGTGTCCGGGTGCGCCTGGAAGAACGCGCCCCAGTTGAGCGCGCCGAGCCGGAGCGCCGCGTCCTTCAGCGACGACGGATCGCCGCCGAGCGCGCTCAGGCGCGCCGACACGAGCTCCGCGTGGTCGCGCGTCTCCGCCAGGTGGTCGGCGTATACCGCCGCGATCCGCTCGCTGCCCGCGAGCTTCGGCCCGCGCTCGAGCAGCGCGATCGCCTGCTCCTCGATCGCGTGCGCGTCGGCGAGGTACTTGCGCACCTGCTCCTGCAGGTCGTCGCGGCCGACCGCGCGCAGCGACGCCTCCGCCGACCGGTCGACGCCGGCGCGCAGCCGCTCGATCATCGCGCGCTCCTCGGCGGCGATCCGCTCGGCGACCGAGACGACCTCCTCGTCGCTCGCCCGCTCGGCGACGCGGCGCAGCAGCTCGTACGACGCGTACTCGAGCCCCTCGTAGGAGAGCGCGTGCGCCTGCAGCTTCCCGGGCGTGTCCGGCTGCACCTTCGCGAAGAGGACGAAGCCCTTGCCGCCGACCTTCATCACGGCGTCCTTGACGCGTGACGGCTGCGCGCCCCGCTGCTCGAGCAGCCCGCGCACGAGCCGCTCGTGCTCCTCCGTCTCATGCAGATGCTCGCGGAACGCCGCGGCGTTCTCGGGGTCGCCCGCCAGATCGGGCGCGCTGCGCAGCTGCGCGAGCGCCTGCACCTCGATCGAGTGGGCGTCGGTGAGGTACTTCGTCAGCTGGTCCATGCGACGGCCTTACCCGTCGAGGTCCTCCTCAAGCAGGGAGAAGAGGACGGCGTCGACCCATTGCCCGTTCCTGAGGTACGCGCGCCGCTTCGTCCCCTCGCGGACGTAGCCCGACCGCTCCGCGTGCGCGATCGCGCGCTCGTTGAAGGCGTAGACCTGGATCTCGATCCGGTGGAAGCCGAGCTCCCGCAGCAGGTGCCGCTGGAACGCGCGCGCCGCCTCGACGCCGACGCCGCGTCCGCGGAAGGACGGGTGGACGGCGAAGCGGCCGGCCTCGGCGATCCGGTTCCGCTCGTTCGTCCGCCGGAACCAGACGCAGCCGGCCCGGTCGCCGCCGACCTCGAAGACGTACCAGCCGAACTCCTCCGGCTCGCGCCGCGAGCGCTCGACGTCCGCGAGCACGTCCTCCCGCGTCCAGCCCCGCCGCCCCAGGTAGGGCTCCGTGTCCTCGTCGCGGAGCAGCTCCAGCAGGAAGTCTGCGTCCGTCGGCTCTGCACGGCGCACCGCAACGCTCACGCGTCCCGCTCCCGACGCCGGCAAAGCCGGCGTCTCCGCTCCGGAGTGAGCTCCGTCGAGCCTACGCTCACGGTGTCTGCACCGCCGGCGTCCGTCGCGGCAGCCGCACCGCTCCCGCGCCGAGCCCGACGCCGCCGAGGATCAGCGCCAGCCCGACGAGCTTCTGCCAGCTCAGCGGCTCGCCGAGGAAGACGGCGCCGTACGCGAGCGCGAACGCCGGCAGCATGTAGGCGACGAGCACGGAGCGCGACGAGCCCCAGAGGCGGATCATCCGGTAGGAGAGGATCTGCGCCACCGCCGTCCCGCCGAGCCCGAGCGCGACGCCGGAGCCGATCGACTTCCAGCCCGGCGTGTGCGCCGGCAGCGAGACGAGCGCGAGCGGGAGCAGCAGCACGAGCGCCCACGTCATCGAGCCGGCGGCGAGCACCGGGCCGCCGACCGACATCCGCCGCCCCGCGTAGAGGTTGGCGGCCGCGTACGAGACCGAGGCGAGCACGATCGCGCCCGTCCCGGCCGCGCCCATCCAGCCGCCGGCCGGATGGATGCCGGCGAGCACGGCGACGCCGACGAGGCCGAGCCCGACGCCGGCGAGCCGCAGCCCGGTCGAGCGCTCGCTCGGCACGAACCAGACGGCGAGGATCGCGACGAAGATCGGCACCGAGGAGTTCGCGACGGCGGCGACCCCCGAGTCGACGTGCTTCTCGCCCCAGGCGATCAGTGTGAACGGGATCGCCGCGTTGATCGCGCCGAGCAGGATCCCCGGCCGCCAGGCCCGCGCGATCGCCGCCCAGCCGTACCGCCGCGCGGCGAAGACGAGCAGCGGCGGCGCCGCGCAGAGCAGCCGCAGCTCGATCAGCGCCGCCGGCGACAGCTCGCGGACGCCGACCTTGATGAAGAGATACGAGGACCCCCAGATCGCGCCCAGCGCGACGAGGAAGAACGCGTAGCGCCGGCTCACGCCTCCGAGGGTATCCGCCTCCTGACGCGGCCGATCCCGACCGCGCCGGAGCCGAGCGCGACGCCGGCGAGGATGATCGCGAGCGCGGCGAAGGCGGCGACGCCGAACCGCTCGCCGAGGAAGATCGCCCCGTACGCGAGCGCGATCGGCGGGCAGAGGTACGTGACGAGCGAGGCGTAGGCCGCGCCGGCGCCGCGGATCAGCGCGAAGAAGAGCAGATAGGCGACCGCCGTCCCGACCACGCCGAGGACAGCGACCGAGCCGAGCGCCTTCCAGCCGATGCTCGTCCCGACCGCCTGCGCGATCCCCGCCGGCGCGGCGACGAGCGCCGAGACGGCGGTCGACCCGAGCGCGACGACGACCGGCTGCACGCCCGAGAGGTGACGGCCCGCGAGCAGCCCGCCGAGCCCGTAGCAGAACGCCATCCCGACGACGGCGAGCGCCCCGAGCACCTTCCCCTCCGGCTGCGCGCCGACGAGCAGCGCGACGCCGACGAAGCCGACGGCGACCCCGGCCAGCCGGACGCCCGTCACCCGCACCTCCCGGAAGAACCCGAACGCGATCAGCGCGTTGAAGATCGGCACGGCCGCCTGGATGATCGACGCGAGCCCCGACTGGATCCGCGTCTCGCCCCACGAGAGCAGCCAGAACGGGACGGCGGTGTTGACGATCCCGACGAGCGCGAGCGGGCCGGCGTTCGCCCGCAGCTCGCGGAGCGTCTGCTCCCGGCCGAGCAGGACGGCTGCGATCAGCGCGAGCGTGATCGCGGCGAGCCCGAGGCGGCCGAGGATGAGCGAGGCGGGCGCGAGGTCGCGCACGGCCACCTTGATGAAGAGGAACGACGCGCCCCAGATCAGCGAGAGCGCGACGAGCATGGCGGCGTTCCGGCGGGCCATATCCGGATGTAACGCAGCGGAGACGCCGTCTGTTTCCCCGGCTACGATGGACCGTCTGTCGCAGGTCGCCGATCAGCCCCTGCACCGCGCCCTCGGTCTCACCGACTGGGAAGCGAGCCGTATCCGGGAGCTGCTCGAGCGCGACCCGAACCACTTCGAGCTCGCCGTCTTCTCCCTGTTGTGGTCGGAGCACTGCGGCTACAAGCACTCGGCCCGGCTGCTGAAGCGGCTGCCCTCGAGGGGCGAGCGCGTGCTGCAGGGCCCGGGCGAGAACGCGGGCGTGCTCGACCTCGGCGACGGGCAGGCCGTCACCTTCAAGTGCGAGTCGCACAACCATCCCTCTGCGGTCGAGCCCTACCAGGGCGCCGCGACGGGGATCGGCGGGATCATCCGCGACATCGTCGCGATGGGTGCGCGGCCGGTCGCCCTGCTGGACGGGCTCTGGTTCGGCGCCCCGGACGAGCACTTCCAGCGCGCGGTCGCGGGCATCGGCGGCTACGGCAACTCGGTCGGCATCGCGAACCTGGGCGGCCAGACCGTCTTCGACGAGGCGTACGCCGGCAACTGCCTCGTGAACGCGATGTGCGTCGGACTGCTCGACGCGTCGCGCCTGCAGTCGGCGAAGGCGCAGGGGCCGGGCAACGTCGTCGTCCTCTACGGCG
>DASSSR010000020.1:0-58410 GCA_035708345.1 Gaiellaceae bacterium
GCCTCGGGGTCCGCCGACAACGCGTCGAGCTCGCGCACGCGGTCCGTGTCGATACGCCCCGGCAGCAGCCCCACCACCCGGATCTCCCGCGGCCCCAGCTCGTCCGCGAGGGACTTGGCGAACCCGGCGAGCCCGGGCCGCAGCCCGTTGGAGATGGTCAGCCCGGGAACCGGCTCGTACACCGAGCTGGACAGCACGAACCCGATGACCCCGCCCGGCTCCAGCTCGGCCGCCGCCGCGCGAGCGAGCCGCACCGCGCCGAGGAACACCGACTCGAACGCCGCCTGCCACTGCTCGTCGGTGTTGTCGGCGACGAAGCCGGGCGGTGGCCCGCCGACGCTGACGAGGACGCCGTGGAAGCCGCCGAAGGTGTCCCGCGCCGCCGCGATCAGCCGTGCGGCGGCCTCGGGGTCCGCGTTGTCCACGGCCACCCCGACCGCGTTCGGGCCCAGTTCGGCCGCCGCCTCGGCGACCCGCTTCTCGTCCCGCCCTGTGATGACCACCTTCGCGCCGTCGGCGAGGAGCTCGCGCGCGGTGGCGTTGCCCAGTCCGCGGGTCGATCCGGTGACGACGTACACCCGGTCCTTCAGTCCAAGATCCATGGCATCCATCCTGCCCGCTCGCCCCCGTACAGCGCGAGGGCCGTGTTCACCAGGCCGATGTGGCTGAACGCCTGCGGGAAGTTGCCGAGCTGTCGGCCGGGCACCCCGTCGCGGCCCACCTGGTACTCCTCCGCGAGCAGCCCCACGTCGTTGGCGAGGCCCACCAGCCGTTCGAACAGCTCCCGGGCCTCCTGCGTACGGCCGGTCACGTGCAGCGCGTCGGCGAGCCAGAACGAGCAGGCCAGGAAGGTGCCCTCGCCGCCGGGCAGCCCGTCGACGCTGCTCGTGTCGGTGCTGTAGCGGCGTACGAGGCCGCCCTCGCCGAGTTCCGCGCGGATCGCGTCGACGGTGCCGAGCACGCGCGGGTCGCCGGGCGGCAGGAAGCCCACCCGGGGGATGAGCAGCAGGGCGGCGTCCAGTTCGCGGGAGCCGTAGGACTGGGTGAAGGTGTTCCGCTCGGCGTCGTAGCCCTTGGCGCACACCTCGCGGTGCACGTCCTCGCGCAGTGCCCGCCAGTCGTCGAGGTCGCCGCGCAGCGACGGGTTCTCCTCCAGCGTGCGCACCGCGCGGTCGGCGGCCACCCACACCATCACCTTGGAGTGCACGAAGTGACGCCGGCCGCCACGCACCTCCCACAGCCCCTCGTCGGGCTGCCGCCAGGCCCGGCGCAGGAAGTCCAGCAGAGAGCACTGCATCGCCCACATGTGCGGCTTCGAGGGCAGGCCCGAGCGACGGGCCAGCGACAGCGAGTCCAGGACCTCCCCGTACACATCCAGCTGAAGCTGTTTCACCGCGTCGTTGCCGATCCGTACGGGCGCCGAGCCGGCGAAGCCGGACAGCCACGGCAGCTCGTACTCCGGCAGCCGGCGTTCGCCCGCCAGGCCGTACATGATCTGCAGGTCGGCCGGGTTGCCGGCGACCGCGCGCAGCAGCCAGTCGCGCCACGCCGCCGCCTCGTCGCGGTGGCCCGCGTGCAGGAGCGCCGAGAGCGTCAGCGTCGCGTCGCGCAGCCAGCAGAAGCGGTAGTCCCAGTTGCGCACGCCGCCGGGCGACTCCGGCAGCGAGGTCGTCGGCGCCGCGACGATGCCGCCGGTCGGCGCATAGGTGAGCGTCTTCAGCACCATCAGCGAGCGGTGGATCAGCTCGCGCTCGCGCGGCGGCAGCGGCACGATGCAGCGCGCGTTCCACTCCTCCCAGAACGAGACCGTCTCCTCGAGCGCGGCCTCGGCGTCGACGGGCGTCGGCGCCGGCTCGTGCGACGGGTTCCACGTCAGCACGAACGGCACCCGCTCGCCCTCGGCGACCGTCGCCTCCGAGACGGTGTGCATGTTCTCGCCGTGGGTCTCCGCGGGAGTCCGCAGGTAGAGCGCGTCCGGGCCGGCGATCGCGACGCGGTCGGCGCCGACGCGGCGCACCCACGGGACGACGCTGCCGTAGTCGAAGCGGATCACGAGCTCGCTCTGCATGCGGACGCTGCCGTGGACGCCCTCGACGAGCCGCACGACGTCGGGGGCGCGGCCGCGCGGCGGCATGAAGTCGAAGACGCGGACGCAGCCCTCGTCGTTCTCCCACGTCGTCTCGAGCACCATCGTGTCGGGGACATAGCGGCGCGTCGGCGTGCCGCCGGCGGCCGGCGCGAGCAGCCAGCGTCCGTTCTCCGGCGTGCCGAGCAGCGCGGCGAAGCAGGCGCCGGAGTCGAAGCGCGGGAAGCAGAGCCAGTCGATCGACCCGTGCAGGTCGACGAGCGCGGCGGCCTGCAGGTCGCCGATCAGCGCGTAGTCCTCGATCGGTACGGGCGGCGTCATCGCAGGTCGATCTCCAATCCGAGTGCCGGCCAGCGCTTCTTCACCGCCCGGTTGAACTCCTCCTCGTACCGTTCGGCGGCGGCGTCGTCGAGCGTGCGCGCGAAGCGGTCGCGCATGTCCGCGAGCGCCTCCGTGGCTGTCTCGACCGCGTCGACGTAGTCGCCGTACAGCTCCTCGGCGTCGTCGCGGTCGGCCCGGTCGTAGGCGGCCTTGCGCTCCAGGATCTCCTCGAAGAGATCGTCCGCGCGGTCGTCCACGAAGAGCTCGAGCTGCCGCCGGATCACGTCGCCGAAGCGGCGCCGGCGGAAGCTCATGTCCGCTCCCGGCAGCGGCAAGCCCGCTGCCTCCGCTCTCTGATGAGCTCCGTCGAGCCTACGCTCACGCGATCTCCCGGTAGAGCTCGAGGTGCGCGCGCGCGGACGCGTCCCAGGTCAGCTCCTCGCGCGCCCGCCGGGCGCCCGCCCGTGCCGGCTCCGGGTCGGCGAGCACCTCGCCGAGCGCCGCCGCGAGCGCCTCGACGTCGCCGGCCGGCACGACGCGGCCGGCGCCGAAGCGGCGCACCGGCTCGGCGATCCCGCCCACGTCGTAGGCGACGACGGGGACGCCGGCGCCGAGCGCGCGCAGCAGCGCGCCCGACTGGTCGAGCTCGGGCCTGTAGGGGAAGACGGCGACCGTCGCGTCGCCGAGCGCGCGGTCGACCTCCGCCTCGGGCAGGTAGCCGAGCCGCCATTCGACGTGCTCGTCGCCGCCGCGGTCGACCGGCTCGAGCGGGTCGCCCGCGACGAGCAGGCGGGCGCCGGCCCGGCGCGTGGCCTCGATCGCGTCCGGGAGCCCCTTGTAGTCGCGGATGACGCCGAGCGCGAGCACCGTGCCGCCGTCGTCGGTGCGCGGCGGGTCGGAGCGGAAGACGGGGTGGGGGATGACGCGGGCGTCGACGCCGAGCGGGGCGAGCGTCTCGCGTCCGCTCTCGCTGTGCACGACGACGCGGTCGAACCGCGCGAGCAGCGTCCGCCAGAGCGAGAGCTTCGAGGCCGTCCGCCGCGGCAGCAGGTCGTGCGCGGTGAAGACGGACGGAACGTGCGGGTGGAAGAGGCGGCGGTCGAGCTCCGGGACGAGCCACTGCACGTGCAGCACGTCCGCGCGGAGCGCGCGCGTCGCGGCGAGCCCGAACGGATGCTCGGCGACCTTCAACGGCACCCGCAGCGGCGAGCGCCCGAAGAGCCGCGACGAAAGCGGGTAGAAGAGCTCGCGCCGCTCGTACCCGTCCGGGGCGGGGGCCGCGCCGAAGCGGAAGCGCGAGGTGACGAGCCGAACCTCCGCGCCCGCACGTGCGAGCGCGGCGGCGAGCTCGTGGTCGTACGGCGGCGTGAACGCCGGTGGATCTGCCAGGACGACCCGCATCCGGCGCACAGGCTATGCCGTCCGGAACGGCCTGCGCCGGGGCCGCCGCGCGGCGGCCCCGACGTTGCCGTATGCATGCTCATCTCCATCACTGCCGGACGGCGGTCGCTTGGGACGACCGCCGTCCCGGCTCCAAGAGTCGTGGTGTCGGCGTCCACCCGTCGATGGGCGCCCCCGCCCGCCGGAGCGACACCGGACACGCGTGCACGTCGACGCCGCCGGCTTGGGCACGGCGGGCCTCGGTGCTGCGGATCGCTTGGTCACTCCGACGGGGTTTCATCCTGCTGGCTCTCGCGTCTACGAGATGCGCGTGCGGTTCGCCGCGCGCGCCGTCGCGGTCAGGCCGCTGATCGTGGCAGCACCGTTGGTGTTGCTCTGGCTCAGCGACTGGGTGACGGTGGAGGTGTTGCCGGCCATCGCGGGCCCGCTCGTCGCGGGGCCGCCGTTCGCCGACACGCTGCCACCGGCCCCACCGGCTCCACCGGTGCCGCCCGTCACGGGACCCGAGGTGGCGTTGCCACCGAGGGCGTTCCCGCTGTCGGTCGCGCCGATGTTGCTGGCGGAGTTGCCGTTGTCGTGCCCGACGCTCGTGACGTCCGCCGAGTTCCCACTCGACGTCGTCGCGCTGCCGCCGCAACCGGCACATGCCGTGCCGCCTGCGCCGCCCGCGCCGCCGGCCGCGCTGCCGCCGACGGCCGAGTTGCCGCCGGCCGCTCCGCCGGTGGCCGCGCCGGTCGTGTTGCTGCCACTCGCGGCCGGCCCGCTCGAAGCCGCGCCGCTCGTGTTCGTCGCCGTGTTCGTGCCGCCGGCTGCGGAGCCGGTGGTCAGGGTCGACGTCGACGCGCCCGTGGTCGACGCCCCGGTGTTGCTGACGTCGCCGCTGGTCGGGTCGCTGCCGTTGTTGCCGCCGGTCGCCGCGGTGGCGTCGCCGCCGTTGGCGCCGGAGGCGCTGCCGGTCGGCCCACCGCTACCGGTGGTGGTGTTGCCGGCCGTGCTCGTGTTGTCGCCGGAGATGCCGGAGGTGTCCCCCGACGCGGCGACGCTGTTCGAGCTGGCGAGCGCCGAGCCGCCCTCGGACTCACCGCTGGCGGTCGAGCCGCCGGAGCCGGTGTCGCCCGCGAGGGAGCCGGTGTTCGTCGACCCGTGGCTCGAGGCGTTGCCGCTCGACGGGTCGTTGGTGCCCAGGTTGGAGCCCGACGACGTGTGGTCGCCGAGGCAGCCGGAGCAGCCGCCGTCCGCCGACTGGCTCGAGCTGGCGTCGCCGGAGGTGTTGCCGCCGTTCACGGCGTCTCCGGTCGAGTTGCCGCCCGTGCCGGCCGAGCCGCCGCGGTTGCCGCCGCTGGCAGCCACGGACAGGCCGCCGTCGCCTCCGTTGGAGGCGGCGCCGAGGTTGTCCGAGCCACCGTTCGCGTTGGCCGTGCCGCCGTTGCCCACGGCGTTGCCCGACGACGAGGTCGACGAGGTGCCGCTGGACGACGAGACGCAGCCGCTTGCGGCTCCGCTGTTGGTGCCGTTGCACGTCCCGGAGGAGCCGCCGACAGCGACCGAGACGGGGATGACCACCGTCGCGGCGCCGCCGCCGTTGCCTCCGTTGCCGGCGGTGTTGTACGAACCGCCTCTGGAGATGGCCGGCCCGCTGAACGCGTTCGCGCTCTGATGCACGCCCAGGTTCTGCAGGGCTGCGTTCGTCTGCGTGTTCGTGTTCGCGGCGGTATTGCCGGCCGTCGCAGACGGATCGCCCAGGATGTTGCCGTCTCCGCCTCCTGCGAACGCTGTCTGCGCCGAGAAGAGGAAGGCAACGCCGGCGACCAGTGCTGCGAGCCACCAATGTTTGCCGTTCAAGGTATGTGCTCCTTTCGAGCAGTTGGGTTGGTCGTTCCGGTCGTGCTCCGCCGGACTCCCAAGGCGTCCGACGCAGTTGGCGCGACCGGCCGTCCTACCCGGGCCGCTCGAAGGGATCGAGGAAAGCCATCGACCGCCCAAGGGTCGATGCGGGCACTTGCGGCCTGATCCGAGCGGGGGCCGCAAACCTGTAGGGCTCGTTGCCGGCGGCGTCCGGGCCGGGGAAGCCGCCGGCCGGCGCCGACCCGGCGGGAGTCGGGGTCGCCGCGCAGGAGCAGCGCGGTGACGACCCCGAGTCCCGCCGGGGTGCCGCAGAGGAGGACGTGTCGTGCGCGCCCGCCGGCGTCTCGCCGGCCGCCGTCGCGGGCGCGAAGGCCGCCGCCGGGCACGCGAACGCACAGCCGCCGGGAACCGCGAGGCCGGCCGTCGGCGGCGTCTCGCCGGTCGCGTGGCGCCCGTCGCCGCCCCGGGTCTGCACGATCGTCAGGGCGACACTCGAGATCGAGAGGCTCGTGCCGAGCGAGGGGCCGCTCGGGACGGCGATCGTCAGCTGCGCGCTCGCGATGCCGGCGGGCGCCGGCGGCGCAGGCGGCGGCGCGGGCATCGGCGGCGCGGGCTGCTCGGGCGTAACCGGCTGCGGCGGCGGCGGCTCGATCCCGAGCCACTGCGCACGGTTGAGCAGGTCGCTCTGCGCCGCGGGGGAATAGGCGATCGCCGACTGCTCGAGCACGAGCTGCTGCTGCGCGTCCGAGCTCTGCGCGTCCGCGGGCCCGCCGGACGCCTGGACGACCGTCTGCGAGGCGATGCCGAGGTTGCCGGCGAGGCTCGTCGTCTCGACGTCGTTCCACTGGCGCAGCGCCGGGTTGGTCGCGCGGCTGCCGGCCGGGACGAGCAACAGGTCGAGGTTCCAGGTGCGGAGCTGCGAGACCTCGGCGAGCGCGCCCGACACCTGGCTGCTCGAGATCTCCTGCGTCGCCGTCTCCGACTGGACGGAGGCGGTGCCCACGTCCTCGAGCTGCGTCAGCGACTGCGTCAACGTCGCCCACGAGGCGACCGCCGCCAGCGCCGAGCCGGTGTTCGCCTGGTCGACCGTCCCGACCGTCGCCTGATTCGGGTCGGGCGCCCACGCGAGCTCGTAGTTGCCGCTGTCCTGCTGTGTCGCGGTCGCCGCCGCCGCGCCGACCTGCGAGGCCGCGGTCGACTGCTGCCCCGAGATCGTCTGCGTCGTGCCGTCGCCGACCGCGGCGATCTGCTGGACGGCCTGGCCGGCGTCGATCTCGAGCGTCGACTGCGCGGCCGCGTCCAGGAGGTTCGACTGGTGGACCGGCTGCGTCGCGACGCCCCAGACGACGTTCCGGTTCCAGACGCCGGACTGCGTCGCCTGCGCGAACGCCGACGAGAGCTGCCCGAGCGCGAGCAGCGACTGCGCGCCCGGCGCGGGCGCCTCGGAGGAGATCGGGTCGCCGGCGGCGTCGACGACGACCGGCGCCGAGCTCGCGCTCGCCGAGATCGTCGCGCTCGCCGCGGCCTCCGCCGTGACCGCGTTCGTCTGCGTCACCGCGCCGGTGTCGATCCCGCCGGTCGTCGGCGCGACGGGCTCCGCCTGCGGCTGCGGGGGTGTCGAGCCGGGCACGCCCTTGCTCCAGTCCCAGGCCCAGGTCCAGGCCCAGTTGCACGCGCAGGGCTGCGTCCACGTCCAGTTCCACGGCTGCCCGTCCGGCAGGTTCCAGGTCCACGTCCACGTCCACGTGCCGGTGGGCGTGGCTGCGGTCGCGGTCGGAGAGGCGCTCGTGGAGGCGGCGGCCGCCGCAGCGGGCTGCGTGCTCCACAGCCAGCTCCACGTCGCCGCGCTCGTCGGCGCCACGTCCGCCGCGGTGGCGCCGGCCGGCAGCGTCCACGTGCCGTCCCACACCCAGTTCCACGTCCACGTGTCGCCGGCGGGCGCGCCGGAGGCGACGCCGGGGACGACGACCGAGACGTTCGTGTTCGTTCCCGCGACGACGGTGACGATGCCGAGGTCGGCGCTCGAGCCCGTCGCGGCGACGGTGTTCGACTGGACGACCGCGCCGTCGCTGCCGGGGCTGCCGATCCGGACGGAGACGACCGTGTTCGTCGCGTCCTGCTGCGTCGCGTTCGCGGTGCCGACGCCGGGCTGCGCGAGCGGCTGCGGCGGCGCGACGGGGCCGACCGCGTCGGCGGGGTCGGCGACGACGTTGTTGCTCTGGTCGACCGACTGATCCGACAGGCTCGCGTTGACCGCCGCCGACGAGCCGGTCGTCGTCACGACCTGGTCGGTCGCCGCGGGCTCGCCGGCGACCGGTGCGGCGGCGGGGGTCGCGGGCGGCGGCGCGTCGGCCGCTGCCTGCGTGCTGTTCGTCTGCGTGACTCCGCCGTTTTCGCCTGGGCTGGCGACCCGGACGACGACGTCGACGTTCGACGGCGAGGTCTGCGTCGCCGTCGCGCTCGCCTGCGCCTGCGGCTGCCCCGAAGACGCGTCGGCCGCCGTGGGATCGGCGGCGGTGGAGCCGGCTGCGCTCGAGCTCGCGGCGGCGGCGGCGCTGTTCGTCTGGCCGACCGCTCCGACGTCGCCCGGGCTGCCGACCCGGACGACGACGTTCGCATTCCCCGGTGAGGTCTGCGTCGTGCCGGCGGTCGCGCCGGCGGGCGGACCCTGCCCTTGCCCCTGCGGGCCGGGCGGTGCGCCCGCGGACGAGGCGTCGGCCGACGAGCTCGTGCCGGCCGCGTTCGTCTGCGCGACCGCGCCGTCGTTGCCGGGCTGCCCGACGCGGACGGTGGTGCTGCCGTTCGAGGCCGTGTCCTGCCCCGCCGTGGCGGTGCTGGACGCGGTCTGGCCGGCGGGGCTCGGCTGCGCCTGGCCGCCGCCGCCGGCGGCCGGTGCACCGGTGTCGCTCGCAGTCGCGTCGGTCGCTGCCGTGGTCCCCACGGCGGACGAATCCTGCGCCGGTCCCGGCGTCCCGGGATCCTGCGCCTGGGCGGTCGAGTCCTGCGCTGCCGACTCCTGACCTGCCGTGTCCGCCGGGGTGGTGCCGGGGCCCGTGGCGTACGCCGCCGGGGCGGCGACGAGCAACGCGAGCGTCGCAACGGTGACGGCGATCGCACCGCCGTGCCGGGGTCCTGTCGTCTCGCCGCTCCGCCGGATATCGACTGTCGCCTCGGCCGTCCGGTGCGCGCGCTCTCGCGTGCTCGACCATGACGGGGCGATCCGTGCGGAGGGGTTGTCGACGTCTGTCTGCGTGGGGCTCGAGGGGGTGCCGAGCCGCGTCCGGTCACCGCGCTCTCGCGCGTCCGACCACGACGTCCGGAGGCTCGCCACGACCGCCGACGCGAGCGGGCGGTCGACGGAAGACGGGCGCCTTCCAGACCAGTGCTCGAGCGTCGTGCGCGGTGAGTTCCCCATACCCCGGGTCGATGGTGCGCCGCCCGGGAAGGCCTCTCAATGCGATTCCTGTACCAGTTCGGAGCCGCGCGGATAACTGGTACGGCGGCGGGCTCCGCGGCTGTACATCGAAATTCGAAATCCCGGGAAACGCACGGTTTTCCGTGTACGCGCGACGGTCGCGTTGTACATCGAGACGACCGCTTGTCGGTCCGGTTCCCGGCTACGCGAAGAGGACGACGAGCGCCCCGAGCGCGAGGAACGGCCCGAGCGGGATCGACATCCGGCGGGCGCCCCGTCCGTGCCGCACGAGCAGCACGACGGCGGCGGCGCCGGCCGTGAGCGAGCCGACGAGGAACGCGGCGACGACGCCCGAGCCGAGGCCGGCGCCGAGCAGGAAGGCGAGCTTGACGTCGCCCATACCGAGGGCGGCGGGCCGCAGCAGCGCGAGCGCGAGCAGGACGGCGAACGCGCCCGCCGCCCACGCGAGCCGGCGGGCGCCGTCGGCCGGGTCGGCGGCGAGCGCGAGCGCGAGCAGCAGCCCCGAGGCGGGCCCGACGAGGACGTTCGGGAGCAGCCGCCGCTCGAGGTCGACCGCCGCGAGCAGGACGAGCACGCACGCGAAGAGCGCCGCCTCGACGCCCTCGATCCCGGCCGGGAAGCGCCACGCCGCGGTCGTGCAGGCGGCCGCGACGCCGAGCGCGGCGGCGGCGCCGAGCGGCCGCGAGAGCGCCAGGTCGCGCAGCCGGACGCGCGGGATCGTGGAACTACTCATCTAGGGATGGAAGAGCCGCGAGCTCTGCTGGAACGCCGGCCCGAGCAGCACGATGAACATCACCGGCAGGATGAAGACGAGCGTCGGGAAGAGCATCTTCACCGGCGCCTTCTGCGCCTTCTCCTCCGCGGCGAGCTGCCGGCGGTGGCGCAGGTCGGCGGCCTGGCTCTTCAGCAGCGGCACGCGCGAGATGCCGACGCCCTCCGCCTGGACGAGCGTGTGCACGAAGCCGCGGACGTCCGGGTGCGGTACGCGCTCGGCGAGCCGCTTCAGGGCCTCGGCGCGCGACTCCCCCATCCGGATCTCCGAGAGGACGACGCGGAGCTCGCGGGCGAAGGCGGACCGGCTCCGCTGGACGAAGTACGAGAGCGCCGCGTCGAACGCCAGCCCGGCCTCGAGCGAGACGACGATCTGGTCGATCGCCTGCGGCAGGTCGGCGGCGAGCAGCTCGGAGCGGAAGCCCGCGCGCCGGGCGAGCACGTAGTCGGGGAGGAGCAGCGCCGCGAGCACGAGCAGGATCGCGAGCAGGAACCCCTTCGCGGTCACCCCGTCGAGCCCGAAGGAGAGCACGAGCGCGAGCACCGCGAGCACGGTCTTCAGCGCGAGGAAGCGCTGGACGGTCAGCTTCGTCGCGACCCCGGCGGCCTCGAGGCGCCGCTGGATCTTCTCCGGCCGGCTCTGGGGCAGCACCCGCAGCGCGACCCGGCTCAGCGCCGGGACGACGTGGTCGAGCAGGTGCCGGCGGTCGGCGGCCGGCGCGGCCCGCGAGGCCGTCTCGACGGTCGCGTAGCGCGCCGCCCGGCCGAGCGCGGCGCGGCGCGCCGTGCGGCCGCGCGGCGTCGCCTCGACCGCGAGCACGAGCGCGCCGCCGCAGCAGAGGACGCCGAGCAGGAGCAGCACGACCACCCGTCAGCCCTTCACGTTCGCGATCCGGGCGAGCAGCAGCGCGCCGATGGAGATGGAGACGAGCGAGACGAGGATCAGCACGTGCCCGGTCCCGCTGCGCAGGAACGGAAGCATGTAGTGCGGGTTGACGAGCGAGACGAGCACGACGAGCACGAACGGCAGCAGCGAGAGCACGGTCGCGCTCGCCCGCCCGCTCGCGGTCAGCGCGCGGACGCGGCGGCGGTGCTGCTGGCGCTGGCGCACGGTCTCCGCGACCGTCTCGAAGACGCCGGCGAGCGAGCCGCCGACGCGGCTCTGCACGTCGACCGCGGTCGCGACGTACATCAGGTCGTCGGAGCCGAGCCGCTCGCACATCGAGATCAGCGCCTCGTCGAGCGGCCGCCCGAGCCGGGCCTCCGAGAGCACGCGACGCAGCTCGCCGCTGGCCGGCTGCGGGCCGTCGTCGGCGACCGCCTGCAGCCCGGCCTTCAGCCCGTGCCCGACGCGCAGCGTGCTCGCCACCGTCGCGAGCACGTCCGGCAGCTGGTCGTCGAACGCCGAGACGCGGCGGCGCGCGACGATGCGCGCGGCGACGAGTGGCACGGCGAAGCCGACCACGAACGCGAGCACGACGCCGAAGCCGGAGACGCCGAGCAGGAGCGCAAGCAGCGAGCACGCGACCGCCGCGGCCAGCCCGCCGAGCAGCAGCGTCGACGCCGACACCGGGATCCCGGCACGGCTGACGAGCCGCTCCAGCTGCTCCCACTGCCGGCCGCGGCGGAGGCTGCGGTCGAGCGCGGCGACGGCCGACGCGAGCCGCGCGCGCCGCGAGGGCCGCGCCCGCCGCGCGCGCGGCTCGGTGTGCGAGAGGACGAGGCGGCGGCTGCGCTCGGCCGCCGGCAGCGCGAGCAGGCGCAGCGCGACGAGGAAGACGACCACCGCCGCGACGAGCGCCGTCGCCGCGACGCCCGCGGGGCTGCGCACGAGCCGGGACGGCAGCCACGACCCCGAGACCGACACCCGCGGGCCGGGAACGACGACCGGCACGCGCGCGCCCGTCCGCCCGAGCGAGAGCGTCAGCGTGTCGCCCGGCCGGGCCGAGGTAGGAAAGGAGACGCTCCACGTGCGGCTGAGCTCGCGCGCGATCCGCCCGTAGACGGCGGCGAGCACGTCGCTCGTCGCCGCGCCGTAGAGCGAGCCGCCGCTCGCGTGCGCGAGCCGCCCGAGCGGAGCCCGGTCGGCGTGGCCGAGCGCGATCGCGTAGACGACGACCTTCGCCCGCTGCACGGCGCGCACGGCGTCGGCGAGGGTCGCGACGCTGCCGACGTCCCGGCCGTCGGTCAGGAGCACGAGCACCCGCCCGAGCAGGCCCTGCTTCCGCAGTTGCGAGGCCGAGAGGACGACGGCGTCCCAGAGCGCCGTCCCCGGCCGCGACGCCGTCGAGAGCGAGGAGAGCGCGTTGTCGGCGTCGATCGTCGCGCGGGCGAACGTCGTCTGCGCGAGCGACCGGGGCCCGAACGAGACGATCGCCACCTCGTCCGCGCTCCGCTTCCGCCGCAGGAAGCCGGCGGCGGCGTCGGTTGCCCGGGCGAGCGGCGTGCCGCGCATCGACTGCGAGCGGTCGATCGCCAGCACGACCGCCTTGGCGCCGCCGAGATTCTCGACGTCGGCGCCGTGGACGCGGCGCCCGTCGGCGTACGGGACGGGCGCCGGCGCGCCGCGCGAGCTGCGGACGACGAGGCGGACGAGCGGGTAGGAGGAGAGGTCGACGCGGCGGAGCTCGTAGCGCGGCGCGGCCGGGGAGGCCGGTGCCGCCGCGACGAGCGTCAGCGCGGCCAGCAGGCCGGCGCCGGCCGCGGTCCTCCTCATGCGGCCTCGTCGAAGGCGTGGTAGGGGACCTGCACCCCGTTCGCGAGGAACTTCGAGAGGAAGTTCGGCAGCAGGCCGGTGGGGCGGAGCGGCCCGAGCAGCGAGATCGGCCCGTCGAGGTCGCTGTCGCGGTCGGGCGTCCGCGCCGCGAACATGTCCTGCAGGGTGACGATGTCGCCCTCCATCCCGGCCACCTCGGTCACGTGGCTGATCCGGCGCGAGCCGTCGACGAGCCGGACGAGGTGGACGATCAGGTCGAACGCCGAGGCGATCTGCTCGCGGATCGCCCGCAGCGGCAGCTCGAGCCCGCCGATCAGCACGAGCATCTCCAGCCGGTGCAGGGCGTCCCGCGGCGAGTTCGCGTGGATCGTCGTCAGCGAGCCCTCGTGGCCCGTGTTCATCGCCTGAAGCATGTCGAGCGTCTCGGCGCCGCGGACCTCGCCGACGATGATCCGGTCGGGCCGCATCCGCAGCGCGTTCCGGACGAGCTCCCGGATCCGCACCTCGCCCTGACCCTCGATGTTCGGCGGCCGCGCCTCGAGCGAGACGACGTGCCGCTGCAGCAGCTGCAGCTCGGCGGCGTCCTCGATCGTCACGATCCGCTCGTTGCCGGGCACGAAGCCGGAGAGGGCGTTCAGCAGCGTCGTCTTGCCGGAGCCGGTGCCGCCGGAGATGAGGACGTTCACCTTCGCGCGGATGCAGGCGCCGAGGAACTCCGCCGCCTGCCCGGAGAGCGAGCCGAAGCCGACGAGGTCGGCGAGCGAGTACGGGTCGCGCGAGAACTTGCGGATGGTGAGCGCCGGCCCGCGCAGCGAGAGCGGCGGCACGACGGCGTTGACGCGGCTGCCGTCGGGGAGGCGGGCGTCGACCATCGGCGACGCCTCGTCGACGCGGCGGCCGACCTGCGAGACGATCCGGTCGATGATCCGCAGAACGTGCGCGTTGTCGGTGAAGACGACGTCGGCCGACTCGATCTTGCCGCCGCGCTCGACGTAGACGTCCTGCGGGCCGTTGACCATGATCTCGGTCACGGTCGGGTCGCGCAGGTACGGCTCGAGCGGGCCGTAGCCGAGGATGTCGTCGGCGATCTCCTGCTCGACGCGGACGCGCTCGTCGCGCGTCAGCGGCGTCCGGTCGAGGGTCAGCTCCTCGACGACGGTCGCCCGAACGAGCTCGCCGAGCTCGTCCGGCGACTCGACGGTCGAGAGCGCCGTCCCGAGTCGCGCGATGCAGGCGCGGTGGATCCGGTTCTTCAGCTCGGCGTGCGGGTCGACCGGCAGCGGCGCGCGCGCGGGCAGCTGCAGCGGGTCCTCGGAGCTGCCGGCGAGCGTCAGCAGCGCGGCCGCGGCCGCCGCGGCGTCGCCGTTGCCGCGGTTGAGCCGGTCGTTGAGGTTCACCGGTGCACCCCCGGCAGCCGGAACCGCCGCTCGCGCTCGGCCGCCGAGCCGTTCGCCGAGAAGACGGAGACCATCTCCTTGACGCCCCGCGAGAACTTCGACGTCGGCGCCAGCACGACCGCCGGCACGCCCGCGTTGATGCTGGTCGGGACGAGCGCGTCCTCGGGCAGCACGAACTTGATCTCGCGGCCGATCGTCGTCGCGACGTCCTTCGTCGACGCGCCGCCGGCCATCCCGGCCCGGTTGGCGACGAGTGCGACCCGCTCGACCGGGAAGCCGAGCAGCTCGAGCGTCTGCAGCGCGAGGCGGATGTTCTTCATCGACGGCACGTCCGGGGTCGAGACGAGCAGCAGCAGGTCGCTGCGGTCGAGCGCCGTCAGCATCGGGCCGTCGAAGAGCGGCGCCGTGTCGACGACGATCGCGTCGTAGATCTCGCGCGCGACCTGCAGGACGGCCGCGACCCGCGCCGCGTCGACGTGCTCGCCGTCCTCCGGCCGCAGCGGCGCGGGGAGGACGTGCGGCCCGACCGGGTGCCGCACGACGTAGCCGCGCAGCTTCTCCGCGTCGAGTTCACCCGCCGTCGCCGCCAGGTCGTAGAGGGTCTTCTCCGGCCGCTCGAGCCCGAGCGCGATCCCGACGTCGCCGAACTGGACGTCGAGGTCGACGAGCAGCGTGCGCAGGTGCAGCGCGGCGAGCTCGACGGCGACGTTGACGGCGATCGAGGTCTTGCCGGTGCCGCCCTTCGTCGACGAGACCATGATCGTCCGCGACGTCCGCGACTTCTCCGACGCGCGCTCCCGCGCCGCCTTGCGAAGCGCGAAGGCGATCACGTCGGGCGGCTGCGGCAGGATCAGGATGTCGCTCAGCGACGACTCGAGCGCCTCGTCGACGAGGCCCTCGCGCTCGCCGACGAGCCCGAGCACGACCGGCGCCGGCGTCCGCTCCTGCAGGGCGGCGACCTCGTGCGCGATCGGCGCGTCGGCGCGCGTCACGTGCAGGACGACGTCGGCGCTCTCGATCGGCGTCCGGTTGTCGGTCTGGCCGGCGTACTCGCGCACGACGAGGTCCCGTCGTCCGTCCAGCGCGGCCCACACGTGCTCCCGCGCGGGCCCGCTGACGAGCACGACGACGCGGCCGCGGACGCGCGACGCGCCGTTCTCGTTACCCACCTGAGCCAATGCTCCCCCTCCCGTAGCCGTTCGTGAGGTCGTTCAGCTGCCGCTGGCCGAGGCCGTCGCCGAGGATCGACTGCATCGTCTCGACGCTGTCCGGGCTGTCGGCCGGGCGCGCGACGGGGCGGAGGACGAGCCACCACGTCCCGTTCTGCTGGGCGAAGAGCAGCTTCTGCGCCTGGCTGTCGGAGAGCGCGAGCGTCACCGAGGAGCCGTCGCTCGAGCCGATGCCGCCGCTCGCGGTCGAGTCGGCGGCGCGCAGCAGCACGAGGTTGCGCAGGATCACGCGCGCCGCGGTCTGGTTCTGGTCGCCGCCGCCCGCGAGCGCAGAGCCGGTCGGCGGCCGCAGTGTGTACTTCATGTTCGCGAGCACGTCGACGTGGTCGCCGTCTTTCGCGATCCCGGCCAGCACCTGGTTCGGCTGGCCCGACACCGTCATCGCGCGCAGGTTTCCGGCGATGCCGGCGAGGACGCCCTGCTGCGCGGCCGAGTGGAACTGGCGGATCGTGATCTGCTCGCCCGAGACGATCGCGTCGGCCGCCGCGAGCCCGCTCAGCTGGTCGAGGCTCGAGATCGCGCCCGAGACGACGTTGCGGCGCAGCACCGTCGCCTTCTGCACGTAGCCGCCGCCGACGATCGAGCCGCCGTCCGTCCCCGCCGGGATGTCGCGCGCGGCGACGAAGACGGGCACGAGGTTCGCGCCCGACTGCACGTCGTTGCGGTAGCTCGTGACGTAGAGCAGCACGAAGATCGCGCCCACGAGCGCGAGGGCCGCTGCGAGGATCGTGTTGCGGAGGCGGTAGCGCGGCAGCAGTCGGTTCATGTCTCTCCTACTTGACGAGTCCCACGGCCCGGACGCCGAAGTCGGCGGCGGTGGGAGGGTTGGCGCCCACCGGCAGCGGGCTTCCGACGAAGGTGTCGAAGTGGCCGGTGACGACGACGACGGCGGGCGAGACGCCTTCGCGGACGTCGTCGATCGTGAAGGCCGCCCAGCCGACGACGTCGACCGGGCTGTTGTTGCGGCCGCCGACGGGCGAGTCGTAGACGCCGACGAGATGCGTGACGTTCTCGGTCGCCTGCAGGGCGGCGGCGAGGGCGTCCGTGCTGACGCGCAGCGTCCGGTAGCCGAGCGGCGCGGAGAAGGTGCCCGAGAGGCAGTTGTCGCCGGCCGGAGCGCTCGCGTCGCACGCGGCGAAGGTGTCGAAGTTGCCCGCGTTGACGCCGCCGAAGCGGATCGGCGCGAACGAGTTGGCCGCGTTCGCCGGCGGTGACCACCTGAACGTCACCTGCTGGCCGAACTGCCACGATCCGGCGAGGACGCCGAAGGGGGAGACGTTCGTCACCGAGTCGGCGACCTGGGTTCGGGCGGTCGCGTTCGCGCCGACGGTGATGCCGCCCACGCCGATGAAGCCGGCGACCGAATGCGTCGCGTGCACGCTCACCGACTGCGTCCCCGACCCCGAGCTGCCGCTCAGCGTCACGGTGCTGCCGGCCCAGTTCACGTTCGCGTACGAGTCGGCGACCGCCTGGACGTTGCCCGACTGCAGCGACTGCACCGCCGCGAGCGCCGCCGCGTCGGCGACGTTCTGCACGTGGCGCTGGCCCTGCAGCCACGCGCCCACGTTGACGACGAGCCCGACGAGCAAGACGAGCGAGGGCAGGAAGAGCAGGAAGAAGACGAGCGACTGACCGGACTCGTCGGCGAGCCGACGCATCACTCGAGCTGCTCCGTCGCGGTGCTCTGCAGGTTGCCGTCGAAGCTCCACGGGAGCAGCGGCAGGTCGATCTTCCACGGCAGCGTCACCGTGACCGAGAACGCGCTGCCGGGACGGGTTCCGCCGGCGCACGAGGGCGCATCGATCGGCAGCGTCCCGGCTGCGGTGTCCGCCGCCGTCGTCGCCGCGCGGCAGGGAGTCACGCCGTTGAAGCGCGCGACCGCGGCCGCGCGCGCGGCGACGCGTGCGACGTCGGTGAGCCGGAGGTAGCTGCTGAAGGTGAGCCCGAGCTGGACGACGACGAAGATCAGCGTCACCAGCAGCGGCAGGACGAGCACGAACTCGACCATCGCCTGCCCCGACTCGCCTCGGCGCCTGCGCGCGCGGCCGCTGCCGCCCGGGCGGGGTGGTGCGCCGCAGATCGTCGACGGGATGCGCACTACGAACAGCTCCTTTCCGGGGACGCCGCCCCGCCCCGGTGTTCGCTCGCCCTTTCGGGTTACTGCTTCAGCGCGTTCTCCACCTTCGTCAGCGCCGTTCCGATCGCGCCCTTGAACGCTCCCCAGTCGGCGAGCGCGGCGACTGCGACGGCGACGACGATGAGGAGCAGGGCGTACTCGACGAACGCCTGTCCCCGCTCCGACCGTCGCAGATCGCACAGCCGGCCGTCGATCGCGACCACGGTCGAAAGGAACAGGCGGTCAAGGTGCTCGACCATTCCGTACCTCCAGTTCGTCGGAGGAGAGAGACCCCGCGCTGCCTGTCCTAGCGCGGATCCGCACGTGTGCCTACCCGACTATCGGGTGGTCGGACGGCGATCCAACTAGCCGGACGGCTAGGCCCGGGCGAGCGGCCGCCGCGGCCGGGCGGCGTAGCGGCGGAAGTCCGACTCGAACTCCGGCCACCACGGCGGCTCGCCGACGTCGTCGTCTCCGTCGTCGCCCTCGTCGGCGAGCACGAGCAGCGCGCCGGCCAGCAGCAGCGCGAACGCGCCGAGGAAGACGAGCCGCCCGTCGGGGTGCCGGGGGTGCACGACGGCGACGAGCGCCAGCAGGGCGGACGACGTGACGAGCGCGGCGCCGAGCCGCGGCGCCGGAGCGACCGGCAGCCGGCCGACGTAGAGCGGCGCCAGGGCGACTGCGACGACGGCCGCGATTCCGCAAGTCAGCGTGAGCAGGAACATTTGCCGCTACCGGCCGAGCGGGCCGAGCAGGGTCCGGAGGAACCAGCCGGCCGCGAGGAAGAAGAACGTGAAGATCGGCAACGCGACCGCGAAGATCACGAGCAGCCGGCCCGCCGGCGCCGCCGAGGCGGCGTCGACGAGCGGCGGCAGGGCCACGAGCAGCAGCACCGCCACGAGCTTCGCCGCGACCGCGCCGCGGAGCGTCCTCGGGCGGGCGCGCTCGAAGCGCACGAGCGTCCAGGCCGCGAGCAGCGCCGAGCCGGCGAGCAGCAGGAGCACGAAGAGGGGCGGTGGGATCGGGACGAGGACGGGCACGGCTCAGATGGTGCCTACCCGCTCGGATGGATTTTCGACCCCGACCGCGGGCGATCCGGCAGTCGCGAGGTAGATTGCCTACCGGCGCTGCGGAGCCGGAGTCGGTCCCCGACCTGGAGGTCGTTCGGTCAGGTGATGAGCCGTCGTTTCGCCCGCAGGGCGCAGCAGCAGGAGACGGGGGAGGTCGCCGACGCGCTGCTCGCGCCGCTGCTCGACCTCGCCGCGCGGGAGGAGCGCCGGATCGCCGCCTGGTCGCCGGACCCGCTCGAGGAGGAGGCGCCGTCGGCCGCAAAGCCGCCGGCCGCGGAGCCCGAGCCGCCGGCGCCGGTCGCGGCCGTCGGGCCGCCGCCCGTGCGCGCGTCCGCGCCGGGGCCGCCGCGGAAGCGCGGCCGCCCGCGCTCGAAGGCTCCCCGCCGCCAGGTGCACTTCCACGTCGACCGGGACGAGGAGGAGCTGCTGCTCGCGGCGGCGCGGCTGCACGGGTCGCAGCAGAAGGGGATCGTCGCGGCGCTGCAGGCGCTGAAGGAGAACGAGTCGCTGCGCGACGAGATCGGCCGTCTGCGCGACGAATGCGAGCGCCAGCGGCAGCTGCTCGTGCGCGCGGAGTCGCTCTTCAAGGGCTGACCCCGCCCGTAGGCTACGCCGCGTGCTCGTCCGCACGTGGAACCTCTTCCACGGCAACACGCACCCGCCGCAGCGGCGCGCGTTCCTGCGCGACATGGTCCGGCTCGTCAGCGCCGACACGCCGGACGTCGTCTGCCTGCAGGAGCTGCCCGTGTGGGCGCTCGGCTATCTCGAGGAGTGGAGCGGCATGCAGCACGTGTCGGCGGTCGCCCGTCGTCCGCGGCTGCCGCTGCTCGGACGCTGGCTGACCGAGCTCGACCACGGGCTCTTCCGCTCCGCGTTCACCGGCGAGGCCGATGCGATCCTCGCCGCGCAGCGCTTCCGGCTCGTCGACGCGCGCACGGCGGTCGTCAGTGAGCACGGGCTGCGGCGGATCGTGCACGGCGTCCGCCTCGGCGGCGACGCCGACGGCGGCATCTACGTCGCGAACGCGCACATCACCGGCGACGAGTCGCAGCTCGCGCGCGTCGGCGAGTTCGTCGCGGAGGAGCCGCGCGTCGTCGTCGGCGGCGACCTGAACCTCCGCGGCGCGGGCCTGCCCGGCTTCTCGCCGCCGCTCGCCGACAGCATCGACCAGGTCCTCGTCCGCGGCCTGCCCGCCGGCACGCCGCGCGCGTGGCCCGAGGATCGGCGACGCGTGCACGGGCGGCTGCTCTCCGACCACGCGCCGGTAGAACTCGAGGTCGAATGACGTTCGAGGAGGCGCGCGCGCAGTTCCCGGTGCTCGAGCGGCACGCGTACCTGAACGCGGGCACGAACGGGCCGCTCGCGCGCTCGACGGTCGAGGCGCTCGAGCGGGCCCTCGAGCGCGACCTGGCTGACGGGCGGAGCGGGACCGAGTACATCGAGTCGATGCTCGCGCTGCGCGACGAGGTGCGTGCGGCGTTCGCAGCCGTGCTGCGCGTCGACGTCTCGCACGTCGCGCTCGTCGAGTCGACCACGCGCGGCTGCGCGACCGTGCTCGCGGGGCTCGGCCTCACCGGCGAGGACGAGGTGGTGACGACCGACCAGGAGCACTTCGGCCTGACCGGGCCGCTCTTCGCCACCGGCGCGCGCGTCGTGCTGGTGGATGCGGACGAGGACGCGCTGCTCGCGGCGGTGACGCCGCGCACGCGGCTGATCGCGACGTCGCACGTGCTCTGGACGACCGGCCGGCGGCTCGACGTGCACCGCCTGAAGCGCGAGAGCGGGCTGCCGCTGCTGATCGACGGCGCGCAGTCGGCCGGCGCGATCGAGGTCGACGTGGGGGAGATCGACTTCTACACCGTCTCGGCGCAGAAGTGGCTCTGCGCGCCCGACCCGGCGGGAGCGCTGTACGTGCGCGACGCGGAGCTCGCCCGCGTGAAGACGCCGTCGTACTTCTCGCAGGACTCGTACGAGCTGACGGGCGCGTTCGTCGCGAAGCAGGGGGCGGCGCGGTTCGACGGCGGCTGGATCGGCGTGCCCGCGCTGCACGGGATCCGCGCCGCGCTCGCCGTGCACCCGCCGTGGCGGTACGAGCGCGCGGCCGAGGCGGCCGCGCGCTGCCGCGAGCTGCTCGAGCCGCACGTCGAGGTCGTGACGCCGCCGGGGCACGCGACGCTCGTCTCCTTCCGGCCGGGCGGCGACCCGACCGAGCTCGTCGCCGCGCTGCACGAACAGGGAGTGATCGTCCGCGAGCTGCCGGGCCGCGGACTCGTCCGCGCATCCTGCGGCTGGTGGACGAGCGACTCGGATCTGCATCGTCTGGCAGACGGAGTCGCCTCAGCTGCGAGGTAAGGCGGAGCCTTACCGAGCGCGCCTGCGAGAGCGGGCGCGCGGCCCCCGCCGCGCCCGCGGCGTTGGTCAGGAGCTCGCAGCAAGCCTCTCAGGACGAAGCATGGCCGCGACCGCGCTCGCGGCCATGCGGAGTTCGTTATCCCGGCAGGCCGAGCTCTGCAGCCAAAGGCTGCAGAGCTCGGATGACGGTGCGGATGTGGTCGTCGAGCTCGACGCCGAGGTCCTCGGCGCCCTTGTAGACGTCCTCGCGGTGGACGCCGGCGGCGAAGGAGGGCTGCTTCAGCTTCTTGCGCACCGACTTCGGCTCCAACCCGTCGAGCCCGGTCGGCCGCACGAGCGCGCACGCGTGCACGAAGCCGCTCAGCTCGTCGCACGCGAACAGCGCCTTCTTCAACGGCGTGTCGCGCGGCAGCCCGAGGTGCTCCGCGTGCGAGAGCACCGTCTCGACGATCTCCTCCGGGTAGCCCTCCTCGCGCAGGATCGGCGCGCCGTCCTGCGGGTGCTTGTCGAGCGTCGGATGCAGCTCGTAGTCGAAGTCGTGCAGGAGCGCCGCGACGCGCCACTGCTCCTCGTCGCCGCCGAATCTGCCTGCATATGCGGCGGTCGACGCCTCGACCGCGAGCGCGTGGCGGAGCAGCGACTCGCTCTTCGTGTACCTCGTGAGCGTCTCCCAGGCCTGTTGACGGGTCGGCGTCACGAGGCGGCTAGCATAGCCCGCGATGGCCGTCGCCCCCGCCCTCGCGGACGCCTTCGTGATCGAGGGCGCGCTGCCGCTCAGCGGCCGCATCCGGGCCGCCGGCAACAAGAACGGCGCGCTGCCGATCCTCGCCGCGTGCCTGCTCACCGACGAGCCGGTGACGCTGACGAACGTGCCGCGGATCCGCGACGTCGACACGATGCTCGAGCTGCTCGCCGAGCTCGGCGCGGACGCGGGATGGATCGGCACGAACGAGGTGCGCGTGCAGACGGCGGCCGTGACGCGCTCGAACCCCGACCCGCGCCTCTGCAGCTCGATCCGCGCGTCGTTCCTGCTCGCGGGCCCCCTGCTCGCGCGGTTCGGCCGCGCGACGATGCCGCCGCCCGGCGGCGACGTGATCGGGCGCCGCCGCCTCGACCCGCACATCCACGCCTTCGCGGAGTTCGGCGCGTCGATCGACGCGACCGGCCCGACGTTCGAGATGACGACCGACGGCCTGCGCGGCACGCACGTCTTCCTCGACGAAGCGAGCGTGATGGCGACGGAGAACGCGGTCATGGCCGCGGTGACGACGCCGGGGCGGACGGTGATCGGCAACGCGGCGTGCGAGCCGCACGTGCAGGACCTCTGCCGCTTCCTCGTCTCGCTCGGCGCGCGCATCGAGGGGATCGAGTCGAACGTGCTGCGCATCGAGGGCGTCGAGCGGCTCGGCGGCGGCGAGTGGGCGATCGGCGCCGACCACATCGAGGTCGGCAGCTTCATCGGCATGGCGGCGGTGACCGGCGGCGACGTGACGATCGAGTCCGTCCGCACGCACGACCTGATCGCGATCGTGCCGGCGTTCGCCAAGCTCGGCGTCCGCGTCGAGGTGGGGGAGGACACCGTGCACGTCCCCGCGCGGCAGCAGCTGATCGTGCAGGACGACCTCGGCGGGATGATCCCTAAGATCGAGGACGGCCCGTGGCCCGCGTTCCCGTCCGACCTGACCTCGATCGCCGTCACGGTCGCCACGCAGGCGTTCGGGACGGTGCTGATGTTCGAGAAGATGTTCGAGAACCGCCTGTACTTCACGGACAAGCTCGTCTCGATGGGCGCGCGCATCATCCTCTGCGATCCCCACCGCGCGGTCGTCACGGGGCCCGCGCACCTCGTCGGCCAGCGGATGGAGAGCCCGGACATCCGCGCCGGCATGGCGATGCTGCTCGCGGCGCTGTGCGCGCAGGGGCAGTCGACGATCGGCGCCGCGCACCAGATCGACAAGGGCTACGAGCGGATCGACGAGCGCCTGCGCGCGCTCGGCGCGCAAATCGAGCGCGTCGACCCCTAACGCAGGACGACCGTCGAGCTCGCCGTCGGCGCGCCGCCCGCGTCGAGCGCCGTGACGGTGAACGAGTACGTGTGGCCCGGCGCGAGCGGGACGGAGGTCGACGTCGCCGTCGTCGACGCGAGCAGCGTGCGCGCAGCACGCCCGTCGGTCGACACCGTCAGCGTGTAGGCCGGCGCGTCGCCGCTCCACGTCAGCCGCGCGCGATCCTTCAGGCGCAGCCCGCCGAGCAGCACGCCGACACGGCCCTGCTGCGCGCGCTGCACCGCGGCGGCGACGTCGACGACGCCGTAGCCGAGCTGCGGCGTCCAGCGGCCGCCGCCCGACGCCGTCTCCTTGAGGATCTGCGCGACCTGCGCGGCGGTGAGCGACGGGTTCGCGGCCCAGACGAGCGCCGCCGCGCCCGCCACCTGCGGCGCCGCGAACGACGTCCCGCTCGCGTAGCCGTGCACGCCGTCGACGCGCGGATACGCGAGCGCCGACGAGAGCTGCGAGACGGCGCCGAGCACGTGGTCGCCGGGCGCCGCGAGCGAGACCCACGAGCCGGTGTTCGCGTAGGCCGCGCGCCGCCCGCCGGCGTCCGACGCGGTCACGACGAGGCCGCTGCCGCCGACGCCGTTCGAGCCGACCGGCTGCAGGAGCGCGGCCGGGTACTCGACGGGGTTGCCCAGGCCGTACTCGTTCCCCGCCGCCGTGACGACGAGCGCGCCGTGGTCGACGGCGTAGCGGATCGCGCCGCGCTCCGTGCTCGACGTCTTCGGGCCGCCGATGCTGAGGTTGAGGATGCGCGCGCCGTGGTCGACGGCGTAGACGATCCCGGCCGCCTCGTCGATGTCGGTGAACGAGCCGCCGTTGCCGCCGGACTTGACGATCAGCAGCTGCGCGTCGCCGCTCGACTCGGCGGCGAGCGAGGCGACGAACGTCCCGTGGCCGTTCGCGTCGCGCACGTCGGTCGTGCCGGTGCGCGTGTTCCACGTCGCCGGATTCCGTGCCGCGAGCTCCGGCGTCGTCACGTCGGCGCCCGTGTCGACGATCCCGATCGTCACCGCGGCCGCGTCGCGTAGCACGTCGGCGGGGACGGCGGTCGTCCGCGTCGCCCGCAGCTCCCACGGGGCGAGCGCGACCGACGCGCGCGCGAGGCCGGCGCACGCCGCCGCGAGCACGACGGCGATTGCGACCGCAGCCCTCATTCCCGTCCTGAACGTAGGCGCTTCGAGGCGCCGCGCGGAAGGGCCGCACGACCCATCTTTGCAACGCGCACGCGCACCGCTTGCAAGCGCGAGAGAGGGCTCCTGTAGCCTCCGCAGCGACCATGGCGGCGGCGGGACGGAGCGGGATTCGGCTCGATCTGCGCGGGCGCGGCGACGCGAACGTCGACACCGGCCTGCCGGTGCTCGACCGGCTGCTCGAGCAGCTCGCGCGCTACGCGCGCTGGGACCTCGCGCTCGAGGTCGAGCCCGGCACGGGCGAGGCCGAGGTCGCCGAGGCCGGCAGCGCGCTCGGCCGCGCCCTCGCCGGGCGGCTGCGCGAGGGGGCGGGCTACGGCTCGGCGTCGATGACCTCGGCGGAGGCGCTCGCGAGCGTCGTGCTCGAGGTCGCCGACGCACCGCTCGTCGTCACGAACGTCGACCTCACCGGCGCGCGGATCGGCGGCCTCGGCACCGACGTCGTCCGCCGCTTCCTCGAGCGCTTCGCCGAGGGCGCGGGCGTGACGCTGCACGTGAGGCTCCTGAACGGCACCGACACCCAGCACGTGCTCGAGGCGATCTTCAAGGCGCTCGGCGTCGCGCTCGCCCACGCGTGCTCGACCGACAGAGAGGGGAGCGAATGAGCAAGACCGTCGTGCGCACGGAGGCCGCGCCCGCCCCGTTCCAGGGCGCGCCGTACTCGCAGGCGATCCGGGCCGGCGACTTCGTCTTCGTCTCGGGGCAGCTCGCGCTGAAGCCGGGCGACAAGGAGCTCTCGGGCGGGACGATCGAGGAGCAGACGGAGCAGGTGTTCGCGAACCTGCGCGCGATCCTCGAGGAGGCCGGCAGCGGGCTCGACCGGCTGGTGAAGACGACGGTCTTCCTGCAGGACCTCGGCGACTTCCAGGGGATGAACTCCGTGTACGCGAAGCACGTCGGCGGGCAGCCGCCGGCGCGCTCGACCGTCGAGGTGGCGAAGCTCCCGTCGGGCGCGCTCGTCGAGATCGAGGCGATCGCGCACGTCTGAAGCGGTCGAGGGCTACGTCCGCGGCCTGGAGCTCGACGCGTACGTCGTCGGCGGCGCGGTCCGCGACGCGCTGCTCGGGATCGACTCGAAGGACGCGGACTTCCTCGTCCCCGGCGTCGACACCGAGGAGCTGCGGCGGCTGCTCTCGCCGCACGGGCGCGTCGAGGACCTCGTCGTCGCCGGGCGGCTCGTCGGCGTGCGCCTGCATCCGCGAGACAAAGAGGTGCGCCGGCTCGCGCGCGCGGGGATCGAGTTCGCGCCGCCGCGCAAGGAGGTCAGCACCGGCCCCGGCCGGCACGACTTCGAGATCGTCGCCGACGCGTCGCTCTCCGTCGAGGACGACATGCGCCGCCGCGACTTCACGGTCAACGCGATGGCGAAGCGGCTCTCGACCGGCGAGCTCGTCGACCCGCTGGACGGGCGCGCCGACCTCGAGCGGCGGCTGCTGCGCACGGTCTCGCCGACGAGCTTCGCCGAGGACCCGCTTCGGCTCGTGCGCGCGCTCCGCTTCGTCTCGCAGCTCGGCTTCGACGTCGACGAGGCGACGCTGCGGCAGATGCACGAGGAGGCGGCGTCGGTGCGGCTCGTCTCCGCCGAGCGGATCGGCGGCGGCATCGCCGCCGACGGGATGGGCGAGCTGTCGAAGCTCGTGCTCGGCCCGCAGCCGCTGAAGGCGCTGCGGCTCGCCCGCGACACGGGCGTGCTGGTCGAGATGCTGCCGGAGTTCGGGCCGGCGATCGGCTTCGACCAGGAGAGCCGCTACCACGACCTGACGGTCGACGAGCACACCTTCGCGGTCGTGCAGGCGGCGGCCGACCGGCAACGCGTGCTCGCCGTCCGGCTCGCCGCGCTCTTCCACGACCTGGGCAAGCCGCGCGTCGCCTGGCGCGGCGCGGATGGACGGCTGCACTACTACGCCAAGCCCGGCTTCTCGGAGCGCAGCCACGAGCAGGTCGGCGCGGAGCTGGCGGGCGAGGCGCTGCGCCGGCTGCGGTATCCGAACGCGCTGCGGGAGCGCGTGTGCCGGATCGTCCGCCACCACATGTTCCAGGTGGGGAAGGGCGACGAGCTGCGCGCGCGCCGCTTCCTCGCGCGGCACGGCGACGAGCTCGTGTTTCAGCTCGTCGACCACAAGGAGGCGGACTTCCTCGGCAAGCGCGGAGGAGAGGGGCCGCCGCCGACCGAGGACCTGGAGCAGCTCGCGCGCTTCCGGCGCATGCTCGAGCGCGAGCGGACGCAGCCGCACCGGCTCGCCGACCTCGCGGTCGACGGGAGCGACCTGATCGAGCTCGGCTTCCGGCCGGGGCCGAAGCTCGGGGCGACGCTGCGCGAGCTGCTGCACGACGTGGTCGAGAATCCGCGGCGCAACACGAGGAACGAGCTGCTGCACCGCGCGCGTGCGAAGCTGCGGGCGTGACCGGTCTCGACCTGATCGAGTGGCCGGCGCCCGGGCCGTACCGCGTCGCCTTCTCGACGCGCGGCGGCGGCGTCAGCGAAGGGCCGTTCGCGTCGCTCAACCTCGGCATCCTCACCGAGGACGATCCGGCGCGGGTCGTCCACAACCGCACGCTGCTCTGCAACGCGGTCGGAGCCGATCCCGACGGCGCGACGATGGCGTGGCAGCGCCACGGCGCGAACGTCACGCGCGCGGACGCGCGCGGCATCGTCACGCCCGGCACGGTCTACGACCACTGCGACGGCCTCTGGAGCGACGAGCCCGGCCGCGCGATGCTGCTCCTCACCGCGGATTGCATGCCGATCGCGCTCGCGCGGCGCGAGGGCGAGCGGCCGGCGCTCGCGATCCTGCACGCCGGCTGGCGCGGGCTGCTGTCGGGGATCGTCGGCGCGGGCGTGCGCGCGCTCGGCGCGCGCCGACTCGTCGCGGCGATCGGGCCGAGCATCGGCCCGTGCTGCTACGAGGTCGGCGAGGAGGTGGCGGCCCCGTTCCGCGAGGCGTTCGGCGACGACGTCGTCCGCGACGGCCGGCTCGACCTGTGGACGTCCGCCGAGCGCGCCCTGCGCGCGGCCGGCGTCGAGCACGTCGACCGCGCCGACATGTGCACGTCGTGTCACGGCGAGCGATTCTTCTCGCACCGGCGCGACAACGGCCGCACCGGCCGGCAGGGGGTCATCGCCTACGTCTCCTGAGGAGATTCGCGAGCGGTACCGGCGCGTTCGCGAGGAAGCGGGGGAGGGGGTCACCGTCGTCGTCGCGACGAAGTACGTCGCCCCGGACGAGCTCGGCGTGCTCGTCGAGGCCGGCGTCGAGGTGGTCGGCGAGAACCGGGCGCAGGATCTCGCGGCGAAGCACGAGCGCTACGGCGATGCCTTCCGCTGGCACTTCATCGGCCACCTGCAGAGCCGCAAGGCGCCGCTCGTCAGCGAGCTGTGCGAGCTCTGCCACTCGCTCGGGTCGGAGTCGGCGGCGGCGAAGCTCTCGATCCCCGCGCTCGTCGAGGTCAACCTGAGCGGCGAGGCGTCGAAGTCGGGGGTCGCGCCGGAGGAGCTGCCGCGCTTCCTCGAGCTCTACGCCGACGTGCGCGGGCTGATGACGATGCCTCCCCGGACGGACGACCCGGAGGCGTCGCGCCCGTACTTCCGGCGCCTGCGCGAGCTCGCCGAGCGGCACGGCCTGCGCGAGCTCTCGATGGGCACGAGCCAGGACTGGCGCGTCGCCGTCGAGGAGGGCGCGACCTACATCCGCGTCGGCTCGACGGTCTTCGGCGACCGACGACCGGAGTAACATTTCGCGCCAGATGGGCTTCGGCGACGTGTGGAACAAGACCCTCGTCTACTTCGGCATCGCCGAGGAGGAGGACTGGGACGAGGACGGCTACCTCACCGACGAGGAGCTGCAGCGCGCGTACGCCGACCGCCCGAACGTGCGCCGGCTCGCGCCGCGGCAGCGGCGGCAGGAGTTCGACGACTGGACGGATCCGGAGCCGGCGACGGCGCGCACGAGCGTCCTCCGTCCCGCGGCGTCGCAGCGGGAGCGCGAGCGCTCGCCGGAGCCGCGGCGGCTGCGCGGCGTCGAGAGCCTCGCGTCCCCGAACGTCAAGGTGCACCTCGTCATCCCGCGCAGCTTCAACGACGCACAGCAGATCGCCGACCGCTTCAAGGACGGCGTGCCCGTCATCCTCAACCTGCAGCAGTCCGACCAGGAGCTCTCGAAGCGGCTGATCGACTTCGCGAGCGGCCTGACGTACGCGCTCGACGGCGGCATGCAGCGGATCGCCGACAAGGTGTTCCTGCTGACGCCGCGCAACGTCGAGCTGTCCGCGGAGGAGCGCGCGCGGATGATCGAGCGCGGCGGCTTCTTCAACCAGGCGTAGGACTTCCGAGCGGCATGCCGAACGGCCTGCTGATGGGCGGAACGGCCACAGTCGGCTTGCTCGCGGACGCGATCTCCTCGGCGCAGAACTTCGTCTGGGTCTTCGCGACGGTGTACACGCTCGTGCTCTTCGCGTACATCATCACGAGCTGGCTGCGGCTGCCGTACTCGCCCTGGCTCAACCGGATCCAGCGGTTCCTGTACGACGTGTCGGAGCCGTACCTGCGGCTGTTCCGCCGCATCCTGCCCTCGATGGGCGCGCTCGACCTGTCGCCGTGGGTGGCGACGATCGTGCTCTGGGTGCTGGCGTCGGCGTTGATCCGGATCCTCGGAGAGTTCCACTAGGGAGGACCGATGGCACTCACACCAGTCGAGATCAGGCATCTGCAGCCGCCGACCGGCTTCCGCGGCTACAAGAAGGGGCACACCGACCGCCTGCTCGCGGAGATCGCGGCGAGCTTCGAGGACGTGTGGCGCGAGCGCGCCGACCTCGCGGACAAGGTCGAGCAGCTCGAGACCGACATGCAGCGGTACAAGGAGCTGGAGTCGCTGCTCCGGACGACGCTCGTCTCGGCCGAGCGCGCAGCGACCGAGCTGAAGGAGCAGGCCCGGCGCGAGGCGGACGTGATCCTCGCGGAGGCGCACGGCGAGGCGCGGGCGGTGCAGCGGCGGGCGCTGTCGGAGAACGAGCGGCTCGTGCTCGAGACGCGGCTGCTGAAGGAGCGCCTGCGCGCCGTGCTGTCGGTCGTCGAGCACGCCGAGGACACGCTGCACGGCGTCAAGCTCGACCTGCCCGACGACGCCGACGAGCCCGAGCGGCACGAGCGGCACGCGGAGCCGGAAGCGGCGTAGCGGCCGCCGTCGCCGCGACGAGGCGACTGCTCAGTCGCCGACGAAGAGCGAGTGCAGCAGCAGGAACAGGACGCCTCCCGCGAGCACCGTCGCCGCCGCCCATACGGAGGCGGCCCGCTCGCCTCGTCGCAGAGCGAGGTACAAGACGGGCGCCGCGACGAGCGCGAGCGCGATCGCCGCCGAGGCGGCGACCCGGGCCGCGAGGCTGTCTCCGGGCACGACGACCCAGAGCGCGGCGACGAGCACGACGGCCGCCGCCGCCAGCCGTACTCCCCACGTCCCCACCGGGGTCGTCGGTCTGAGCGCAAGACCGGGCGAGCGCGTCCTGAGAGCGCCGCGCATGCAGCAACGCCTCCTTTCCCCGCAAGCCTCGCAAGCGACCGCCGCGGCCGCATCCGGGAATTCCCGCCGGATCGCACCGCGCCGCCCCGCCGGCGGGATCGAATACGGTGGCCCCGTGGCGGAAGGGTCGTTCGTCCCGCCGGGATTCGCCGTCCCGCTCGCGCTCGTGACCGAGCGGTTCAGGCTCGAGCCGCTCGGACCGCAGCACAACGACTCCGACTACGAGGCGTGGTCGTCGTCCCGGGAGCACATCCACGCGACGCCCGGCTGGGAGACGTCGACCTGGCCGGACGACCGCGACCTCGAGGCGAACCTCGGCGACCTGCGGCGGCACGCCGACGACTTCGAGAGTCGCGCGGGCTTCACCTACACCGTCCTCGAGCCGGCGACGGACGACGTGCTCGGCTGCGTCTACATCTATCCCGACCGCAGCGGCGAGCACGACGCGCGCGTGCTCTCGTGGGTGCGGGCGAGCCGGGCGGAGCTCGACGTGCAGCTGTGGCGGGCCGTGAGCGACTGGCTCGCGGCCGAATGGCCGTTCGAGAGCGTGGCGTACGCGCGACGGCGCGGGTCTGACGGGCGGGGCTGACGGGGCGGGCGCGCTACGACGCCGTCGAGCGCCCGGCCGAGCCCTCGAGCCGGTGCCGGCGCAGGTAGTCGTCGAGCCGGTGGCGCGGGACGAGGCCGGGCCGCGGCCCGCAGGCCACGGTCTGCAGCTCGCCCTCGCGGATCAGCGCGCGAACCTCGTCCTCGGAGCACCGGAGCTCGGCGGCGACCTCGCCGACGGTGAGCGGTGCGGGCCAGTCCACGGCCCGAGTATCGCTCGTTCCCCGGCTACGCTGCGCGCGTGAGCAGGCCGGCGGCGTCCGCGGTGTACGTGGTCGTGATGGTCGCCGTCGTCGTCGGCGTCGACATCCTCGCCTTCCGGGGCCATGTCTGGGAGCGCCTCGCCGCCAACGTCGGGATCGTGCTCGTGTTCGCGGCGTTCTACTTCAGGTTCCTGCATCGCGCATAGCGCCCGCCCGATTCGCCCCTACACTGAGTCGCATGACGGCGACGACGACCCGGTTGCGGCTCCGGGTGAGCCCGGGCGCCGGTCGCGCAGCGGTCGTCGGCCGGCACGGCGACGGCTGGAAGGTGCGCGTGACCGAAGCACCCGAGCACGGCCGCGCGAACGACGCCGTCGTGCGGCTGCTCGCGACGACGCTCGCGCTGCCGCGCGAAGCGGTGTCGATCGTTTCGGGCCACAGCGGGCGGGACAAGATCGTCGAGCTGGCCGGGGTCGGCCCGGGGCTCGTCGAGCGCCGTCTCGACTCCGCGTCCGCGCCGACGCGACCGAGAAAGGACAGGCGTTCATGACCATCGACACCGACCGGTTCCGGACGCAGCTCGTCGAGGAGCGCGAGCGCGTCAAGCGCGCGCTCGACCACCTGCACGGCGAGCATCCGGGCTCGCTCGAGGACGAGACCGACGAGCTCGCGACCGCGAGCGGCAACCACATGGGCGACGTCGCGTCGGCGACGCTCGACCGCGAGATCGACTACTCGCTCGGCGGCAACTCCGAGCAGCTGCTCGGCGAGATCGACGCGGCGCTGAAGCGGATCGACGACGGCACCTACGGCACCTGCGTCAAGTGCGGCCGCGAGATCCAGGTCGAGCGGCTCGAGGCGCGGCCGTGGGCGTCCCTCTGCATCGACGACGCCCGCGACGCGGAGCGCGCGTGACGAACGGCGTCGAGCCGATCTCGGTCGTCGAGCGCAAGCTCGGCGCCGGGCCGAGCCAGTGGCTCGCGCTCGTCGCGATCGCGCTCGCCGCGGTGGCGGCCGACCAGCTGACGAAGCACATCGTCACCTCGCAGCTCACGCTCGACGACGGCGTGCACGTGCTCGGGCCGCTCTGGATCCGGCACGTCCAGAACTCGGGGATCGCCTTCGGGCTCTTCGCGCAGGCGACCGCGGTCGTGATCGTGCTGACGGGGATCGCCGTCGCGTGGATGCTCGCCTTCTTCTGGCGCGCGGGCGCGCGGCACCCGATCCTGCCGGTCGCGCTCGGGCTCGTGATCGGCGGCAGCGTCTCCAACCTCGCCGACCGCGTGCGGCTCGGCTACGTGACCGACTTCATCGACCTTCGCTGGTGGCCGGCCTTCAACCTGGCCGACACGTTCATCGTCGTCGGGGTGCTCGTCCTGCTCGGCGCGCTTGCGCTCTCGGAGCGCTCGCCGCGCCGGCGACCACAGCTGCGTGGCGCGCCTCCGCGTCCCGGCTGAGGCGGCGGGCGCGCGGCTCGACCGCTTCCTGGCCGAGCTGCCGGAGATCGGCTCGCGCGCGGCGGCGGAGCGGCTGGTGCGCGAGGGCGGCGTGCGCGTCGACGGCCGCGCCCGCCCGAAGAGCCACCGGCTCGAGGGCGGGGAGGAGCTCGAGTTCGAGCCGCCGGCCCCGCGTCCGTCCGGGCTCGAGCCGGAGCAGATGGACCTGCACGTCCCCTGGGAGGACGAGCACCTGCTCGTCGTCGACAAGCCCGCCGGGCTCGTCGTCCATCCTTCCGCCGGCCACCACAGCGGCACGCTCGTGCACGGCCTGCTCGCGCTCGAGGCGGAGGGCGGCGACGAGGAGCGGCCGGGGATCGTGCACCGGCTCGACCGCGACACCTCCGGCCTGCTCGTCGTCGCACGCTCGCCCGAGGCGCACCGGCGGCTGCAGGAGCTCGTCCGCAACCGGGAGCTGACGCGCGAGTACCTCGCGCTCGTCGCCGGCCGGCCGCGCTCGCGCCGCGGGACGATCGACGCCCCGATCGGCCGCGACCGCCACGACCCTCTGCGCCACTCGCTCGACACCGACTCGCCGCGCGATGCCGTCACCCACTTCGAGATCGTCGAGGAGTACGACGGCTGGACGCTCCTGCGCGTGCGGCTGGAGACGGGGCGGACGCACCAGATCCGCGTCCACCTGGCCGCGATCGACCTGCCCGTCGCCGGCGACCCCGCCTACGGCCGCCCCGGCGCGCTCGGGCTCGAGCGCCAGTTCCTGCACGCCGCACGGCTCGCGTTCCAGCACCCGTTCACGGGCGAGCGGGTCGACGTCGCCTCGGAGCTGCCGGACGACCTCGGCACGGCCCTCGCTACACTTCGCGCGTCCCAGTAGGCCCTCGACCCGGCGGATCAGCCGAGGCGCGGGTGCCGGCAGCTCGTGCCGGTGCGCCGACCGCCCCGCCGGCGAACGTCCCAACCAGACCAAGGAGTCACACATGGCAGTCGCCTCGATGCGCGAGCTGCTGGAGGCCGGGGTCCACTTCGGCCACCAGACGCGGCGCTGGAACCCGAAGATGCGCCGCTTCATCTTCACGGAGCGGTCGGGCATCTACATCATCGACCTGACGCAGACGAGCGAGCGCCTCGACGAGGCCGCGCACTTCGTCCGCAACGTCGCCGAGCGGAACGGCACCGTCCTCTTCGTCGGCACGAAGAAGCAGGCGCAGGACGCCGTCGAGAACGAGGCGAAGCGCGTCGGCATGCCGTTCGTCAACCACCGCTGGCTCGGCGGCCTGCTGACGAACTGGAAGACGATGTCGAGCCGGATCGAGCGGCTGCACGAGATGCGTCGCCTGCGGGACGAGGGCCAGATGGACCTCCTGCCCGCGAAGGAGCGCATCGCGATGTCGGCCGAGCTCGAGAAGCTCGAGGCGAACCTCGGCGGCGTCGCCGACATGCGCCGCCAGCCGGACGCCGTTTTCATCATCGACCTGAAGAAGGAGGCGCTCGCCGTGCGCGAGGCGCGCCGGCTCGGGCTGCCGGTGATCGCGCTCGTCGACACGAACGCCGACCCCGACGAGGCCGACTACGTCGTGCCCGGCAACGACGACGCGATCCGCTCGTGCGCGCTCGTGACGCGCGTGCTCGCCGAAGCGATCGAGCAGGGCAAGCAGCACGTCTCGGCCCGCGAGTTCGAGCGCCAGCAGCAGCAGCAGGCCGCCGCCGCGGCGGCCGCCGCGCAGAAGGAGGCGGAGGAGGCCGCGGCCGTCGAGGTGGCGGAGCCGGGCGTCGAGGTTCCCGCCGAGGCGGCGGAGACCGTGCCGGTCCCGACCGGCAAGGACCCGCAGACGGAGGGCGCGGCGAAGACGAAGGCGTCGAACGCGCCGACGGAGGAGGCGAAGACGAATGGCTGAGATCTCCGCCTCGCTCGTCAAGGAGCTCCGCGAGCGGACCGGCGCGGGGATGATGGACTGCAAGCGCGCGCTGCAGGAGACGAACGGCGACATGGAGGCGGCGATCGTCCTGCTGCGCGAGAAGGGGATGGCGCAGGCGGCGAAGCGCGCCGACCGCGCCACCACCGAGGGCAAGGTCGGCTACCGCATCCCCGACGACGGCTCCCGCGGGACGATGGTCGCGATCGGCTGCGAGACCGAGCCCGTCTCGAACAACGACGAGTTCCTCGCCTTCGCGAAGAAGGTGCTCGAGGCGGTCGAGGCGAACGGCGTCGGCGGCGAGTCGGCGCTCGAGGACGAGCGCGTCTCGCTCTCGGCGAAGCTCGGCGAGAACATCGTCGTCGCCGGCGCCGCCCGCTTCGAGGCGGTCGACGGCGCGAAGATCCACGGCTACACGCACGCGCCCGCGAACAAGTACGGCGCGCTGCTGCAGATGCGCGGCGGCGACGACGAGCTCGGCCGCAAGGTCGCGATGCAGATCGTCTCGCTGCGGCCGCGCTGGATCGGCCGGGACGACGTCCCCGAGGATCTCGTCGCCGCCGAGCGGGACATCTACGCGAACTCGGACGAGGTGCAGTCGAAGCCGGAGCAGGCCCGCGGGAAGATCGTCGAGGGGATGCTGAACAAGCGGTTCTTCGGCGCCAACGTCCTCGTCGACCAGGAGTGGATCCACGACTCGTCGAAGACCGTCGGCCAGGCCCTGAAGGAGTCCGGCGCCGAGGTCCTCGAGTTCGAGCTCTTCGTCCTCGCCTGATGGGCGAAGGCCACTTTCGCCGGGTGCTGCTGAAGCTCTCCGGCGAGGCGCTGATGGGGTCGCGCGAGTACGGCATCGACGTGCCGGTCGTGCGCTCGCTCGCGCGCGAGCTCGCGGAGGTGCGGAAGGTGTGCGCCGAGGTGGCGGTCGTCGTCGGCGGCGGCAACTTCTACCGCGGCATGGCCGCCGCGGCGGAGGGGATGGAGCGCGCGACCGCCGACTACGCGGGCATGCTCGCGACGGTGCTGAACGCGCTCGCGCTGCAGGACGTCTTCGAGCACGAGGGCGTCGAGACGCGCGTGCAGTCTGCGCTCGCCGCCGAGGAGGTCGCCGAGCCGTACATCCGGCGCAAGGCGATCGACCATCTCGAGAAGGGCCGCGTCGTCGTCTTCGCCGCCGGCACCGGCAACCCGTACTTCACGACGGACACGGCGGCCGCGTTGCGGGCGCTCGAGATCGGCGCGGATGCGATCCTTATGGCGAAGAACGGCGTCGAAGGGGTGTACGACGGAGACCCGAAGAGAGATCCCGACGCGTCGTTCATCCCGCGGCTCACGCACCTGGAGGCGATCGAGCGCGGGCTGAAGGTGATGGACACGACAGCGCTCTCGCTCTGCATGGACAACAAGCTGACCATCCACGTGTTCGAGCTCGCCGAGGGCAACATCGCCCGCGTCGTCTCGGGCGAGCGGGTCGGCACGGTCATCGAGACACCGTAGGAGGGCATCGACATGGCAACGGTCGACGAGCTGATCAACGACGCGCAGACGCGCATGGGGAAGTCGGTGGAGCACTCGCGCTCCGAGTTCGGCACGGTGCGGACGGGCCGCGCGTCGGCGGCGCTGCTCGACCGGATCGAGGTCGACTACTACGGGACGTCGACGCCGCTGAAGCAGCTGGCGACGATCGGCGTCCCCGAGGCGCGGATGCTGACGATCCAGCCGTTCGACCCGAGCTCGATCCGGGCGATCGAGAAGTCGATCCAGGAGTCCGACCTCGGGCTGACGCCCTCGAACGACGGCAAGCTCATCCGCCTGCCGATCCCGCAGCTGACGGAGGAGCGGCGCAAGGAGCTCGTCAAGGTCGTCCGCAACCTGGCCGAGGAGCACCGCGTCGCCGTGCGCGAGATCCGGCGCGACGCGATGCGGCGGCTGAAGGAGCTCGTCGACAACGGCGACGTCGGGGCCGACGAGGAGCACCGCGCCGAGGAGCGCGTGCAGAAGCTCACCGACGAGCACACGAAGCAGATCGACGAGCTGCTCAAGCACAAGGAAGCGGAGGTCATGGAAGTCTGAGCGCGTCCGCTCTATCGGTCGACATCCCGCGCGCGGTCGCGATCGTCATGGACGGCAACGGCCGCTGGGCGGAGGCGAACGGCGTCGACGTCGCCGGGGGCCACCGCGCGGGCTCGCGCGCGCTGCGGCCGATCGTCGAGACCGCGATCGACGTCGGCGTCGGCTCGCTCGCGGTGTACGCGTTCTCGACGGAGAACTGGACGCGCTCGGCGGACGAGGTCGCCGCGCTGATGGAGATCTTCGGCGAGACGATCGACCGCGAGCTGCACGACCTCGCCCGCGAGGGTGTGCACACGCGCTTCGTCGGTCGGCGCGACCGGGCGCCCGAGTGGCTGCAGCAGAAGATGGCAGAGCTCGAGGCCGCGACCGAGCACGAGCGGCGGCTGCACCTCTGGATCGCGTTCGACTACGGCGGCCGAGCCGAGATCGTCGAGGCCGCGCGCCGGCTCGCGGAGCGCGGCGGCCCGTACGACGAGGAGTCGTTCGCGCGCGTCCTGTACGCGCCCGACATGCCCGACCCCGACCTCGTCATCCGCACCTCGGGCGAGCTGCGCCTGTCGAACTTCCTGCTCTGGCAGTCGGCGTACTCGGAGTACGTCTTCACCGACACGTTGTGGCCCGACTTCGGCCCGGACGAGTTCCGCGCCGCGATCCAGGACTACGCGAGCCGCCGCCGTAGATTCGGCGGCAGATGAGCGCATGCTCGACGGAGCTCACAACCGGCGGAGGCTCGCCGACGCGTCGGCGGTGCCGGCGCCGCGAGCGGGGATGAGCAACCTGATCAACCGCGTCCTGGTCGCGGTCGTCGGCCTGCCGGTCGTGCTGGGCGCGGTGTGGGCGGGCGGCTGGTGGCTCTGGGCGCTCGCCGCGCTCGGCGGCGCGATCGCCGTGCACGAGTTCGTGACGATGGCGCGCCCGCTCGCGCCGCTCGCGCCCGCCGCGTACGTCGGCGTGCTGCTCGGTCTCGTCGGTGCGAAGTCGGGCGGCGTGCTCTGGCTGCTCGGCGGCGTGCTGTCGGCCTTCGTGCTCGCCTTCGCGCTCTCGGTCGTCGCGAAGACGCGTCCGCCCGCGACGGCGTCGGTCGGCGCGACCGTGCTCTGCGCGGCGTGGGTCGGCTTCGGGCTCGGCCACATCGTGCTGCTGCGGCGGCTGCACGACGAGCCGCGGCTGATCTCGTTCACCGTCCTGCTCGTCGTCTTCGCGGCCGACACGTTCGCGTACTTCGGCGGGCGGCTGTTCGGCCGGCACAAGCTCGCGCCGACGCTGTCGCCGGGGAAGACCTGGGAGGGCTTCCTCGTCGGCGCGGTCTTCGGGGTCTTCGTCGCCTTCGTCGCGCTGTACGGCGACCGCGGCCACTACCTCGTGATCTGGCAGGCGGTCGTGCTCGGGATCGTCGTCGTGCTCGCCGCGGTGATCGGCGACCTGTTCGAGTCGATGCTCAAGCGCGACATGCAGGTGAAGGACACCGGCCGGCTGCTCGGCGGCCACGGCGGCATCCTCGACCGCGTCGACGCGCTGCTCTTCGCGGCGCCGGCCGCCTACTACCTCGTGCGCGCCTTCGGCTACGCCTGAAGGACGCGCTCGAGCGCTGCCCTGTCCGTCGGCGCCCCGTGCGAGGGCAGCACGAGCTCGACGGGCAGCTCGAGCAGCGGCTGCAGCCCCGCGACGACCTGCTCGCGCGTCACGTGCCTGCGGCCGCCGAGCTGCACGTCGAGCCCCTCGCCGAAGTCGGCGAGCGTGTCGCCGCAGACGAGTGCACAGGCTTCCGGCACCCACAGGATCAGGTCGTTGTCCTCGCGGCCGGCGTACGCACGGATGCCGAACGGCCAGTCGCCGGGACCGTGGAAGTGGCCCTCGCCTTCGCCGGCGCGCAGCCAGGCGAGGTCCTCGCTCTCCATCCCCCGCACCTTCTCGGGGTCGATGCCGAACTTCTCGACCCAGTCCTGCCACGTATCCGCCGGCGGCGTGTGGATCGGCAGGCCGAGCGTGCGCGCATCGCGCTCGTGGTAGGGCGCGGTCAGGACGACCGCCGTCGCCCGCGCGCGCAGCTCGCCCGGCACGCCGAGCGGGTCGAAGAGCAGCAGCTCGTCGCCGAGCTCGATCGCGTACGAGGAGACCTCCGGCGGCCACCATTGCTCCTCGTCCCACTCCGGGTGGCGCGTCTGCCAGTGCCGGACGCCGGGGCGGAGCTCGTCCACTAGTCGACCGCGAGCAGGTCGACGACGAAGACGAGCGGCTCGTGCGGCTCGATGACGCCGCCCGCGCCGCGGGCGCCGTAGGCCATCGCGCTCGGGATGGTCAGCCTGCGCCGCCCGCCGACCTTCATCCCGGCGACGCCCTGGTCCCAGCCCGGGATCACCTGGCCCTTGCCGAGCTTGAACTGGAACGGCTCTCCGCGGTTCCACGAGGCGTCGAACTCCTCGCCCGAGCGGAAGGCGACGCCGACGTAGTGCACGGTCACCTTCGAGCCGGGCGTCGCCTCGGCGCCGCCGCCCTCGACGAGGTCGTCGATCCCGAGCTCGAACGGGATGTCGCCCTCGGGCTTCTCGATCACCGGCCGCTCCACGAAGATGGAACCTACATGGAACGCATCTCCGAGCACGTCTGGTGGCTCGCGCCGGGGCCGCCGGACCGGCCGTCGCTCTGCGCCGTCGTCGGCGGGCGCTGGACGCTCGCGGTCGACGCCGGCGCGTCGCGGGCGCACGCGCGGCTCTTCCTCGAGGGCCTGCCCGAGCGCCCGGCTGCCGTCGTCTACACGCACTCGCACTGGGACCACGTCTTCGGCGGCGTCGAGCTGGGCGCGCTCGTGGTCGCGCACCGGCTGACCGTCGCCAACCTCGCCGCGATGGCGGAGCTCGACTGGAACGACGACGCGAACGTGAACGACGACATCCGGATCGAGCTGCCCGGGCCGCGGACGGTCGAGATCGCGCCGGCGGACGTCGTCTTCGACGATGCGCTCGAATTCGACCTCGGCGGCGTCACCGTCCACGTCCGGCACGTCGGCGGCCCGCACGCGGCGGACTCCGCCGTCGTGCACGTCGTCGAGGACCGGGTGCTCGTGCTCGGCGACTGCCTCTGCGACCCGCCGACGCCCGAGCTGGAGGCGGCCGTGCTCTCGTTCGACGCCGAGCGGTACGTCGAGGGCCACCATCCCTCGATCTCGACCCGGGCCGAGATCGAGGCGCTGCTGGACGAGCTGCGGGACCTACACTGAGGGCATGAAGCGGGTCGCCCTCCTGGGCGCCACAGGCTCGATCGGCCGGCAGGCGATCGAGATCGTCGAGGAGCATCCGGAGCTGGAGCTCTGCGCGGCCGCATCCGCGCGGACGCCGCTCGACGACGTCGACGCGCCGCTGAAGCAGGTCGGCGGCGATCTCGTCGAGCTGCTCGAGCGGGCGCGGCCGGACGTCGTCCTCAACGCCGTCGTCGGCTTCGCCGGCATCCACGCGACTCTCTGGGCGCTCGAGAACGGCGTCGACCTCGCGCTCGCGAACAAGGAGTCGCTCGTCGCCGGCGGCGAGCTCGCCCGGGCGCGCGGCGGCCGGATCCTGCCGGTCGACAGCGAGCACTCGGCGCTCTTCCAGTGCCTGGAGGGGCAGTCGGGGGTCGACGCGCTCGTGCTCACCGGGTCGGGCGGCCCGTTCCGCGGCCGCACGCGCGACGAGCTCGCCGACGTGACGCCGGAGCAGGCGCTCGCGCACCCGACGTGGCGGATGGGGCCGAAGATCACGATCGACTCGGCGACGCTCGCGAACAAGGGGCTCGAGCTGATCGAGGCGCACTTCCTCTTCGAGCTCCCGTACGAGCGGATCGAGGTCGTGCTCCAGCCGACGTCGATCGTGCACTCGCTCGTCCGCTTCCGCGACGGCGCCGCGCTCGCACACCTGGGCTACCCGGACATGCGCGTGCCGATCTCCTACGCGCTGACGTACCCCGAGCGGGCCGCGACTCCGCTGCCGCCGCTCGATCTGACGAGCCTGACGCTCGAGTTCCAGGCGCCCGACCCGGAGACGTTCCCGATGCTGGCGCTCGCGCGCGAGGCGGGCGAGCGGGGCGGCACGTTCCCGTGCGCGTACAACGCAGCGAACGAGGTCGCGGTCGCCGCGTTCCTCGCGGAGCGGCTGCCGTTCCTCGCGATCGCCGAGGTCGTGGCCGACGTGCTCGCGCGCGTCGACGGCGCCCCGGCGCGGGATCTCGACGATCTCGTCGAGGCGGACGGGGTTGCGCGGCGGCTCGCCGAGGAAGGACTGAAGGTGGCATGACGTACCTCGTCGTCGTCATCGGCCTGCTGCTGCTGATCTTCCTGCACGAGCTGGGCCACTTCGCGGCGGCGCGCGCGGTCGGGATCAAGCCGCGGAAGTTCTACGTCGGCTTCCCGCCGGCGCTGGCGAAGGTTCGGCGGAACGGCGTCGAGTACGGGATCGGCGCGATCCCGCTCGGCGGCTACGTGCGCATCCCGGGCATGCACCGCCCGGCGGCGCGCGACTTCGAGGTGTGGATCCGGCCGGCGCTGCACGAGGAGTCGGGGCTCGCTCCGGTCGTGCAGCGGATCCGGCGCGAGCTCGACGCGGAGCGCTACGACGACGTGCGCGCGGAGCTGCCGGCGCTGCGCGAGCTGGTCGAGGTCTCGAAGCTCTCGCCGGGCGCGCAGCGCTCGGCCGAGCGCGCGCTGCGCGAGGTCGACGAGGCGACCGGGGACGACGCGTACTGGCGGCAGCCGACGTGGAAGCGGCTCGTCGTGATCGCGGCGGGGCCGTTCGCCAACGTCGTCGTCGCGTTCGTCGTCTTCTTCGCGGTGTTCGCGACGGGCGCGCCGACGAACGAGCCGGGGACGTCGGTCGGGGCGGTCGAGTCGAACACGCCGGCGCACGCGGCCGGGCTGCAGCCCGGCGACCGTATCCTCGCCGTCGACGGCGTCCACACGAAGACGTTCGACGCGATCTCGCGCCGGATCCGCGGCAGCCACGGCAAGGCGATCACCCTGACGGTCGACCGCGGCGGGCAGCGGGTCGTGCTGGGGCCGCGCCGCACGATCGAGTCGGGCGGCCGCTGGGTATGGGGCTTCGTGCCCGCGCAGGTGCTGCGCTCCTACGGCGTCGGCGACTCGCTCGGCCGGGCCGGCTCGCTCTGCTGGCGGATCACGACCGGCACCGGGGCGGCGATCGGCGGCATGTTCCACTCGCGCGAGCGGAAGCAGCTGACCGGGACGGTCGGGATCGTGCGCGAGTCGGCGGCGGCCCTGCAGGTCGGGCTGCCGTACTACCTGCAGATCCTCGGGCTCGTCAGCATGTCGCTGGCGCTCCTGAACCTGCTGCCGCTGCTGCCGCTCGACGGCGGCCACATCGCCGTCTCGATCGTCGAGGCCGTGCGGCGCCGCGCGCTCGCGCGCGAGGTGTACGAGCGCATCTCGATCGTCGGCATCGCGCTCGTCCTCTTCGTCGCCTTCATCGCGCTCCAGAACGACCTCTCCGGCGGGCCGCGGTAGAGATTTACGAAGCCGTGACGAAGACGGCACACAGAAGAAACGGGGAGTATCCCCTTTTCGAGAAGCCGTGACGAAGCCGTTGCATCTCAACGTCCGCTGAGCCACGGGCGGCGGCGGGAGGCCGGGCTAGACTGCTTGCGATGGCAAGCGAACGCCAGATCACGGTCGGCGACGTCAAGGTCGGCGGCGGGGCGCCCGTCGTCGTGCAGTCGATGACGACCACGAAGACGCACGACGTCCCGGCCACGACCGCCCAGATCGCGGCGCTCGCGAGCGCCGGCTGCGAGATCGTCCGCGTCGCCGTCCCGAAGACGGAGGACGCCGAGGCGCTGGGGAAGATCGTCCGCTTCTCGCCCGTCCCGATCATCGCCGACATCCACTTCAACGCGAGCCTCGCGCTGAAGGCGATCGACCAGGGCGTCGCCGCCGTCCGCATCAACCCGGGCAACATCGGCGGGCCCGACAAGGTCGCCGAGGTCGTGCGCGCCGCCAAGGCGAAGCAGATCCCGATGCGGATCGGCGCCAACTCCGGCTCGCTGCCGAAGCACCTCGAGGACGTCGCCCACCGCGACCAGGCGGAGGCGCTCGTCGAGGCCGCGCTCGAGGAGGTGCGGCTGCTCGAGTCGCTCGACTACTACGACTTCAAGATCAGCGTCAAGTCGAGCCACGTGCCGACGATGATCCGCGCCTACCGGATGCTCTCCGAGAAGGTGCCGTACCCGCTCCATCTCGGCGTCACCGAGGCGGGCACCGTCTTCAGCGGCTCGATCAAGAGCGCCGTCGGGATCGGCACGCTGCTCGCCGAGGGGATCGGCGACACGATCCGCGTCTCGCTCTCCGCCGACCCGGTCGAGGAGCCGAAGACGGCGTACGAGATCCTGAAGGCGCTCGGCCTGCGCGAGCGCGGGCCCGTGATGATCGCCTGCCCCTCCTGCGGCCGCGACAACGTCGGCGTGCACACCCTCGCCGAGGAGGTCGAGCGGCGCCTGCAGGACTACCCCCAGCACTTCGAGGTCGCGGTGCTCGGCTGCGCCGTCAACGGCCCGGGGGAGAGCGGCGACGCCGACTTCGGCATCGCCGGCGGCCGCGACGTCGGCTTCATCTACGCGCACGGCCGCGTGTTGAAGAAGGTGAGCTCCGACATCCTGATCGACGAGCTCTTCTTCGAGATCGACAAGTGGATCGCCGAGGGGATGCACCGGCCGAAGCGGCTGAAGATGGCCAAGCCGGCCGCGCTCGCGATGGCCGAGATGTCGGCCATCCCCCTCGAGTAGCCTAGGCGGACAACGGATGATCGCCCGGGCCTCACAGCTCTTCCTGCCGACCCTGCGCGACGACCCCGCCGACGCGGAGGCCGTCAGCCACAAGCTGCTCGTCCGCGCCGGCTTCATCCGGCAGCTCGGCGCCGGGCTCTGGACGTACCTGCCGCTCGGCTGGCGTGTCCACCGGAGGGTGGAGCAGATCGTCCGCGAGGAGATGGACGCGATCGGCGCGCAGGAGATGCTCGCGCCGGTGCTGACGCCGGTCGAGCTGTGGGAGGCGACCGGCCGCGCGAAGATCGCCGAGATCTTCCACGTGCACGACCGCGCGGGCCGGCACTTCATCCTGCCGGTGACGCACGAGGAGACGTTCACGTTCCACGCGCGCGAGATCCGCTCGTACAAGGAGCTGCCGCAGCTCTGGTACCACTTCCAGACGAAGGAGCGCGACGAGCCGCGCCCGCGCGGCGGGCTGCTCCGCGTCCGCGAGTTCATCATGAAGGACGCCTACTCGTTCGACCGCGACGAGGCGAGCGCGCACGCGTCGTTCGAGAAGAACCGCGTCGCCTACCACCGCATCTTCGAGCGCTGCGGCGTCGAGGCGCACGAGGTGAAGGCGGAGAGCGGGATCATGGGCGGCGAGCTGACGTACGACTTCCTCGCCCCCTCGGGGTCGGGCGAGAACACGCTCGTCCGCTGCGAGAACGGCGACTACGCCGCCGACGCCGAGGTCGCGCGGGGCGTGCCGCGCCCGCCCGACTTCCCGCCGCCGCTCGACGGGCCGGAGGAGGTCGAGACCCCGGGCGTGACGACCTGCGAGGCGCTCGCCGCGTTCCTCGACGTCGATCTCGCGGCGACGTCGAAGGCGATGCCGGTGACGACGGAGGACGGACGCGTCGTGCTGGCGCTGATCCGCGGCGACGACCGGCTGTCGGAGCCCAAGCTGCTCTCCGCCCTGAAGGTCGCCTCGCGGCCGTCGACGGACGAGGAGATCCGCGCCGCCTTCGGCGCCTCCGGCGGCTCGCTCGGGCCGGTCGGCTTCGCCGGCGAGGTGGTCGCCGACCCGACGCTGCGCGAGGGCCAGTTCGTCGCCGGCGCCAACAGGGACGGCTTCCACCTGCGCGGCGTCGAGGCCGGCCGCGACTACGAGCCGCGCTTCGCCGACCTGCGCGAGCCGGTGGAGGGCGACCGCTGCCCCGAATGCGCCGGCGCGCTCACGTTCCAGACGACGATCGAGGTCGGGCACATCTTCTACTTCGCCGACAAGTACAGCGCCGGCCTCGACGCGACCTTCCTCGACGAGGACGGAGTCGAGAAGCCGCTCCTCGGCGGCAGCTACGGCATCGGTCCGGGCCGCGTGCTCGCCGCCGTCGTCGAGCAGTCCCACGACGACGACGGCATCGTCTGGCCGCGCGCGATCGCCCCGTACGACGCCCACGTCGTCGTGCTGAAGGGGGCGGAGGAGATCGGCGAGCAGGCGGCGCAGGCACTCTCGGCGGCCGGCTACGACGTCCTGCTCGATGACCGCGACCAGCGGCCGGGGGAGAAGTTCGCCGACGCCGACCTGATCGGCTGCCCGCTCCGGATCACGGCGGGGAAGAAGAGCCTCGAGGACGGGATGGTCGACGTCCGCGACCGGGCGACCGGGGAGGAGCGGCGGTTAGCCGTTGCCGACCTGGGCAAGGACGCCTAGGGATGGCCCGGAGGCGCCGGTACAGCGAGGAGGGCTTCGGCCCGACGATCGAGACGCTGATGCGCGAGGCCGGCGTCACCTACCGCGAGCTCGCGGCGCGCACGGGACTCTCCGCCGGCTACCTCAACCACCTCGTGCACGGGAACCGGCCGGTGCCGTCGAACGACGTCGTCCGCACGCTCGCCGAGTCGCTCGGCGTCGAGCCCGAGCACTTCCGCGAGTACCGGATCCGCGTGATCACCGACCGGCTCGAGCAGATGCCGGATCTCGTCGACCGGCTCTTCCGGCGCTTCTCCGAGTCGTAGCCCCGGCGCCCTACCCTGTGGCGATGGTCGGGGTGCTCGTCGTCGACGACGATCCGCCGATCCGGCGCATGCTCGAGCGGACGCTCGCCGCCGAGGGATACCGCGTCGAGACGGCGGCGGACGGGGGGCAGGCGCTCGCCGCGGTCGAGCGCTCGGTGCCGGACCTGCTCGTGCTCGACGTCGCCATGCCCGGCGTCGACGGGCTCGCCGTCTGCCGGCGGGTGCGCGAGCGAGGGCTCGCGCTGCCGATCCTGCTCCTGACGGCCCGCGACTCGGTGCGCGACCGCGTCGCCGGCCTCGACGCCGGCGCCGACGACTACCTCGTCAAGCCGTTCGCGGCCGACGAGCTGCTCGCACGGGCGCGCGCGCTGCTGCGCCGGGGCCGGGAGCCGGCGGAGGTGCTCGCCTTCGCCGACGTCGTCTTCGACGTCCAGGCGCGCGCGGCGCGCCGCGGCGGGCGCGAGCTCGACCTGCAGCCGCGCGAGGCCGACCTGCTCGAGCTGCTGCTGCGCAACCCGCGCCGGGTCGTCAGCCGGGAGCTCGCGCTCGAGCGCGTCTGGGGCGGCGAGTTCGCGGCGACCCCGAACGCCGTCGACCGCTACGTCTCCTACCTCCGCCGCAAGCTCGGCGAGCCGGCCCTGATCCGGACCGTGCGCGGCGTCGGCTTCGTGCTCGAGACATGAGCGTCGGCTCCAGCAGGGAGCGGAGCCGCCGGCTCTGCCGGCGTCGGGAGCGGGCATGAGCCGGCGCTCGATCGGCTTTCGCACGATCCTCGCCGGCTCGCTCGCGGTCGTGGTCGCGCTCGTGATCGTCGGCGCCGGCGTGGACGTGCTCGTCGGCCGCCACCTGCACCGGTCGCTCGACCGCTCGCTGCGGGCGCGCGCCGTCGGCATCGCCCAGCTGAGCGCGACCGCGCCGGCACTGCTCGTCACGCCCGGCGCGCTCGACTCGCCGGCCGGCGGGCAGCAGCTGAACGTCGAGGTGCTCGACCGCCGCGGGCGCATCGTCGCCCGCTCGTCCGCGCTCGGCGGCCGGGTGCTGCCGGTGCAGGCGGCGGCGCGCGCGGTGACGGCGACGGGGCGGGGACGCTACCTCGAGGCCCGGCTCGGCTCCGACCGGCTGCGCGTCTACGTGGCGCCGCTCGCCGACGCGGGCGGCGCAGCCGCCGGCGGCGCCGTCGCCGTCGCGGCGTCCACGCACGACCTCGCGGAGACGCTCGGCAGCGTGCAGCTGTTCGTCGTCGCCGCCGCGCTCGTCGCCGCCGCCGCGGCGGCGCTCGTGCTGGCGCCGCTGATCCGGCGTGCGCTCTCGCCGCTCGTGCAGCTGACCGACGCCGCCGCCGGGATCGAGCGGACGGGCGACGCGCGCCGCCGGCTGCCGCAGCCGGAGACGGGCGACGAGGTCGGCCGGCTCGCGGCGACGCTGAACGGGATGCTCGCCGCGCTCGAGCGCGCGCGCGACGCCGAGCGCCGCTTCCTCGCCGACGCCTCGCACGAGCTCCGCACGCCGCTGACGGCGGTGCTCGGGAACGTCGAGTACCTCGCCCGCCACGGGGCGAGCGACGAGCTCGTCGCCGAGCTCGAGCGGGACACGCGCCGCCTCGCGCGCCTCGCCGACGACCTGCTCGCGCTCTCGCGCGAGGAGGGCGCCTCCGCCGCCGCCGAGCTCGTCCGCCTCGACGAGCTCGCCGGCGGGGTCGCGGACGCGCACGTCGTCGCGCCCGAGCCGGTCGTCGTCCGCGGCGACCGGGCGGCGCTGGAGCGGGCGCTCGCGAACCTCGTCGAGAACGCGCGCCGCCACGGGCGCGGCACGGTCACCGTGCGCGCGGAGGCGAAAGACGGCACGGCGCGGCTGAGCGTCGCCGACGAGGGGGAGGGGCTGCGGCCGGAGGAGGCGCGGCTCGCGTTCCAGCGCTTCTGGCGGGCCCGCAGCGACGGCCGCGGCTCCGGCCTCGGGCTCGCGATCGTCAGGGCGACGGCCGAGCGCCACGGCGGCCGCGCCTACGCGGAGGGGAGCCGCTTCACGATCGAGCTGCCGGCTCTCAGAGCCGTGTCAGAGTCGGACGGTACAACGACCCTGTCATGAGCTTCCTGCGTCGCCTCTCCACCCGCGGCCTGCTCCTCCTCGCGGCGGCGGCCGTCGTCGTCGCGGCCGGCGGAGCCGCGATCGCGGTCGCCGCGTCGCGCGGCGCCGCCAAGCCGCAGCCGAAGCCGCTCGCCCAGGCGCTGCACGACGCGCTCGCGGCCCAGCCGGTGCAGGGGATCACGGCGCGCATCCGCTTCACGAACTCGCTCTTCCCCTCCGGCAGCATCCTCGGCCAGGTCGGCTCGGCGCTGATGTCCGGCGCGTCCGGGCGGCTGTGGGCGACCGCCGACGGCCGCGGTCGGCTCGAGCTGCAGTCGGACGCCGGCGACGTGCAGGTGGTCTGGAACGGGACGGAGCTGTCGGTCTACGACGCCTCCTCGAACACCGTCTACCGCGCGCAGCTGCCGCAGCACGACGCCGGCAAGGGCGGCACGACGCAGGCGCCGCCCGCGCTCGCGCAGATCGACGCCTTCCTCCGCAAGCTCGGCGACAGCTGGGCGATCTCGGGCGCGCGCCCGACCGACGTCGCGGGGCAGCCCGCCTACAGCGTCTCGGTCTCGCCGAAGCACGACGGCGGGCTGCTCGGCTCGCTCCGGCTCGCGTGGGACGCCGTCCACGGGACGCCGCTGCGGATCGGCATCTACGCCCAGGGCAGCAGCACGCCGGTGCTCGAGCTCGCCGTCACCGACATCAGCTACGGCGCCGTGGCTCCGTCCGACGTGGACGTGGCGCCGCCGGCGGGGGCGAAGGTCGTCGACCTCGGCTCCGCGCCGACGGCTCCCAGCGGCCCGTCGACGCCGGCCGTGACCGGGATCGACGCCGTCCGCGCCGCCGCGGGCTTCCCGGTCGTCGCCCCGGACAGCCTCGTCGGGCTGCCGCGCAAGGACGTCCGCCTGGTCGGCGGCGGCACCGTGCTCGCCTTCTACGGGCAGGGCCTCGGCGGCCTCGTGCTCGTGGAGCGCAAGGCCGACGCCGCCGCGGGCGGTGCGGCCGGCCCGCTCTCGAGCCTGCCGACCGTCGCGCTCGACGGCCTGACGGCGCACGAGCTCGCGACCCCGCTCGGCACCGCGCTCGAGTGGCAGTCCGGCGGCACGGCGTACGTGCTCGCAGGCTCGCTGCCGCCGGCGGCGGCCGAGGCCGCCGCGCGCGCCGTGCGATGACGCCGGCGCCGCCGGTCGAGGTACGCGGCCTCGTCAAGCGGTACGGCGAGATCGTCGCCGTCGACCACGTCGACCTGACCGTCGAGCACGGCGACGTCTTCGGCTACCTCGGCCCCAACGGCGCCGGCAAGACCACGTCCCTGCGCATGCTGCTCGGACTGATCCGGCCGACGGCGGGAACGGCGCGGCTGTTCGGACGCGACCCGCTCGTGCACGGCGCGAAGGCGCTCGAGGGCGTCGCCGGCTTCGTCGAGGGACCGCGCTTCTACCCGTACCTGTCGGGACGGCGCAACCTGCGGCTGCTCGCCGACTACGACGAGCCGGCCTCCGGCGCACGGATCGAGGAGGTGCTCGAGCTCGTCGAGCTGCGCGATCGCGCGAAGGACCGCGTCGGCGGCTACTCGCACGGGATGCGGCAGCGGCTCGGCATCGCCGCGTCGCTCCTGCGGCAGCCGCGGCTGCTCCTGCTCGACGAGCCGACGACGGGCCTCGACCCGGCCGGGATGCGCGACATGCGCGAGCTCGTGCGCCGGCTCGCCGGCGAGGGGATCACGATCATGCTCTCCAGCCACCTCCTCTACGAGGTGGAGGAGCTGTGCAACCGCGTCGCGATCATCCGCCGCGGCCGGATCGTCTACCAGGGCCCGCTACGCGACCTGCTCGCCACCGCCGCGACCGGCTACCGGCTGCGGGCGGTCGACCCGGCACGGGCGCGCGTCGTGCTGCTCGCGCAGAGCGGCGTCGCCGACGTCCGCCTCGCCGACGGGGAGCTGCGCTTCAGCGCCGACGAGCCGGCCGCCGCGGCGCTCAGCGTCGCGCTCGGCCGGGCGGGGATCGGCGTCACCGCGCTCGTGCCCGAGCGGGCGAGCCTCGAGGAGCTCTTCCTCGGCATGACCGACGGCGAGTCGTCCGACCACGACCGCGCGGCGGAGGTCGCCGTATGACGGGCGCGCTGCGCGTGTACCGCTGGGAGCTCGTGAAGCTCGCGGCGCAGAAGCGGACGTACCTGGGGCTCGGCGTGGCGGCGATCGTGCCCGTCGTGTTCGTCGTCGTGCTGCTGCTGCAGAGCGGCGGGCCGAACGACGTGCCGCTCGGCCGCTACATCCGCGACACCGGGCTCGCGGTGCCGTTCGTCGTCCTCTTCTTCATGTCGATCTGGGGACTGCCGCTGATCACCGCGCTCGTCGCCGGCGACATCGTCGCGTCGGAGTCGCACAACGGGACGCTGAAGACGATCCTGACGCGGTCGCGCGAGCGCGGCGAGGTGTTCGCGGGCAAGGCGCTCGCGACGGCGACGTACACGCTCGCCGCCGTCTTCGCGCTCGGCGTGACCGGGCTCGTCGCGGGCAGCCTCGCGTGGGGCTTCCACCCGCTGACCTCGCTCTCGGGGACGAAGGTCGCGCCGGCGCACGGCCTCGGCCTGCTCGCGTTGAGCCTGCTCGTCTACACGCTGCCGCTCGCGGGGATCGCCGCGTTCGGCGTGCTGCTCTCCACGATCACGCGCAACAGCGCCGCATCCGTGGTCGGGGCGTTGATGTGGGCGCTGCTGATGCAGCTGCTCGGCGTGCTGCCGGGGACCGAGAGCATCCGGCCGTACCTGCTCGGGACCCAGTTCGAGGCGTGGCACGGCTTCCTGCGCACGCCCGTCGACTGGTCGCCGGTGGTCCGCGCGCTGTGGCTCTGCGCGCTGTACGTCGGCATCCCCGCGCTCGCGGCGTACCTCGTCTTCCTGCGCCGCGACGTCGCGGGAGAGTAAGCCGGCGTCAGCGCGGCCAGTCGCCGAGCGCCTGCTCGGCGAGCACGCGGCGGCCGCGGTCGGAGAGGCGGTAGCGGCCCCCGTGCTCCTCGACGAGCCCGTCGGCGAGCAGCCGCTCGACGCGTGTGCGCATGCGGTTCCCGAGCGGGCGGCCGAAGTTCGTGCGCGGCAGCCCGGCGGCGTCGGCGAGCTCGCCGAGGCTCCGGTCCGGGGCCCGCCGGATCACGCGCAGCAGCTCCTGATCGAGGGTCACGTCGTCCACGGCTCGTCTGCCGACGGTAGCGCCGGAACGTGAGACGGAGCTGAGCGGGTCGGGCTCGTCGGAAAGCCGCGCCCGGTCTGCGGATTACTTCCGAGGCGGGCGGGGTCGCCCGCGGCGGACGATGCAGGCATGGCGAGCGGCGAGGGTCGCGTGAGCGCCGTCCGGGAGCACTCGGCCCGCCTGGTCGGCGTGGCGGCGCTGATCGGCGTCGTCGCCGGCCTCTCGCTCCGCGGAGTCGGGCTGCACGGCCCGGCCGACTGGGTGTGGGCCGGGACGACGGCGATGCTGCTCGTGCCGCTGACGTGGTCGGTGCTCCGCTCGCTGCTCGGCGGGGACGTCGGCGTCGACGCGATCGCGCTCGTCTCGATGGCGGGCGCTCTCGCGCTCGGCGAGTACCTGCCGGGCGCCGTGGTCGCACTCATGCTCGCGGGCGGCAATGCGCTCGAGGAGGCCGCCGGCCGGCGGGCGCGCAGAGACCTGACCGCACTGGTCGAGCGGGCGCCTCGTCGGGCGCTCGTCCGGCGGGGAGGCGACCTCGTGGAGGTCCCGGTCGACGACGTGTCGGTCGAGGAGATCGTGCTCGTGCGCGCCGGCGAGGTCGTGCCGGTCGACGGGATGGTGGTCGGCGACGAGGCGATCGTCGACGAGTCGGCGCTGACCGGGGAGCCGCTGCCCGTGACGGTTCACGTCGGCGGCAGCGTCCGCAGCGGCACGGTCGCGGCGGGCTCCGCGTTCGAGCTGCGCGCGCTGCGGCCGGCGTCCGAGAGCGCGTACGCCGGCCTCGTCCGGCTCGTCAGGCACGCACAGACGGAACGGGCGCCGTTCGTCCGGATGGCCGACCGCTACGCCATGATCCTGCTGCCGGTCACGCTCGTTGTCGCCGCAGCGGCGTGGGCGATCTCGGGAGACCCGGTGAGAGCGCTCGCGGTGTTCGTCGTCGCGACGCCCTGCCCGCTCATCCTCGCGGCGCCGATCGCCTTCATGTCGGGCCTCTCGCGGGCCGCGCACGCCGGAGTCGTCGTCAAGGGGGCGGGAACGATCGAGCAGCTCGCGGCGGCGAGGTCGGTCCTGCTCGACAAGACCGGCACCGTCACGCTCGGCCGTCCCGAGCTCGACGAGGTCGTCGCCACCGACGGTGTCTCGCCGGAGCACACGCTCCGCCTCGCGGCGTCGCTGGATCGACTGTCGGCCCACCCGCTCGCGAAGGCGCTCGTCGCCGGCGCCGAGAAGCGCAGGCTCAGCCTCGCGATCCCGGAGCAGGTGGAGGAGAGCTTCGGCCACGGCGTCCGGGGCACGGTCGACGGGCACGACGTCCTCGTCGGCAGCGCCCGCTGGCTTCGCGACCACGGCATCGAGCCGCGCCTGCCGCCGAACCTCGACGGCGAGGGGAAGATCCTCGTGGCCGTCGACGATCGCGTCGCCGGCGTCGTCCTCGTCGGCGAGCGCATCCGCACCGACTCGGCCGCCCTGGTCTCGAAGCTCCGGGACGTCGGCATCGAGCACGTCGCGCTCGTCTCGGGCGACCGGGAGCCTGCCGTCGCCGAGGTCGGCGAGCAGCTCGGCGTCGACCGCGTCTACGCGGACCAGACGCCGGAGCAGAAGGTCGAGGTCGTGCGCGCGGTCCGGGCCGAGCCGGCTCTGCGGAAGGTCGTCATGGTCGGAGACGGGATCAACGACGCGCCGGCCCTCGCAGCCGCCGACGTCGGGATCGCTATGGGCTCCGGCGGTGCGACCGTGTCGTCGGAGACGGCCGACGCGGTCGTGCTCGTCGACCGCATCGACCGGGTGGCCGACGCGATCGGGATCAGCCGGCGCTCCCTCCACATCGCGCGGCAGAGCGTGCTCGTCGGGCTCGGCCTCTCCTTCGCCGCGATGGGCGTCGCCGCGCTCGGGTACCTGCCGCCGGTCGAGGGAGCGCTCCTGCAGGAGGCGATCGACGTCGGCGTCATCCTCAACGCGCTCCGCGCCCTGAGAGGCTGAGCCGCTCAGCGTCCGGTGAGCTCGGCGAACCCCGCGGAGCCCGCCGCCCGCCGCAGCTCCGCGAGCGGCGCGTGCGCGAGGTAGTGGTCGAGGAACGCGATCGTGACCCGCTCGACGACGGCGAGCGCGCGGCTCGGCGCCGCGTAGGGCGCGAGGTGCCCCGTCCCGTGCAGCACGAGCAGGAACTTGTGTGCGTGCACCGCGGCGTAGAGGAGGTAGGTGTTGGCGGGGTCGTTGATCCGGTCGGCCGTGCCCTGGACGGCGAGCAGAGGCGGCTGGTGCACCGCCAGCGGTTGGCGGCTGCCTCCGAGCTCGGCGCCGGAGAGGACCAGCGCCGCCCGGACGCGCGGGTCCTGCCAGCGCCGCTCGTACGCCGACGCGAAGGCGGTCATCGCGCCGTCGGACTGTCCGGCGATCGCGACGCGCCGCGGGTCGACGAGGCCGTGGAGCGGACCGTGGGCGTCCGCGCTCGCGGCGAGGAGCTGCGAGATGACGAAGCTCAGGTCGCGCGGCTGGTTGACGAGGTCCGTCTCGGTCGGTCCGCCCGGCGCGTCGGCATTGGTGAGCGGGAACACGGGCGCTGCGACCAGGCAGCCCGCGCGCGCCCACGCCTGCAGCAGCAGGCGGTAGGTCGCGGGCGTCGTCCCGAACCCGTGGCCGAAGACGACGAGCGGCCACGGCCCGTCTCCGCGGGCCGGGTACCAGAGGTCGGTCGTCACCGGCCGGGCCACGCGCTTCCCGCCGGGCAGCCGGATCAGCCGCGAGTGGTCGACGAGATCGAGCGCGGCCGGGCGCCCGGCACGGGCCGCCCCGAGCTGCGGGCGCGCCGTGCCGCCGGCGGGAGCGGCGAGGGTCGACGCGGCGGCTGCGACCAGGCAGAGGACGCGGTGCACTCCGGGTCGAGGCTACTTCAACGGGACCGTGACCTCGCCGGGGAGACGCCGGTACACGGCGACGAAGTCCCGGTCGTCCGGCACGAGGTAGCGCCAGGCGGACTGCTGCACGTTGGGGACGATCTTCGTCGGCCGGATCCCGCGACGGTGCCGGTAGGAGATGAGGCTCGGCCACTCCGGATTGATGTCGAACTGCATCGCGCGGACGGCGCCGACGCGCCGCAGGATCTCGGCGAGCGTCCTGACGGTCTGGTAGTCGGCGGCCACGTAGACGACGTTGCCGCGGCGGTCGATGCCGACGCCCGTGCGCCAGACGCGGACTGCGTTGCCGAGCGTGTAGCCCCAGGCGGTGCTGTCGTTCAGGGCGGGGTTGAGCCGGCCGTTCCAGACGATCGGCGGCAGGCTCTGGCGGGCGAAGGCGATCGCGGGCCCGGCGGTGGGGCCGCCGCCCCACTTGACGATGTCGACCCTCCCGTCGCGGTAGCCGACGAGCGTCGCGAGCCCGTCGCGAAGCGGCTCGTCGGTGTGGCCGTCGATCGCGGAGCCGTTGTTGCCGTCGACGTGCGTGAACCCGCCGTTGAACGTGGCCAGCAGACGCCAGCGCTGACCGAACGGCACCGAGGCGGGACCGCGCAGCGACGCCGCCGGCGGCTCGTAGCGGCCCGGGTACCACGCGAGCGACGTGCGCGTGTGGTCGAACCAGGCGACGTAGGCGACGAGACGCGGATAGGCGAGCTCGGTGCGGACCGTCGTCACGAGCACCGGCGGGCGGCCGTCGACGATCGGCCCCGTGCCGCGCCAGATCCCCTCGCCCGGCAGCCTGTGCGCGAACACCGACGCAACCGGCCGCGGCCAGACGGCGCGCGGCCGTACCGACCGCACCCTCGCGATCTCGGGGAGGGCGAGCGACGGCAGGGCTCGCAGCTGCGGGCCGCCCCGCTCGGGGGCCTTCAGCCAGCCGTAGTAGATCCGCTCCGCCTCGTCCACGAGCCAGTGCCCGTGGTGGTCTCGCACCCATTCCACGCTGCGCACCCCGAGCGGAAGGCTCGACGGTCGCACCATCGTCGACACGTACGAGTAGAAGACCGGCGAGAGCACCGCCAGCAGGAGGCCGCCGAGAACGAGCCGCCGACGCCGCCGACCTCGTGGCGGCAGCCGCCGTCCGGCCCTCGCGACGATCGCCGCTCTCTGCCAGCGCTCTTCCAACGTGACCGCGACGGTGCCGGAGTCACCTGAGGGGAGCATGAGGGTCGGCGGCACTCACGTGCTCTTCATCGAGCCGCGGTTGAGTGGCAGGATGCTGCAGAGCTCCAGGCAGCCGTTCGCCCTCACGCGCTCGCACCGCTCCGGCGGCGTCGAGGGCAACGATCGCCTGACCGCGTCGGCAGGCGCCGCCCTGTTCCTCCTGCTCGCCGCCGAGGGCGTGACGATCGTCTTCATCCGGCCTCTGCTCTCGGCGCACGTGTTCATCGGCATGCTCCTGATCCCACCGGTGGCGCTGAAGCTCGCCAGCACCGGCTGGCGCTTCCTCCGCTTCTACGCCGGCAACGCCGACTACCGGGCGAAGGGCCCGCCGCTGCTCCCGCTGCGGATGCTGGCGCCGCTCGTCGTCGCCTCGACGCTGATGGTGCTCGCGACCGGAGTCGCGTTGCTGGTCGTCGGCCCCGGAGGCGGATTCGTGCTCGGCCTGCACAAGGCGAGCTTCGTCGTCTGGCTGGTCGCGACCGGGATCCACGTGCTCGCGTACGTGTGGCGCGTGCCGAGCCTGGCGGCAGCCGACTGGCGTGCGGGGCCGAGAGCGGCCGCCGTGAGCGGCTCGTTCGCCCGGCGGACGCTCCTGGCGGGCGCACTCGTCGCCGGTGTCGTGCTCGCTCTCGTCACCGTGCGCTATGCGCACGCCTGGGTCAATTGGGCCGAGATCTTCCGCGGTCACGACGGCTGAGAGGTCGCGCCCGGCGTCGGCTCGTCGCGGTCGTCGCCGGTCTCGCGCTCGTGGCCGGGATCGGGATCGCCACCCGTCACCGGACGCCCGCCGGAGCCGGCGCGACCGCGCACGCCACCGTGCCCGTCCGCCGGGTGCGCCGCGCGGCGCCGCTCTCGCCGCCGCCGCCGATCCCCGGCTATCTGCTGATCGCCGACCGGGGGAACAACCGGATGCTGCTCGTCGACTCGGCGAAGCACGTCTTCTGGACGTACCCGCGGCCGCAGGCGGGGGCGGCGATGCCGTTCCGGTTCGACGACGACACGTTCTTCGGGCCGAGGTACGACCGGATCGTCTCGAACCAGGAGGACCAGCACACGATCCAGATCGTGTCCTTCCCCGGCGGCAGGGTGCTATGGCGGTACGGCCACGTCGACCGGCGCGGGAGCCTGCCCGGATACCTCAACACGCCGGACGACGCGTACCTGCTGCCGGACGGCCTCGTGAGCGTTGCCGACGCCTACAACTGCCGCGTCCTCTTCATCGACCGCTCGCACCGGATCGTGCGCCGCTACGGCAGCGCCGGCAACTGTCGGCACGATCCGCCGACCGCGCTCGGCGCGATCAACGGGGCGACGCCGCTTGCAGACGGCGGCACGCTCGTCAGCGAGATCAACGGCTCGTGGATCGACGACATCTCGGCGTCGGGCCGTCTCCGCTGGTCGGTCCAGGCGCCGGTGTCGTACCCGTCGGATCCGCAGCTGCTGGCGCCGAACCGGATCCTGCTCGCCGACTACGCGCATCCGGGGCACGTGCTGATCATGACGGCGCGGGGGCGGGTGCTCTGGCGATACGGCCCGGCGTCGGGCCCCGGCGAGCTCGACCACCCGTCGCTCGCGTTCCGGATCGCGCCCGGACTGGTCGCGATCAACGACGACTATCGCGACCGCGTCGTGATCGTCGACATCCACACCGATCGGATCGTCTGGCAGTACGGGCACACCGACACGGCGCGAGCCGCGCCCGGCTATCTGAACACGCCGGACGGGATGGACCTGCTGCCGACGGCCGCCGTCCGAGCGTCGCCGGTGCTGAGGAAGCTGCTGACGGCGCCCGCGCGCACGACCGCGATGCGACGCAGCACGGCGAGCGCCTCCGTCGTCCCGCTCGCGCACGAGCTTCCGGCGCCGGTGCAGCGCGCGACGGCGGCGCTCGACGGCGGGTCGGTCGTGATCGCCGGCGGGCTCGACGCCGCCGGCGCGTCGACGAGCGGCGTCTTCCGCTTCGAGCCGGGGTCGGGCCGGCTGACGCGCCTCGGCAGCCTGCCGCAGCCGTTCCACGACGCTGCGGGCGCGATCATCGGCCGGCGGCTCTTCGTCTTCGGCGGGGGTGCGAGCGTCGGCGTCTCCACGATCCAGGCGTTCGACCTGGGCACGCGCCGCGGCAGCGTCGTCGGGCAGCTCCCGCGGCCGCTCTCGGATCTCGCCGCGGCGACGGTCGGCCGGACCGTCTTCCTCGTCGGCGGCTGGGACAACCGGACTCCGCGTCCGGAGATCTACGCGACGACCGACGGCGTCCACCTGCGCGTCGTCGGGCGTCTGCCCGTCGGACTGCGGTATCCCGCGGTCGCCGCGGCCCGGGGGAAGCTCGTCGTCGCCGGCGGCACCGGCCGGGCCGGGCCGACGCGCGACGTCTACGTGCTCGACCCGGGCAGCGGCCGGGTCACGAAGCTCGGCGCGCTGCCGCTCCCGCTCGCGCACGGCTCGGCGGTGACCGTCGACGGCGACGTCTACGTCGTCGGCGGCACGACGGCCGCGGGGCATTCCTCGACCTCGATCGTCCGGATCGATCCGTCCCACGCGACGGTGACGGCGGTCGGGCAGGCGGCGCCGGTCGCCGACGCAGCCGTGGCCGGCCCGTACCTGGTCGGGGGGACCGTGAACGGTCGCGCGGTCGGGGTCGTGCGCCGGGTGCGCGGCGGGCGACGCGGCTGAGTCGTCCGCGGATCTCTTTTCGACCCCGGCTCCGCCATGCTTCGGCCGTGGCAGCCGAGCGAGGCGCTCACGGAGGTCCGCCTGCCCGACCGCGGCGGGGGAGCGGCCTCGGAGTCGTCGTCTTCCTCGCCGGCGCCGGATCGCTCGCGACGGAGATGGGGGCGTCGCGGCTGCTGGCGCCGTACTTCGGCAGCTCGAACGTCGTCTGGGCGAACGTGATCGGGCTGATGCTGGCGTTCCTCGCGCTCGGCTACTGGCTCGGCGGCCGGATCGCCGACGCGCGCCCGCGGCGCGCGCTGCTCGCCGCGCTGCTGCTCGCGGCGGCGGTGCTGCTCGCCGTGACGCCCTTCGCGGCGAAGCCGCTCCTGCACGCGGCGCTGGGCGGGTTCGCCTCGATCTCGGTCGCCGTCGTCGCCGCCTCGTTCTTCTCGGTGCTCGTCCTCTTCGCGCTGCCGGTGACCCTGCTCGGAACGGTTGCGCCCTTCGCCGTGCGGCTCGGGCTCGAGCGCGTCGACGCCGCCGGCCGGACGGCCGGGCGGCTCTACGCGCTGTCGACGGTCGGGAGCATCGCCGGCACGTTCGCGGCCGCGCTCGTCGCGATCCCGCTGCTCGGGACGCAACGGACGCTGATCGCGACCGCCGCCGTCGTGGCGCTCGCCGCGGTGCCGCTCGTTCCGCTCGCCTTCCCGGTGGCGGCGGCGATCGCCGCGGCGCTCGCACTTCCGCCCGGCGGGATCAAGCGGACGGCCGGCGTCCTCTACGAGCGCGAATCGCCCTACCAGTACCTGCGGATCGTCTCCTATCCCGGCGGCGAGCGGAGGCTGGAGCTGAACGAGGGAATCGCCGCGCAGTCCGTCTGGTACCCGCACACCGTCTTCACCGGCGGCTACTGGGACCTGCTCCTGCTCGTGCCGCCCCTCTCCGAGCGGCCGGTGCGGCGGCTGCTCGTGATCGGCGACGGCGGCGGGACGATCCCCCGCGCGTACGGACGCTTCTACCCGCAGGTGCGAATCGACGGCGTCGAGCTCGATCCTCCGGTCACCGCCGCGGCGCGACGGTATCTCGGACTCGGCCGGATCGTGCAATTGCACCCGATCACGGCCGACGGCCGCGTCTTCCTCGAACGCTCCCGCGCACGCTACGACGAGATCATCGTCGATGCCTACCGCCAGCCGTACATCCCCTTTCAGCTCGCGACCGCGGAGTTCTTCCGCCTCGTGCGCGAGCACCTCGCGCCCGGAGGAGTCGTCGCGCTGAACGTCGCCGCGGTGCCGGGCGACCGGCGGCTGACGCAGCGGATCGGCACCACGCTCGCGACGTCGTTCGCCGACGTCTGGCGGGTCTCGGCGCTGCGTTTCAACGACATCGTGCTGGGCTTCGAGAGGCGGCGCACGCGTGCCGAGCTGCTCGCGCGCCTCGCGCACGTGGCGCGTCCGCTCGGAGTCCTGCTCCCGCGCGTCGAGCCCGCCTTGCACAGGATCGTCCCGACCGGCGCTGCGTGGACCGACGACCGGGCGCCGGTCGAGTGGCTGACCGACGAGCTGCTGGCGGAGCAGGTCTCCCGCGGCGAGGGCCTCGACGAGCGCTTCCTGCCGACGGCGCCGTGAGCGCGCGCCGCCCCTGGCGCGCCGGGCGCCGCGCCCTCGGGCGAGGCGGGTTCCCGGGGACGGCACCTTGATACCCTGCGAGTCAGTCGCGGGGCGTGGCGCAGCCTGGTTAGCGCGCCAGTCTGGGGGACTGGAGGTCCCGAGTTCGAATCTCGGCGCCCCGACTGGAAAGCCCTGCTAACGCGGGGCTTTCCCGTTCAAAGAACGCGGCGCTCAGTCCTCAATCAGTCCGCAAACGCCTAGAGAAACGACGCAAAG
>DASSSR010000021.1:0-7874 GCA_035708345.1 Gaiellaceae bacterium
CGGCCGCGACGCCGTCGACGTAGGCCTCGATCGCCGCACGCGAGGTGCCGTCCGCCGCCGCGCCGAGCTCGAGCTCGCGGCGGTCGTCGAGCGCGAGCAGCTCGTAGGCGTAGCGGTGCTGCTCGTGGTAGTCGATCAGGCCGGGGTACGGCGGCGACGTGATCACGCCGTCGAAGACGTCCTCGTAGACGACCTCGCGCGCGTCTCCCCGCAGCACGCGTGCGCCGCACGACCGGTCGCGGACGTTCGCGAACGCCTCGATCCGCGCGAGCGTGTCGGCGGTGTAGCGGCGCAGGAAGCCGGCGGCGCTCTCGACGGGGCGGCACGTCCGCTTGTGCTTGTGGCACCAGTACTCGGTCGTCTGCGGCGCGCGCGGAGCCTCCAGGTCGAAGTGCGTCGTCCGCCGCGCCGAGCGCGCGGCGCGCGAGAGCACGACGCGGAGCACGTCGCTGTAGACGTACTCGCCGATCAGGTCGGCGTACGCGAGCAGCTCCGCGCGCGCCTGCGGCGCGTACCACTCCTCCACGTACGCGGACGCGCGCCGCGCCTTCGTCGGCTGCACGCCGATGCGCTCGTAGACGTCGTTCAGCTCCTCCTGCAACAGCGCCGCCTCGTAGCGCGCCGTCTTGACGCCGATCAGCAGGCAGTTGAACGCGGCGAGCTCGACGCCGGTCGCGTCGAGGCCGGACTCGAGCGCCTGCACGAGCGTCGTCCCCGAGCCGGCGAACGGATCGAGCACGTGCGCGCCGCGCGTGAAGTAGCGGTCGAGCAGCACCTCGACGAGCTGCGGGATGAACTTGCCGTGGTACGGGTGCAGCCGGTGCACGTGCTTCGTCCGCTCGTGCTCCGGCAGCGCGCGCTCCGACCACGAGAGCTCGAGGTCCAGCGTCGAATACAGCTCGTCCTGCGTGACGGCCACTGGACCGCCACTTCGCTAGCCCGTCAGGAACTCCTCGCGGAACGGCACGTCCGGCGCGGGCCGGGTGAAGCGCGCGTAGGCCTCCCGCGGGTGCGGCGTCTCCTGCTCGACGCCCGCGCCGTGCTTCAAAGCCGTCTCGTCCCGCGGGTACAGGATCACGTCCGGACCGTGCCGGTTGCCGACCGCGAGCACGAGCGACGTCCCCTCCCCCGCGCCGACGATCGCGTGCGCGACGTCCTTCGGACAGTGGAAGTAGTCCCACTGCTTCAGCGGTACCTCCTCGCCCTCGACGACAAGCAGGCACTCCCCGCGCAGCACGAGGAAGCCTTCCTGGTAGCCCTCGCGGTGGTACATCGTCATCGGCTGCCCCGGCCGCAGCACCGTCAGGTTGATCCCGAGCTCGTCGAAGCGCTCCTGGTGCTTGTCGAACTCGCACGTCGCCCCGAGCTCGTTCTCCTGCCAGCGCAGCTCGCGCACGTTCCGCACCCACCAGCCGCGGCTCACAGCGGCGACTCCACCCGCTCCGCCCTGCCGTAGGCGGCGTACGCCGCGGCGGGATCCGGGTCGTTCGGGTACGTGGCGCCGCCGCCGCCGACGCGCGAGCCGACCGCGACGACGAGCGCCGGCTCCTCGCCCGCGCCGACGAGCACGTGCGGCACGCCGGGCGGGCAGTGGAAGTAGTCCCACGCGCGCAGGCGCCGCGTCTCGCCCTCGACCGTCAGGTCGCACGCGCCGCGGAGGACGAGAAAGCACTCCTGGTGCGGCTCGTGGTGGTACAGCGCCATCGGCTGCCCGTCGCCGAGCAGGTTCAGGTTGATCGCGAACTCGCCCTCGACTCCCGGCAGCAGGTCGCAGTACACGCCCATCGCGTTCTCCGTCCAGTCCAGCTCGCGCGCGTTCCGGACCCACCACTCCGTCATGCGGTGATCCTAGAGTGGGGCCGTGCTCTACGCCCTGCTCTTCCTGCCCGCGCTGCTCGCGCTCGCCTGGATCCTCCGACCGCGCCGGGAGCGGATCGTCGAGGAGGCGGCGACGACGGCGGACAATCCCTTCGACACGCTCGAGTCGCTGCTCGCCGAGCTGGAGCGGTCGACGCTCGCGGAGCGCGACGTCGCCGAGCTCGAGGCGCTCGCGGGCGAGCTCGAGCGGGCCGCGCGCGAGCTAGAACGCGTCGCCTAGCCGCGTCACGCGGCGCCCCTCCACCGCGACGACGTCGAAGCCCGGCTCGAGCGCGGCGCACTCCGGATGCGCGGCGAGCCACGCCTGCGCGGCCCGGCGCACGCGGCGCTGCTTCTCGACTCCCACGGCGGCCGCGGCGCCGCCGAAGCCGTCGTGCGCCCGCTGCTTCACCTCCACGAAGCGCAGCGCTCGCCCGCGGCGGACGACGAGGTCGAGCTCGTTCCCGCCCGCACGCACGTTCGCGCCGAGCACCTGCCAGCCGCGCAGCCGGTACCACCACGCAGCGCGGCGCTCGCCGCTATTCAGCTGCGTACGCCAGCGCGTTGAACGACAGCCGGTGCACCGGCGAGGGCCCGTGCTCGCGCACCGCCGCCGTGTGCGACGGCACGATGTAGCCGACGTGGCGCGCGAACCCGTACGCGGGATAGAGCGCGTCGAGCCGCCGCATCAGCCGGTCGCGCGTCACCTTCGCCACGATCGACGCGGCCGCGATCGCGGCGCTCTTCGTGTCGCCGTCGACGACCGCCGTGTGCTCGGGCGCGCCCGGACCGAGCCGGAAGCCGTCGACGAGGCACGCCTCCGCCGGCGGCGACAGCGCCTGCAGCATCGCGCGCAGCCCGTTCAGGTTCGAGCGGTGCAGCCCGTTGCGGTCGATGTCGCCCGGCGGGATCACCCGCACCGCGACCCGCTCCGCGCACTCGAGCACGCCGCGGTAGAGGTGCTCGCGCATCTCCTCGCTGCACTGCTTCGAGTCGTTGAGATACGTCAGCGGCCGGACGCGGTGGTCGCGCAGGCACGCGTAGTCGAGCAGCACGCCCGCGACGACGAGCGGCCCCGCGAGCGAGCCTCGCCCCGCCTCGTCCGTGCCCGCGACGAAGCGGGCGCCCAGCCTGCGGTCGAACCGGAGCAGCTTCTGGCCGGTCGCCTTCACGGCGTCCGACGATAGCGCGAGCCTCAGCCGGCGACTATTCGGCCCGGACGGGCTCGGCCGCTTCGGCCTCGACCGAGGCGGACGGCTCGCCGGAGTCCGTGTCCTGCGGCTCCTCGGCCTCGACCTCGCCCGGCGCCTCGGCGGTCTCCTCGGAGCGCGGCTCCTCGACCGTCGACTCCTCCTCGCCCGGCAGGTCGCCGGCCTCGGCCGCGGTCGGCGGCTCCTCGGCGTTCTGCACCTCGGCGGCGGTGAAGCCGTAGCGCTTCTGGCGGACGCGCGCCTTCTTGCCGACGCGGCCGCGCAGGTAGTAGAGCTTCGCGCGGCTGACGTCGCCGATCGCCGAGACCTCGATCTTCTCGATCTTCGGCGAGTGCAGCGGGAACGTCCGCTCGACGCCGACGCCGAACGACTGCTTGCGGACGGTGAACGTCTCGCGGACGCCCGAGCCCTGGCGCTTGATCACGATCCCCTCGAAGACCTGCACGCGGCGGCGCGAGCCCTCGATCACCTGGAAGTGGACGCGAACGGTGTCCCCGGCCTTGAACCGCGGGACCTGGCGCAGCTGGGCGCGCTCGATCGAGTCGATGACGTTGCTCATGGCGAGGCGGCCCCCCGAACGGGCCGAGGCGGAAGGGTAGCGGAAACCGCCTACCCCTGGAGGTACGCCAGCACCGCGCGCACGCGACGGTGGTCCGTGTCGGACGGCGGCAGGTCGAGCTTCTGGAGGATGTTGGCGACGTGCTTCTCGACGGCGCCGACGGTGAGCACGAGCCGCTCGGCGATCGCCGTGTTCGAGCGCCCCTCGGCCATCAGCGCGAGCACCTCGCGCTCGCGCGGCGTCAGCCGCTCGAGCGGCCCGGCCTCGCGCCGGACGGCGAAGAGCTGCGCGACGACCTCGGCGTCGAGCGCCGTGCCGCCGTCGGCGACGCGGCGGACCGCGTCGAGGAACTGCGGGATGTCGATCACGCGGTCCTTGAGCAGGTAGCCGGTGCCGCCGCGGCCGTCGGCGAGCAGCTCGCGCGCGTACGACTGCTCGACGTACTGGGAGAGGACGAGGATCGCCGTCTCCGGCCGCAGCCGGCGGAGCTCGAGCGCCGCCCGCAGCCCCTCGTCCGTGAAGGTCGGCGGCAGCCGTACGTCGACGATCGCGAGCTCCGGCCGCTCGAGCAGCGCCGACGTCAGCAGCGCGTCGGGATTGTCGACGGCCGCGGCGACCTCGATCCCGTTGTCCGCGAGCAGCCGCGTCAGCCCGTCGCGGAGCAGCACGAGGTCCTCGGCGATCACGACCCGCACGGCAACACCGCCTCGACCACCGTCGGCCCGCCGGCCGGGCTCGTCACGCGCACCGTGCCGTCGAGCGCCTCCCCCCGCTGCGCGAGCCCGCGCAGCCCGCGTCCCGCCGCGTCGGCGCCGCCGCGGCCGTCGTCCTCGACCCGGACGAGGAGCGTCCCGTCGACGCGGCCGACCCGGATCCCGACGTGCGAGGCGTCGGCGTGCTTCGACGCGTTCGCGAGCGCCTCCGCGGCGACGAAGTAGGCGGCCGTCTCCTGCGCCGCCGGCGGGCGCAGCGGCAGCCGGACCTCGAGGTCGACCGGGAGCGGGCTGCGCGCGACGAGCGCCGCCAGCGCCGCCTCGAGCCCGCGGTCGGCGAGCACCGGCGGGTGGATGCCGCGCGCGAGGTCGCGCAGCTCGCGCAGCGCCTCCTCGGCGCCCGCCCGGGCCTCCTCGAGCAGCCGCCGGGCGGACGACGGGTCCTCGGCGAGCCGCTGCTCGGCGAGGCCGAGGCTCATCCCGAGCGCGACGAGCCGTGCCTGGGCGCCGTCGTGCAGGTCGCGCTCGATGCGGCGCAGCTCCGACTCCGCCGCGTCGACCGCACCCGCACGCGTCGTCTCCAGGACGTCGATCCGCCGCTCGAGGGCGCCGCGCCTGACGGCGAGCGCGTGCGCGCCCGCCGTCAGCACGAAGGCGATGATCGGCCACATCGGCCAGAAGTAGCCGCGCGACGTCACCGCCCACGCCGCGACGAGGAAGACGGCGACCACCCCGAGCGTGCCGGCGTCGATCGCGACGCCCCGCCACCGGCGCGGCAGCGCGAGCGCCCGGACGACGAGCGCATGCACGGCGAGCGGCACGCCGAGCCCGAGCAGCGGCCACACGGGCCAGAAGTACGCCCGGGTCGTCAGCGCCCAGACCAGCACGCAGAGGACGCCGACGAGCCCGTATGCGGCGGCGTGCTCCCGCAGGCCGGTGCGCCGCGGGCCCGCACCTCCTGCCGCCGCGACCGGCGCTGCCGCCCCGGCGCCGGAGCCGAGCAGGCCGCGCGCGGCTCCCGCGAGCGCCCGGGCGAGCGCCCGCACGAGCAGCGCCGAGACGCCGAGCGCGGCGAGACCGACCGGCACGGCCGCGAACGCCCGCCCGAGCGAGTGCACCTGCCACTGGTCGACCCAGCAGTAGTAGACCGGCAGGAAGACGAGGTAGAGCGAGCCGCCGACCGCGCTCGCCGCGGCGACGCCGGCCCCGAAGCCGGCCGTCGTCCGGATCGCGCCGTAGGCCTGCTGTTGCCAGAACGCGCCGTCGCGGAGCGTGCCGCGGATGCGGTTCAGGTAGCCGCGGCCGGTCGGCGCCGCCGCCGGCACGCGCACGTCCCTGCCGAGCAGCCCGCGCGCGAGCGCCGCATCGCCGAGCGCGAGCCCGCGCGTCGCCCAGCGGAACGCGACGAGCACCGGCCCGAGGAGCGGCGTCACCGCGAGCAGCGCGGCGGCGAGCCAGCCGGCGAGCAGCAGCCCGAACCAGGCGACCGCGGCCGGCAGGCCGGCGAGCAGGTAGAGGAAGTGGTTGAACGTACGACGCATGGCTGTCTCCTTCGGGAGGGATCGTTGTACGTCCAGCGTCGTTTTTCGAGGGTGCGCCGCCAATCCCGGCACCCGGCGTCTCACCCTGGTGGCAGCACCACTGCGAGGCTCAGCGGAACCCGATCCGGTTCGGCGGCCAGTAGACGAAGAAGACCTCGCCGATCAGGTTCTTGCGCGGCACCGGGCCCCAGACACGGCTGTCGCACGACTGCGCGCGGTTGTCGCCCATGAAGAAGTACTCGCCCTTCGGCACGTGCCAGACGCGCGGCGGCTCGTGGTCGCGGCGGTCGGGCGCGACGTACGGCTCGTTCAGCTGCCGCCCGTCGATGTAGACGATCCCGTCGCGCTCGCTGACCGTCTCGCCGGGAAGGCCGATCAGCCGCTTGACGAACGTCCCGCCCTCGCCGCACTTCAGCTTCGCCTCCGGCGGCGTGTTGAAGACGATGATCTCGCCCCGCCGCGGGTCGCGGAAGTGGTAGATGAAGCGGTTCGCGAGCACGCGGTCGCTGAAGCGCGCCTCGCAGCCGATCGCGGGCCGCGCGCAGTGGAGCGTCGGCTCCATCGAGGAGGAGGGGATGCGGTACGGGTTGACGACCCACGCCTTCAGCGCGAGCACGATCAGGATCGCCCCGCCGATCGTGACGATCCAGTCGAGGACGACGCGCACGTTGCGCGGCAGCCCCGGCGCGATCCGGCCGAGCGGGTCCCTCACCGGACCTGCTCCCTGCGCCACGCCTCGATGCGCGCGTGGTCGCCGGAGAGGAGCACGTCGGGAACCTGCCAGCCCCGGAAGTCGGCCGGCCGGGTGTAGTGCGGGTACTCGAGGCCGCCGCCGAGCTCCTCGCTGAAGCTCTCCAGCTCGCCGCTGCCCTCGGCGAGCGCGCCCGGCAGCCGCCGCGCGACCGCGTCCAGCAGCACCATCGCCGGCAGGTCGCCGTTCGAGAGGACGTACGGGCCGACCGAGACCGCGTCGGTGGCGAGGTGCTCGACGATCCGCTCGTCGAACCCCTCGAAGCGCGCGGAGAGCAGCGCGACGTGCCGCTCGCGCGCGAGCTCCTCGACGAGCGCCTGCGTCAGCGGCGTCCCCTGCGGCGACAGCGCGATCACGCGCCCGGGGGTCGCCGACGGCGACCCCGGTTTCCCGCCGGGCGGCGGCGGCTCGGCCGCCGTCGCTTCCAGCCACGGGCGCTCGTCGCCGTACGCCGCCTCGAGCGCCGCGGCGACGACGTCGACGCGCAGCACCATGCCGGCGCCGCCCCCGTACGGCTCGTCGTCCACCTGGCCCGCGCGCAGCGGCGTCGAGGCCCGGTAGTTGTAGAGCCGCAGCTCCAGCTCGCCGCCGAGCACGCCCGCGATCGGCCGTTGCTCCGTCAGCCACGCGAACGCGTGCGGCACGAGGGTGAAGACGTCGATTCTCATTCGGGATCCGCAAAGCCCGCCGCGACCACGATTCGACCGTGCTCGAGGTCGACCTGCCGCACGCAGGCCTCGACGAGCGGCAGCGCCGCGCCCGAGTCGAGCTCGAGCACGTCGTTGGCAGGGTATGTCAAGACGTCCCTGACCTGCCCCAGCGGGCGTCCGCCCTCCTCCTCGACCGCCAGGCCGACGAGCTGGAAGGCGTAGTACTCGTCCTCCGGCAGCTCCGGCAGCGCCGCGCGCGGGACGGCGAGCGTGGCGCCGCGCCGCGCGGGCCGGTCGAGCCGGATCACCGGCCGCCCCTGCGCGCCGCGCTTCGAGGAGACGATCTCCGCCGGCTCGCCGTCGACGTGCACGACCGTTCCCTTCGCGAAGGCGTCCGGGCGGTCGCTCGGCCCCTCGACGAAGAACGAGCCGTCGAGCCCGTGCGGGCGCCCGACCTTGCCGATCGGGACAAGGTCAGAGGCCACGTTCGGTGAACAGCTCGAGCGCCTCGTCGCGCGTCGTGCGGACGGTCGCGCCGCCGTACGGCGTGAACCGGTGCTCGAGGTCGAGCGTCCAGTAAGCCCCCGGCTGC
>DASSSR010000022.1:0-27964 GCA_035708345.1 Gaiellaceae bacterium
CCCGGCGCGAACGGTCGCGCGGATCGACCTGCCGCTGATCGGCAACGGCGAGGACGCGACCTCGTACCGGGCCCTCGCCACGGTGCGGCACGGCGTCGTCCCGCCGCTGCTCGCCTCGCTGCCGGCGGGGACGCAGGCCGCGGTGACGGGCGACACGGCCGGGTCGTACGACTTCAACCAGACGATGAAGCAGCGGTTCGTCTGGGTGTTCGCGTTCGTGCTCGGGCTGGCGTTCCTGCTGCTCCTGCTGACCTTCCGCTCGATCGTGATCCCGCTGAAGGCGATCCTGCTCAACCTGCTCTCGGTCGGCGCCGCCTACGGGATCCTCGTCTGGATCTTCCAGGACGGCCATCTGCAGGGCCTGCTCGGCTTCCACTCGAACGGCGGCATCGTCAGCTGGCTGCCGCTGTTCCTGTTCACCGTCCTCTTCGGGCTCTCGATGGACTACCACGTCTTCATCCTCAGCCGCGTCAAGGAGCTGGTCGACGCGGGCGTGCCGACCGACGAGGCGGTGACGCGCGGGATCCGCTCGACGGCGTCGACGGTGACGAGCGCGGCCGTCGTGATGGTCGCCGTGTTCGCGATCTTCGCGACGCTGACGACGCTCGACATCAAGCAGATGGGCGTCGGCCTCGCGGTCGCCGTGCTGCTCGACGCGACGCTGATCCGCGGCGTGCTGCTGCCGGCGGTGATGAAGGTGCTCGGCGACTGGAACTGGTACCTGCCGCGCTGGCTCGGCTGGCTGCCGCGGCTGAGCGTCGAGGCCGGCCCGCGCGGGCGGCCGCCGGCGGCGCCCGCCGCCCTGGACTAGGGCGGAAAGGCGCTACCCTGCCGTCCCAGCATTGGGGGGAGGGTCGTACAGGATTCTCGTCGCGGAGGACGACGCCGACTTCCTCGGCATGCTCGAGGAGCTGCTCGGCGGCGATCCGCGGTTCGAGGTGGTCGCGCACGCGACGAACGGCCGCGAGGCGGTCGAGCTCTCGCGGACCGTGACGATCGACGCTGCCGTCGTCGACATCGAGATGCCGGAGGTCGACGGCGTCGAGGCGACGCGGCAGCTGCAGCCGCTGCCGGTGCTCGCGATCAGCGGGCACGACTACGAGGAGCGCGTGCTCGACATGCGCCAGGCGGGCGCGGGCGACTACGTGCGGAAGGCGCGCGTGCACGAGGAGCTGTGCGACGCGCTCGCGGCGCTGCTCGAGCGGTAGCGTCCGGCCTCGTGGAGATCGTCGACCTCGACGCCGCGCTCGCGCGCGCACACGGCGACGCGCTCGCGCAGCTGCTGCTCGACGCCCACGCCTCCGGGATGGCGCTCGTGCTCGCGGCGCCGCTGACGCGGGAGCGCGCCCGGGCGGAGTGGCTGCGCCTGGTCGAGACCGCCGAGGTCGTGCTCGCGGCGGTCGACGGCGGCGAGGTCGTCGGCGCCGTCTCGCTCGCGCGCGCCGGCGCGGAGAACGGCCGCCACCGCGCGGAGGTGCAGCGGCTCGCCGTGCGCGGCGACCGCCGCGGCGGCGGGGTCGGCCGCACGCTGCTCGCGGCGCTCGTCGAGCGGGCGCGGACGCTCGGACTCGAGCTGCTCTGGCTGACGACGCACGCGGAGACGCCCTCGGACGCGTTCTACGTGCGGCAGGGCTGGACGCGCGCCGGCGTGGTGCCGTCGTGGTCGCAGCGGCCGGACGGGACGCTCGCCGCGAACGCCTTCTTCTACCTCGTGCTCTGAGCCCGCGGCTACGCGAAGTGAACGGCGCCCCAGATGAAGGCGGCGCCGAGGATGTTCGTGACGCCGGTCAGCAGCTTCGGGTGGCGGTGGTGGCTCTCGGGCAGCAGGTCGCTCGCCCCGATGTAGAGGAAGAAGCCGCAGAAGACGGAGAGGACGAGCCCGAGCTCCGTGTCGTCGAGACGGAAGAAGGTCGTGCTGACGACGCCGAGCACCGGCGCGACCGCGTCGAGCAGCAGCCAGCGCACCGCGCGCAGGTCGCGGCCGCGTGCGCGCAGGATCATCGTCACCGTGTTGATGCCGTCGGAGAAGTCGTGCGCGAGCACGGCAGCGGCGACGACGCCGCCCACCGTCGGCGACACCTTGAACGCGAGCCCGATCCCGACGCCGTCGAGGAAGCTGTGCAGCGCGAGGCTGGCGGCGCCGAGCGAGCCGACGCGCTCGTCGACGTGCGCATGCTCGGCGTCCTCGGACTCGGGGTGGAGCAGCACGACGCGGCTGAGCAGCATGAAGGCGAAGAAGCCGATCCCGACGACGAGCGTGACGGTCGCGGCGCCGTAGCGGCCGCGCGTCAGCCCGAGCGCCTCGGGCAGCAGGTCGAAGAGCGCGACCCCGAGCACGGCCCCGGAGCTGAAGCCGAGGATCAGGTGCAGCTGGTCGCGGAAGCGCAGCGCGAAGGCGCCGCCGAGCAGCGTGGCGGCGAAGGCGGCGAAGCCGAGACCGAGCGCCATGCGTCGATTGTCGTGCCCGGCGGCGGACTACTGCAAGTTACTTGCAGTTATGCTGCTTGTTGCCACGATGCGGAACACGCGCGCGACCCAGCTCGTCAGCGACGTCCTGCGGACGTACGCCCGGCCGCTCTCGCTGCAGGAGCTGCACGAGCACGTGCAGGAGCGGCTCCCCCGCGTCGCGCACTCGACCGTCTACCGCGTCGTCGGCCGGCTCGAGGCGGCCGGGCGCGTGCGCCGGGTGGACTGGCGCGAGCGCGGCTCGCGCTACGAGTGGGCGGAGCTGCCGCACCACCACCACATCGTCTGCAGCCTCTGCGGGCGGAGCGTCGACCTCGACGACGCCGACCTCGGCTTCAGCGAGGAGCGCGTGCGCGCGGCGACCGGCTTCCTCGTCGACCACCACTCGATCGAGCTCGAGGGCATCTGCCCCGACTGCCAGCGCAGCTAGAGACCTGATGTGAGGAGGAGGAGGAGGAGAGCCGGAGGTCGGACTCGAACCGACGGCATCGTCTTTACAAGAGACGCGCTCTACCAACTGAGCTACTCCGGCGCGGCGCCAGTGTACCGCCCGATTCGTTGCCTAGATCGACGACATGCCGGCACTTCGCCGTCTGCGACGTCCACGAGCCGGTACCGGCCCGTGCGCCGGGCACGCGACTACGAGATCGGCACGGTCGCTACAGGAGGACTTCGCGCGCCTTCTGGTGCGTGATGATCTTGCGCTTCACGCGTTGCAGCGCGTTGTCGATCGTCTTCGTGTCGCAGCCGAGCTCGTCCGCCATCTGCTCGTACGAGGAGCCCTCGAGGTAGAGGCGCAGCGCGTCGGACTCGAGCGTCGACAGGCCGGTGCCGAGCGAGAAGACGAGCGACTGCAGCTCCTCGGTCGAGATCACCATCACCGGCGGCTCCTGCACCGCCGGCCCCGGCAGCGCGTCGCCTAGCGTGCACTCGCCGTCCGCGTCCTGGCCGGCGGGAGTGTGGCTGAACGACACGTACTGGTTCAGCGGCGCGTGCTTGAACCGCGTCGCCGTCTTGATCGCCGTGATGATCTGCCGCGTCACGCACAGCTCCGCGAACGAGCGGAACGACGTCTCCTTGTCGGGCCGGAAGTCGCGCACCGCCTTGTAGAGGCCGATCAGGCCCTCCTGCAGCAGGTCGTCGTTGTCGCCGCCGGCGAGGAAGTACGAGCTCGCCTTCAACCGGACGAAGCCGGTGTAGCGGCGGATCAGGACGTCCAGCGCGGAGCCGTCGCCGTTGCGGGCCTTCAGCACCAGCTGAAGATCCTCCAGCTCTCGTTGAGCCTTCTGCGGCGAGTGAGCTGTTGCGGTGCGAGCGGACACGATCTCTCCCCGGGTTTCTGTGGACGGCGAGGAATAACCCTCACCCTCAAGTTGAGGGCGAAGATAGCAAGCGGTCCAAGGAATTACAAGTCCACTTGCGGTGGACCCAACATGATACGAACGTGTGTTCGGCCGGCGCTAGCCGCGTCCGCCTCGCCGCAGGCGCTCGAGCCGCGCGAGCGTCTCGGGGTCGAGGCGGTCGCGCAGGTCGCCGCGCGTGCGGTCGGCGTGCTCCGGCGCGACGAGCTCGGCGAGGAACCCGCGCGACGACAGCTTGCGCACCTGCGCGCCCGCGGTGCCGCGCAGCGCCGCGTCGGACGTCACCACCGCGACCTGCTCGCGCGCACGGTGCTCCGCCGCGAGCCGCTCGAGCGCGGTGTCCGCGTCCTCCGCCCAGCGCACCGCGAGCGGACCGTGCTGCTCGTCGGCACCGTGCCCGTCGAACACGAGCACGCCGCGCGCGCCGCGCGCGGCGACCCACGACGCGAGCAGGTCGCGCAGCTCCTCCGGCGAGCGGAAGCCGCCCGCGTGCAACAGGTTGAAGCCGTCGAAGAGATACAGCGTCGGCTCAGCCACGCTGTCTGCGCGCTTCGTACAGCAGCACCGCCGCCGCGACGCTGACGTTGAGCGACTCGACGCGGCCGAGCTGCGGGATCGACACGAACAGGTCGCACGTCCTACGCACGAGCGGCCGCAGCCCCTTCCCCTCGGCGCCGAACACGAGCGCGAGCCCGCCCGACAGATCGGCCTGCCACATCGGCGTGCCGTTTTCGCCGGCGGCGCCGGCGACCCAGAGCGAGCCGCTCTTGATCTCCTCGAGATAGCGGGCGAGGTTCGTCACCACCGCGACCGGCAGGTGCTCGACCGCGCCGGCGGAGGAGCGGCAGACGACCGCCGTCACGCGCGCCGACCCGTGCGCCGGGACGACGACGCCCGTCGCCCCCGCGCCCTCGGCGCTGCGGCAGACGGCGCCGAGGTTGCGCGGGTCGCTGACCTGATCGAGGCAGGCGAGCAACGGCCGCCCGCCCGCGGCGAGCTCGTACGCGTCGGCGTAGCGGTACGGCTCGCACCAGGCGAGCACGCCCTGGTGGTCGCGCGTCTGCGCCGCCTCCGACAGCTCCCGCTCGAGCTTCACCTGCACCTTCGGCCGCTCGACCGCGCGCAGCCATCCCTCGGCCTTCACGGCCCGCTCGGTCGCCCAGAGCTCGAGCACCGCGCGCCGACCGCGCAGCGCCTCCCGCACCGGGCGGCGGCCGTAGACCTGTTCCCGCGTCATGCGGCACGCGGGACGAGCTCGAAGCCGCCGGCCGCGTCGCGCACCTCCCAGCCGGCGGCGGCGATCTCGTCGCGCAGCCGGTCGGCCTCGGCGAAGTCCTTTGCCTCGCGCGCCCGCTGCCGCGCCTCGGCCAGGCGGCGCACCTCCTCCGGCGCTTCGGCCAGTTCCGCCAGCGACTCGAGCCCGAAAACCGCGAGCGCCCGCCGCAGCGCGTCGTGGTCGCGCCAACCGTGCAGCACCGCGAGCGCCTCGGGCGTGTTGAAGTCGTCCTCGAGCGCCGCCTCGAACGCCGACCAGTCGGCGCCGGCAGAGCTCGGGCCGCGGAAGACGTTGCGGAACGACTCCACCTGCGCCTTCGCGTGCTCGAGCGTCCCGTCGGTGAAGTCGATCGGCTTGCGCCAGTGCGCGGTCAGGAAGTAGAGGAGCACGACCTCGCGGCCCCACGCGTCGACGACGCCGCGGATCGTCGTGTCGTTGCCGAGCGACTTCGACATCTTCTCGCCCGCCGAGGTGAGCAGCCCGTTGTGCGTCCAGATGCGCGCGAACTCGTGCCCGAGCGCGCGCGACTGCGCGAGCTCGTTCTCGTGATGCGGGAAGACGAGGTCGAGCCCGCCGCCGTGGATCTCGAACACCGGCCCGAACGCGTGCTCGGCCATCGCCGAGCACTCGATGTGCCAGCCCGGCCGGCCGCGCCCCCAGGGCGAGTCCCACCAGGTGTCCTCGCCCGGCTTGTTGGCCTTCCAGAGCGCGAAGTCCTGGGGCGCGCGCTTGAGCGCGTTCGTCTCTTCCGGCTCCATCTGCTCGACGCGCTGGCCCGACAGCCGTCCGTAGCCGGGATCGGTCGCGACGCCGAAGTAGACGTCGCCCTCGGCGACGTACGCGTGCCCCGACTCGATCAGCTTCTGGATGAAGGCGACGATCCGTGGGATCGCGTCGGTCGCGCGCGGCAGCTCGTCGGGCATGCCGAGCCCGAGCGCCGCCGTGTCCTCGAGGTACCACCGCGTCGCGCGCTCCGCCAGCTCGGCGCTCGCGCCCGGCGCGGCCTCGTAGATCTTGTCGTTGACGTCCGTGATGTTGTGGACGAGCGTCACCTCGTGGCCGCGCGCGCGCAGCCAGCTGCGCAGCCACATCCCGAGCACGAACGGCCGCGCGTTGCCGATGTGCGCGCGCTGGTAGACGGTCGGGCCGCAGAAGTACATGCGGATCGGCGCGGGCGGCGCCGGCAGCTCCTCGAGCCGCCGCGACATCGTGCTGTAGAGCTTCACGGCTCCAGCCTAGAGAGCAGCTCGTCGCGGGAGAGCGACGCGATCACCGCCGCGAGCTCCGGCCCGCGCCCGCGGCCGGTGAGCGCGAGCCGGACCGCCTTCAGGTCGCCGCCGACCGCCTTCAGCTCGCGCACGATCGAGCGCGCGTCGAGCCCGCCCTCGACCAGCTCGCGAAAGCGGGCGAGCGTCTCCGGCGAGTCGACCTCCACGTGCTCCGGCTCGAGCACGTGCAGCGCGTACTCGCGGGCCTCGCGCAGGTCGCGCGCGCCGCGCATCGCCGGCGCCGCCGACACCGGCAGGCCGACGCGCGCGGCGAGCTCCTCGTCGGAGAGCGCCGCGAGCGCCTCGATCGAGAGCCGGCGCAGGCGGCCGAGGTCGAGGCGCACGTCGTGGCGGGGCAGCCCGAGCTCCTCGAGGTACGCGCGCACCGCCTCGGCGGGGAAGCCGTCGCGGCGCAGGTCGGCGAGCGACGAGGAGCCGTGCCGCTTCGAGAGCTTCCGCCCGTCCTCGCCGAGCAGCAGCCCGTGGTGGACGTACTCCGGCGGCTCGCCGCCGAGCGCCCGGATCAGCTCCGCCTGCAGCGGCTCGTTCGCGCGGTGGTCGGAGCCGCGGATCACGTGCGTGATCCCGAAGTCGACGTCGTCGACGGCGGACGCGAGCTGGTAGGTCGGCGACCCGTCGGCGCGCAGCAGCGTCGTGCGGCCGAACCGGATCGTCCCGTCGGCGTCGGGCTCGCCGACGAGATGTGCAGCCTCGCGGTGGCGGACGTGGCGCCCGCTCTGGCGCGACGGCCCCTCGTCCCACCCGACTCCGAGCCAGGCGAGGTCGTAGACGATCGCCTCCTCCCCGCGCGGCGCCGTCCGCGCCGGGTCGGTGTCGTCGATCCGCAGCAGCAGCGTGCCGCCGTGCTCGTCGGCGAAGCGGCGGTTGGCGACCGCGCTGAGCGCGTTGCCGAGGTGGAGCGAGCCGGTCGGGCTCGGCGCGAAGCGCACGCGGACCATGCGCGGACGCTAACGGACGGACGACCGGCGCCTGGACGAATCCAGGCGCCGGTTACGTTCGGGGCTACGCGGCGAGGCGGCGGCGGGCCTTCTGCACCGACGGCAGCGCGCCCTTCGCCCTCGCGAGCGGCCGCGCCTTCAGCGCGACGGCGGCCGGCTTCGCGGCGATCGTGATCTCCTCGCCGGTCGCCGGGTTCCGGCCCTTGCGCGCCTTGGTGGCGGGGCGCACCCGGACGGCGAGCTGGACCAGGTTGCCGATCTTCACCTTCTCGGCGTTGCCGAGCTCCTCGAGGACGACGTCCTCGAGCGCGGCGAGCACGCGCTTCACGTCGGCGCGCGAGAGCTCGGCGCGGTCCGCGATCTCCGCGGTGAGCTGGGACTGAGTCAGAGCCATGTGACCCCTTCTTCGTGTGTGATTGACGGGAGCGCCAATTGAAGCGGAGGCGGATGACGACAGCGGAGGACAAGCGGGCACGGCGGGCGGCGGTCCACGCCCAGCTGCTGGACGGGACGGCGACCGGCGTGCTCGACACGGTCCGGCGGCTCGGCTTCCTCCAGATCGACCCGATCGCCGCGGTCGCCCGGGCCGAGCGGCTCGTCCTCTTCAGCCGGCTCGGGCAGTACGACCCGACCGAGCTCGACCGGCTGCTCTGGGAGGAGCGCCGCCTCGTCGAATGGCGCGCGTACATCTGGCCGATCGAGACGCTGCCGCTGCTGCGCGCGCGGATGCGCTCGCGCACGCTGCTGAACAAGAACGCGCGCGAGTTCCTCCGGGCCAACGCCTCGTTCAGGCGCACGCTCCTGCGCGAGCTCGACCGCCGCGGGCCGGTGCTCGCGCGCGAGCTCGACGACCCGCAGGCGCGCCGGCGCGAGCGGCACCGCTGGTGGGGCCAGAAGCGGGTCGGGATCATGCTCGAGATCCTCGCTGCCCGCGGCGAGGTCGCCGTCGTCGGGCGGCGCGGCGGGCACCGCGTCTTCGACCTCGCCGAGCGCTGGTACCCGGAGACGGAGCGCATACCGTCCGCGGAGGCGCAGCGGCGGCTCGACGAGCAGCGCTTCCGCGCGCTCGGCGTCCGGCGCGGCCGCGACGGCTCCTGGCAGTTCCATCCCGACGCGGACGACTCGCCCGTGCCGGACCGCGCCGTGCTGCTCTCCCCGTTCGACCGGCTCGTGCACGACCGCGACCGCGCCGAGGCGTTGTTCGGGTTCCGCTACCGGCTGGAGATGTTCGTCCCGAAGGCGAAGCGGGAGTACGGCTACTACGTCCTGCCGCTGCTCGCCGGCGACGAGCTCGTCGGCCGGGCCGAGCCGGTGTGGAACGCGGCCACCCGCACGGTCGACCTGCTCGGGGCGTGGGGCGACACGAGCCGGCTCGACGAGGCGCTGCACGAGCTGGAGCGCTGGCTGCAGGCGACCCGCTGACGCCCAGGAGAGAGCAGCCTTGCCCGCGCGCGTCCTGGGCCGACGCGACGGGCAAGGCCAAACCCCCTCGCCTACCGGAGCCGCCCCTGGCCCACGGCTGCGACGCGACGCGACGGAGGGAAGCGCGTGTCGGGGCCCGGCCGGGACGACTCCGCCGACCGTAGCGGCCTCCCGGCGCCCTTCGCCATGCGAGTTCGGCGTCGCCCCATCAGCGCGGGACATGCGCAGTTTCCAAACATGACGCCTTCACATCGCGCGATGCGAGACCGTCATAACCGGGCGCCTAACCGCGTCTTCACCGACCCCGTCCTATGTCGTGCGAATGAACCATCAAAACGGAGGCATCGATGCATAAACGGCTCTTGGTTCTCGCGGGGGCGGCGCTCGCGCTGCTCGCCGTGGGCGCCACGGCGAGCGCGACGACGACCTCGTCGAGCTCCGCCAAGCTTGCGGCCGCACCGTTCGCCCAGTCCTGGGCGAACGTGCCGCGCAGCCCGCAGGCCCGGAAGGCGAAGAGCGTGCTCGTCTTCGGCATGGAGCAGGACGTGACCGGCTTCAACACGGGCGAGGAGTCCCAGAACGCGTACTGGGCCGCCCTGACGGGCAACACGCCGGTCCTGCGCGGCAACTACATCATCGACAACAAGGGCGACTACCACCTCGACCTCGCGACGAAGGTGCTCGCCACGAAGTCGTCGCTGACGATCAACATTCGCCCGGACGCGTACTGGTACTGGCAGGGCCACAAGAAGGCGCCGGTCACGTACAAGGACTACGTCTACACGTGGAAGGCGATCGTCGACCCGAAGCACACCCCGGCGTCCACGACCGGCTACGACCAGATCACGGGGTACACGCACAAGGGTCTGAAGCAGATCACCTTCAAGTGGAAGAAGCCGTTCGCGGACTACCGCGACCTCTTCGGCCTCGTGTACCCGTCGGCCGCTGTCGCAGGCCTCGACTGGAACACGATGTGGTCGAACTGCGTCTGCGGCAACGACGGCAAGCCGGTGTCGGACGGCCCGTTCTATCTGGCCAACTACACCAAGGGGCAGGGCCTGACGCTGAAGACGAACCCCTACTGGTACGGCAAGAAGCCGGGCCTGAAGGAGGTCGACTTCAAGCTGATCACCGACACCAACTCGGAGATCCAGGCGATGCGCGGCGGTGAGGTCGACGCGATCAACCCGTCCCCGCAGACCGCTCTGGCCCAGCTGGTGCACCAGCCCGGGCTGAAGTACAGCTCGCTGCCGGGCTTCACGCAGGAGCACCTCGACCTGAACGTCGGCGGGACTTCGATGCCGCTGCTGAAGCAGCTGTGGTTCCGGCAGGCGCTCGCACTCGCGATCAACCGCACCTCGCTGATCAAGGCGCTGTACGCGGAGATCGCTCCGGGGCTGAAGCCGCTGAACAACCCGTACTACGAGATCGGCACGAACGCCAAGCCGTACTTCAACGAGTACGCGTTCTCGCAGAAGAAGGCGATCGCGCTGTTCAAGTCGCACGGGTGCACCGGCGGCCCCGCCGTGCCGACCCGGAACAACGACAAGTTCTGGAGCTGCAACGGCACGCCGGCCACGATCCGGTTCACCACGAGCGCCGGCAACCAGCGCCGTGCCACGTCGGCTGCGATCTTCGCGCAGCAGTGGCAGGCGGTCGGCGTGAAGGTCAACCCGATCTTCCAGCCCGCGAACCCGAACTTCTTCGGGACGACGCTGCCGAACCACGACTTCGACGTGGCCGAGTACGCGTGGCTGGGCGGTCCGGATCCGTCCGGGTTCGACGCCATCTACGCCTGCAACGGCGGCTCGAACTACAAGCTGTACTGCAACCGGACGGTGGACAAGCTCCAGACGGAGGGCGAGGCGCAGCTCGATCCGAAGAAGCGCACCGCCATCTACGAGCAGGCGGCGAAGATCGTTGCGCACGCCGTGACGATCATCCCGCTGTACAGCCCGCCCCAGATCCTCGTCTACAAGTCGGCGATCAAGGGCATGGGCAGCAGCAACAACCCGACGCTCGCCGGCCCGACCTGGAACATCCAGGACTGGCACTGGTAAGAGCTCGCTGAGACAGGGCTGGGGCCTGCTTTAACGCGGGCCCCAGCCGGTACTTTGGCGGTGGTGGCTTCCACTCCCCACAGCGGCAGCGAGCGCTGGTCGGCGCTCGAGATCCGCCTGCTCGCCGCCTTCGTCGCCGTCGTCGACGAGGGATCCTTCACGGCCGCCGCGAGGCGGCTCGGCTACACGCAGTCGGGGATCTCGCAGCAGATCGCGACCCTGGAGCGGATCGTCGACCGCAAGCTGCTCGAACGGCAGTCCGGCGGACATCGCCCGATCGAGCCGACACCGGCCGGCCGGTCGCTGCTGCGGCACAGCCGAATCGTCCTCGGGCAGCTCGACCGCGCGTACGCGGAGGTCGTCGGCCAGGCGGAGGCGGTCGCCGCGACGGTGACGGTCGCGTGCTTCCCGAACACCGCGGTGCTCGTGCCGCCGATCGAGCGCGTCCTGCAGGAGCAGACGGGGCTGCGGCTCGAGCTGCACGAGAGCCTCGGCGACGACGAGGTGCTCGACTTCGTGCAGTCGCGCCAGGCCGAGCTCGCGTTCGCGGGCCTGCCGGTGCCGGCGCACTTCGCCGCCGAGGAGGTCGGCAGCGACCCGTACGTCGTCGTCGTCGCCGCCGACTCGCCGCTCGCCGCGAAGCAGGAGGTGACCCTCGAGGATCTGGCGGGCCGGCCGCTGCTCGGCGTGCGACTGTCGCCGTACGAGGAGGCGATCGAGGCGCGGCTCGCCGCGGCAGGGCTCGACACGACGGCGTTCCGCCGCTACGACGACAACCGGCTGATCCAGGCGCACGTGCGCAGCGGCAACGGCATCGCGCTCGTCCCCTCGCTCTCGATCGTCACAACGGACGAGAGCGTGCGCGTGCTCCGCGTGCGCGCGAGCCTGCCGGCCCGGGTGATCGCGCTCGTGCACCTGCGCGACGCCCTGCTCAGCCCGGCCGCGCGCGAGTTCAAGGAGCTCGCCGTGCCGCTCTGCCGGCAGATTCTCGCGAGCACGCCGTTCGCCTGGGAGTACGCGGCCGCGAGCTGAGCTGGGGGGCCCCGTCCCCAGGGCGGGGCCGCGTCGGCGGCCCCGCCCGGTCTTTCGGCCGGGCGCCGGCGGCTTTGCCGTCGGCGCTTCCAGCCGGGGTCGCGACCGGACGGGGCCTGGTTCGTCGCCTCGACGCGGCACGAACGGAGGGAAGTGCGCGTCGCGACCACCGTACGTCGACGGCGCGGCGCAGAGCTATTCCCGTTTCGACTACGTCGGCGACGTATCGAACGCCGTCGTCCACGTATCTCGAACGGTGATAGGCGAGCGGCTAACCCGTCGCACGCGCCCGAGTCTCAGACGTCGAATCGCCCGCGGACCGCGGGCGCGACCGAGTGGAGGACGCAATGCAGAGACGGCTTTGGCTCGTGGCGGGCGTCGCGGTGGCGCTGCTCGCCGTCGGCGCGACCGCGAGCGCGACGACCTCGTCGTCGAGCTCCGCGCAGCTCGCAGCCGCGCCGTTCGCCCAGGCGTGGGCGAACGTTCCGCGGACGACCGCCGCCCGCAAGGCGAAGAGCGTGCTGGTGTTCGGGATGGAGCAGGACGTCGCCGGCTTCAACACCGGCGAGGAGTCGCAGAACGCGTACTGGGCGGCGTTGACCGGGAACACGCCCGTGCTGCGCGGCATCTACATCGTCGACGACCTCGGCAACTACCACCTCGATCTCGCGACGAAGGTGGACGCGACGAGGGGCGGGCTCTCGATCACGATCCGGCCCGACGCGTACTGGTACTGGCAGGGCCACGCGAGGGCGCCGGTCACGTACCGGGACTTCGTCTACACGTGGAAGGCGTTCGTCGACCCGAAGCACACGGCGGCGTCGGTCACCGGCTACGACCAGATCACCGGCTTCACGCACAAGGGGCTGCGCCAGATCACCTTCACGTGGAAGAAGCCGTTCGCCGACTATCGCGATCTGTTCGGACTGATCTATCCGTCGGCGGCCGTCGGCGGCCTCGACTGGAACACGATGTGGTCGAGCTGCGTCTGCGGCAACGACGGCAAGCCCGTATCCGACGGCCCCTACTACCTCGCCGCCTACACGCGCGGGCAGGGCCTGACGCTGAAGCCGAACCCGTACTGGTACGGGAAGAAGCCGTCGCTGAAGGAGATCGACTTCAAGCTGATCACCGACACCAACTCGGAGATCCAGGCGATGCGCGGTGGTGAGGTCGACGCGATCAACCCCTCCCCGCAGACGGCGCTCAGGCAGCTCGTGCACCAGGCGGGGCTGCACTACAGCTCGCTGCCCGGCTACACGCAGGAGCACCTCGACATCAGCCAGGGCGGCACCGGCAACCCGCTGCTGAAGCAGCTCTGGTTCCGGCAGGCGATCGCGCTGGGGATCAACCGCACGTCGCTGATCAAGGCGCTCTTCGGCCAGATCGCGCCGAGGCTGCGCCCGCTGAACAACCCGTACTACGAGATCGGGCCGAACGCCGTCCCGTACTTCGACGAGTACGCGTTCTCGCAGAAGAAGGCGCTCGCGCTGCTGAAGGCGCACTGCACGGGCGGCCCGCCGGTGCCGACGCGCAACAACTCGAGCTACTGGACGTGCAACGGGCAGCCGGCGGAGATCCGGTTCACGACGAGCGCAGGCAACCAGCGCCGGGCGACGTCGGCGGCGATCTTCTCGCAGCAGCTGCAGGCGGTCGGGATCAAGGTGAACCCGGTCTTCCAGCCGGCGAACCCGAACTTCTTCGGGACGACGCTGCCGAACCACGACTTCGACGTGGCGGAGTTCGCCTGGCTGGGGGGACCGGATCCCTCCGGCTTCGACTCGGACTACGTCTGCGGCGGCGGCCAGAACTACAAGTCGTACTGCAACAGGCAGGTCGACGCGCTCCAGAAGCGGGGCGAGTCGGAGCTCGACGCGAAGAAGCGGACGGCGCTCTACGAGCAGGCGGCGAAGATCGTCGCGCACGAGGTCGCCGTCGTCCCGCTCTACAGCCCGCCGCAGATCCTCGTCTACAAGACCGGGATCGGCGGCATGGAGCACAGCAACAACCCGACGCTGCTCGGCCCGACGTGGAACGTCGAGCAATGGCACTGGAAGTAGTCGTTCGTTCGAACCGCAGCTGCCCGGCGTCCACGTCGCGCCGGGCAGCTGCGAGCTCGCCCGGGAAGGCGGCGACGGGCGCGCGTGTCCCCAACGCTCCCCTGCACGCCGGTGCGTCGCCGGCCCGTCGCTCCCCGGATTCCGCCGGACCGCGGGCCGTGCGGCAATGGGGTCTGGCCCCCATTTCCGCGCCTCAGATCGACTCGACCCAGAGCGGCGAGCCGACGACGACCGCGGCGAGCGGGCCGTCGTGTCCGGCGAGGCCGGCGAGGGCGTCGGAGCCCGACCGGTCGAGCCGCGAGCGGTTGCGGTAGTCGGCGATCCCGCGCACGCGGGGCAGGTCGGAGAGACGGCCGGCCGGGCCCAGCGCGTACCGGGCGACGTGCTCCCAGGCGCCCGCCGCGCTCTCCGCGCCGACGTCCGCTCCCTCCAGCAGCGCCTCGATCGCGCTCCTCGGGTCGGCCGACGACGGCGGGAAGATGGTGTCGGTCGCAGCCGGCGGCGCTCCGATCGCGTGCCCGAGCGAGCCGACCAGCAGGATCGCCGCGTCGTCGGTGATCGTCGCCAGCCAGTACGCCCCCTCGGCCGCCAGGATCGCGGCGTGGCCCTCGAAGCCGAAGAGGCCGCCCGCCTCCTCGACCGCCGCGGCGTGCGCCGACGCGACACGCCCCTCCGCCGTCAGCCGCTGCTCGATCGTCTCGATCGTCCGCGGCCACGACGCCGCCTCCGGCGCGACGCTGAGGCCGACCGACGCACCGGGGACGCCGGCGTTCACGCCCGTGATCCGCCGCCACCAGCCGCGCCGCGGCGTGGCGATCGACGCGAGCTTCGCCGTCGAGATGTAGAGGAACGGCCCGCGCATCTCCTCCCTCGCTGCAGCAGTCGACCTCCACGCTAGAACCGGACGCCGGCGGAATCAACGCGCCGTCTAGGCTGGCCGCCGTGGAGGGGCTGCTGCTCGCGTGGTTCCGTGAGAAGCGCCGGCCCTTGCCGTGGCGCGAGACGACGGACCCGTACGCGATCCTGGTCTCGGAGGTCATGTCGCAGCAGACGCAGGTGGAGCGGGTCGTCCCGCGCTGGCACCGCTGGCTCGAGCGCTGGCCGACCGCCGAGGCGCTCGCGGCGGCTGCCGCGGCCGACGTGATCGCCGAGTGGCAGGGGCTCGGCTACAACCGCCGCGCGCTCAACCTGCACCGGGCGGCGCAGCAGATCGCCGCCCACGGGTGGCCCGACGACCTGACCGAGCTGCCCGGCGTCGGCCGCTACACCGCCGACGCGGTCGCCTGCTTCGCCTTCGACCGCGACGTGCTGCCGGTCGACGTGAACGTCCGCCGGGTCGCCGAGCGCACCGGCGCCGCTTTCACGAGCGCCGCCGCGCAGGCGCTGATGGATCTCGGCGCCACCGTCTGCCTCGCCCGGGTGCCCCGCTGCGGCGTCTGCCCGCTGGCCGACGCCTGCCCCAGCCGCGGCCGCCGCTACGAGCCGCTGCGCCGGCAGGGCGCCTTCGAGGGATCCTTCCGGCAGCGGCGGTCGCTCGCGCTCCGCGCCGCCCTCGCCGGCGAGCAGCCGGGCGACGCGGAGGCGGTCGCGTCCCTCGCCCGCGACGGGCTCCTGCTCGTCCGCGACGGGCATGTCTCGCTGCCTGCGTAGCCGGGTACCATCCAGCTTCGATGCTGCTCGGCTCGATCGCGACCCTGCTGATCCCGCTCTGGATCCTGCTCGGCCTCGTGCTGCTGCTGGGCGTGCTCGCCCTGCTCGGCCGCGTCCAGAACGGCCGCTACCTGCGGCCCGTGATCCTCGGGCTGATGAAGGTGCCGCTGCTGAAGAAGTGGATCCAGAAGGCGTCGAACGCCGCGATCGAGCGCTCGAACCCGGAGCTCGCGAGCGCGATGAAGAAGATGCAGCGGACGGGCGCCCTGCGCGACCCGATGCGGGCGCAGGCAGCGATGTCGCAGCTGACCCGCGACGAGCGGCGCGCGCTGCTCGAGATGCAGGAGCAGCAGGGGCTCGGCGTCGCCCCCGAGGCGACGAACCGGCAGATGCGCCGGCGCCTCGAGAAGGCGCAGAAGAACGCCGGCCGGCGCGGGCGCTAGGCCGCAGCCGCGTAGCGCTCGGCGTAGAGCGCCTGCCAGAGCTGCAGCAGCCGGTCGCGCTCGAGCGGCTGCAGCGCGACGTCGAGCTTCCGCTCGTGGACGGCGAGCTCGTCCTCGACCATCTCGAGCGTGAACGAGTCGTCCCACGCGTGCCCGCGCACCCAGTTCTCGCACGAGCGGACGACGTCCGGCGCCGACTTCCGGCCCGGCGCCGGCGCGGCGGCGCGACGGGCGAGCTCCTCGGCGAGCCGCGCGATCTCCAGGCGCAGCTCGTCCGGCGTCCACTGGTCGAGCGGCTTCACGGCCATGTGCGCAACGGTACGGACTACGCCGGATGGCGCATCCACACGTTCGGCTCGACGTACGTGCCGACGCCGTTCTCGAACCGCACCGTCGCGAGGCCGCCGGGGACGACGTAGTCGCCGTCCTCCGGAAACTGCAGCTCCGTCCACTCCTCCCACTGCTCGCGCGTCCCGGTGATCGTCATCGACCGCGGCGCCGGGTCGAGCACGTCCGCGCCGACGCGCTCGTGCGTCCGCAGCCACGGGTCGTAGTGGAAGCCGTCCTCGCGCCGCCACTTGACGTAGTGCTCGATCGGCGTCAGCGGATAGCGCTCCTTCCACGTCGGCCGCACCGGCGCGATCATGCAGTTCAGCCCGTGCGCGGTCGCGAGGCCAGCCATGCGGCGCAGCAGCAGCGGGCTCAGCCCGATCCCGCGGTAGGCGGGCTGGAGCCCGGCGACGACCGCGCAGAGCGTCGTCGGCTCGCCCGACTGCCCGTTCGAGAGCGCCCAGTCGAGCCCGCGCGGCTCCGCGAGGCCGTCCCAGTGCACAGGCACCGTGCACGCGTACCCGACCGTGTCCTTGCCGTCGACGACCCAGAACTGGAAGTCCGGGAAGAGCTCGTACAGCCGCGGCCAGAACGCGTTCACGACCGGGTCGTGCGCCATGAACTCCGGCCAGAGGTAGTCGAGCGTGCCGCGGAGGTCACGCTCGGCGTGCGTGAGGATGCGCAGCTTCACCGACGCAAGAGTGCGACGGCCTGGGCCGCGAGTCCTTCTTTCCGGCCCGTGAAGCCGAGCCCGTCGGTGGTGGTGGCGCGGACGGCGACCCGCGCCGGCTCGACCCCGAGCGCGCCGGCGAGCCGTGCACGCATCGCGTCCCGGTGCGGCGCGAGCCGCGGCTCCTCGCCGATCAGGACGACGTCCGCGTTCACGAGCTCCCAGCCCGCGTCGCGCACCCGCGCCCACGCGACCCGCAGCAGCTCGATCGAGTCGGCGCCCCGCAACGCCGGGTCGCCGGACGGGAAGAGCGCGCCGATGTCCTCCATCCCGGCCGCGCCCAGCACGGCGTCGGTGAGCGCGTGCGCGAGCACGTCTCCGTCGGAGTGGCCGGCGAGCCCGCGCGGATGGTCGATCGGCACGCCGCCGAGCACGAGCGGGACGCCCTCCTGCAGCCCGTGCGCGTCGAACGCCGTCCCGACGCGGTACTCCCCGGTCACTCCCGCTCCACCACCGGCCGAGCCGGCGGCTCTGCTCCCGGGCGCGCTCCGTCGCGCCTACGCGCGCAGAGCTCCAGCAGGGAGTCGATGCGGCGGACGCCGGCCGGCGTCTCCTGCAGGTGCCCCCAGGGGCCGCGGCGGATGTGGATCGCCGTCAGCCCGGCGGCGAGCGCGGGCTCGACGTCGTTGTCGACGCGGTCGCCGACGTAGGCGATCTCGCCGGCGGGTCGGTCGAGCTCCGAGACGACGCGGGCGAAGAACTCCCGCGAGGGCTTCTCGACGCCCCAGCGCTCCGAGGAGCCGACGTGGTCGACGAGGCCGCGCAGGCCGTCCTCGACGAAGGCCGGCGTGTTCCCGACCGCCATCACGACGCGCCCCGCCGCGCGCAGAGCCTCGAGGCACGGCAGCGCGTCGGGATAGAAGTCGTCCTCCGTCCAGGTCGAGTGCGGCCGCTCGACGCCGAGGATCTCCCAGACCCGCCCGTGCTGCTCGCCGCGCGCGGCGAGGCCGCCGAGCACGCCCATCAGCGTGAAGCGCGGCACGCCGCAGGCGTCGGCGGCGCGCTCCCACATGCCCGTCTCGTCGACGAGCGTCTCGCCGACGTCGAACGCGAACGCCGTCAGTCTTGCTCCGCCGCCGGCAAAGCCGCCGGCTGCGCCTCCGAAGCGCTCCGTCGAGCCTACGCGCGCAGCCACGAGGCGATCTTCGCGAGGTCGTCGGCCGTCGTCACCTTCAGCAGCCGCTCGTCGCCCGGGACGACCGTGACGCGGCCGCCGGCCGCCTCGACGGAGCCGGCGCAGTCGGTCGCGCCGTCGCCGGACGCGAGCGCGCGCCGGAGGACGTCGGCGGGGAACGCCTGCGGCGTCTGCACGGCCCAGACGCCGTCGCGGGCGACCGTCTCGACGACCGCGCCGTCCGGGCCGACGCGCTTGAGCGTGTCCGAGACCGGCAGGCCCGGAACGACGCCGTCCCAGCCCTCGGAGAGCGGCGCGAGGACGCGCCCGATCACGTCGTCGCCGACGAGCGGCCGAGCGGCGTCGTGGACGAGCACGGCGACGGCGTCGGGCGGCACCTCGGCGAGCCCGTTGCGGACGGAGTCCGCCCGCTCGGCGCCGCCCGGCACGCAGGCGCTGACCTTGCCGCAGCCGAGCTCCTCGGCGAGCAGGATCGACGGCTCCTCCCAGCCCGGCGGGGCGACGACGACGATCGCGTCGACCCACGCCGAGTCGTCGAGGCGGCGCAGCGGCTCGGCGAGGAGCGGATCCTCGCCGAGCTTCGCGAACGCCTTCGGCTGGTCGAGCCCGAGCCGCTCCCCCCGCCCGGCGGCGACGAGGACGGCCCAGACGGACATCAGGCAGTCGCTGCGACGGCCTTCTTGGAGGCGCGCTTCTTCGCGGGCGCGGCCTTCGTCGCGAGGACCTCCTCGAGCCACTCGTGGCACTCGTCCTCGTCCATGCTCTTCGCGTACATCAGCTCGGAGGCGAGGATCTTCTTCGCCTTCACGAACATCTGCTTCTCGCCGGTCGACAGGCCCTTCTCGTGGTCGCGGAGCGCGAGGTTGCGGACGACCTCTGCGAGCTCCATCACGTCGCCGGTCTTCATCTTGTCGCGGTTGTGCTTGAAACGGCGATTCCAGTTCTTCGGCATCTCGGTCGAGCCCCCGGTCAGCGCCTTCAGCACCGCCGCGACCTCCTTCTCGCCGATCACCGTGCGAAGACCGACCTTCTCGGCGTTCTCACTCGGGACCTGCACCGTCATGTCGTTGTGCAGGATCTTGATCGTCAGGTACTCCCGCTTCTGACCGAGCACCTCGCGGGACTCCTTCTTGACGATCGTCCCGGCACCGTGGTGCGGATACACCACCTTGTCGCCGACCTTGTACAAGTCAGCCCTCCCCTTCTTCAGTCGCCGTTTCCGCCAAAAGAGCCGGCACGCGGAGGCGCCGGCCCAGTGCGATCAAGACTAGCAAAAACAGCCTGGAAAAGCGAGGGTTTTCGCGCTCGGCGGCACGTTAAAGCTGCAAATAGCGGTCGACGAGATTGTGTTCCTGCAGCCGGCGGAGCCCGTCGCGGATCTCCCGGGCGCGCACGGCGCCGACGCCCTCGACCGCCTCGAGGTCGCGCTGGGAGGCGCGGACGACCGCGTCGAGCGAGCCGAGGGCCTCGACGACCCTGCGGACGACCGACTCGGGCAGGCGCGGGATGTGGGAGAGGATCCGGTAGCCGCGCGGCTGCATCGCGTGGTCGAGCGCGTTCAGGCCGCGTGCGAGCCCGAGCAGCTCGCCGAGCCGGTCGAACTCGAGCAGGTCGGCGTAGCCCAGCTCGCGCAGCTGCTCGAGCGCCACCGTCGCCTCCGAGCCGGGCCCGGCGGCGTGGTAGTCGCGGACGATCGCGTCGCGCTCGGCCGGGACGTTGCCGACGAGCTCCTCGAGCTGGAGCCGGATCAGCCTGCCCTCGCCGCCGAGCTCGATGCAGTCCCGCTCGATCCGCTCCGCCATCCGGGAGGTCATCTCCGCCCGCTGCAGGGTGACGAGCACGTCGTCGAGGACGACCGCGTTCTGGAACTCGAGCGCGGTCAGCCGGGTCAGCACCTGCTCGAGCCGCTGCCGGTAGGTCTCGAGCGTCCCGAGCGCCTGGTTCGTCTTCGCGAGCACGTCGGCGACCGGGTCGAGCTGGTAGCGGGCCTGGCCGACGAAGATCGTCACCGTCTCGCGCTGCTGGGAGACCGAGACCACGAGCGTGTTCGTCTGCTTGGCGACGCGCTCGGCGGTGCGGTGGCGGGTGCCGGTCTCGTCGGAGTTGATCGTCGGGTCGGGCATCAGCTGGACGTTGGCCCAGGCGAGCCGCTTCAGGTGGTTGTCGACGATGATCGCCCCGTCCATCTTCGCCAGCTCGTAGAGGAGCTGCGGCCGGAACGGCGCGTCCAGCTTCAGCCCGCCCGAGCAGAGGAAGGCGAGCTCCTGCGGGTCGCCGACCACGATCAGCGCGCCTTCGTGGGAGCGGATCACGTCGTCGACCGCCTGCCGGAGCGGCGTGCCCGGCGCGATCTTCTCCACCGCCGCGAGCAGCTGCGGGTCGCGCCGCGGGTCGTCCTCGGACGGGACCCGGGTGAACCCGAGCTCGTCGCTCAGGCGGTCAACTCTCGCGTTCGTGGGCATCGAGTCCGGCGGCGATCGCGTGGCGGAGGGTTTCCGCCTGCGCTATCCGGATCTTGCCATGCGCGGGGGTGCCGGCCGGGGCGACGACGCCGCGGAGGCCCAGCTTCCCGCACTCCTCGAGCCGCCGCTCGGCCTGCGTCGCCGGCCGCAGCCGCCCGGTGAGGCCGAGCTCGCCGAAGGCGGCGACGCCCGCCTTCACGGGCACGCGCTTCGCCGCCGACGCGATCGCGAGCGCGACGGCGAGGTCGGCGCCGGGCTCGTCGATCCGCACGCCGCCGGCGACGTTGACGAAGACGTCCGCCTGGCCGAGGCCGATGCCGGCGTGCCGGGCGAGCACGGCGACGATCATCGCCAGCCGCTTCGGGTCGACGCCGGTGGCGACGCGGCGCGGCATCGCGAGGTCGCTCTGCGAGACGAGCGCCTGGATCTCGAGCAGCAGCGGCCGCGTCCCCTCGAGCGCGCAGGCGACCGCGGCGCCCGGCTCCCCGTCGTGCGTCCGCCCGAACACCTCGGAGGGGTCGGGCACGCCGACGAGGCCGGCGCCGGTCATCTCGAAGACGCCGAGCTCGTTCGTGGAGCCGAAGCGGTTCTTGACCGCCCGCAGCACCCGGTGGGCGCGGTAGCGGTCGCCCTCGAACTGGAGCACGCAGTCGACGAGGTGCTCGAGCACGCGCGGGCCGGCGACGGCGCCGTCCTTCGTCACGTGCCCGACGAGGATCGTCGCGACGCCGTTCTCCTTCGCCACCCGCAGCAGCCGCGAGGCGGCCTCGCGCACCTGCGCCACGGAGCCGGGCGCGGAGCCGAGCTCGGACGAGTAGAGGGTCTGGACGGAGTCGATCACGCAGACCTCCGGCCGCTCGGTCGCGAGCGTCTCGCAGACGACCTCGAGCTCGGTCTCGGCGAGGATCTCCACCGCGTCGGCGCCGCCGAGCCGGTCGGCCCGCAGCTTGACCTGGGCCGTCGACTCCTCGCCGGTCACGAGCAGGACGCGCCGCTCGGCGGACATGACGCGCAGGGCCGTCAGCAGCATCGTCGACTTGCCGACGCCGGGCTCGCCGCCGACGAGCACGAGCGAGGCGGGCACGAGCCCGCCGCCGAGCACCCGGTCGAGCTCGGGCACGCCCGTCGGGATCCGCGCCGCCTCCTCGACCTGGACGTCGACGAGCCGCAGCAGCGGCTTCGCCCGCGCCCTGCCGGCACCCTTCGCGCCCGGCGGCGCCTCCTCGACGAGCGTGCCGAAGGCGTCGCAGCCAGGGCACTTGCCGAACCAGCGCCCGGCCGCGTAGCCGCATTCGGAGCACGAGAACTGGACCGCCGCCCTGGCCACGGATCCAGCCTACGGGGCAAGTCAGACGACTTCCGCACGGCTCTGTGAAGCGGGTCGAAGAACCACCCGAAAGGTGACGAATCAAGCGGCCGCGTCGGCGCAGGATGCTCCCAGTACGGCACACATCCCCACGGCCCCAATGCGGCGGGGCCGAGCCGGACACTCCCCCCTCAGTACGACGAAGCGGCCCCATGCGGCGGGGCCGCTTTTGTCACGGACCGGGGCTGCGGAAAAGCCGCACGCAGGTTCAGCGTCCGCCCGAATGGCGGTCGGGCCGCGCCGGCGCAGGATGGCACTCGTAAGCAGATGCCAGCAACGGGTAACCACACGGAGGGCAGCACCATGAAGAAGATCCTCGAGTTCGGCGGCGTGGCAGCCGGCATCATCCTGGTCGCGTTCGGCGTCGCCGCCATCGTCCTGGGCGTCCAGGGCAAGAACACCGTGACCTCCTCGCTGAAGGAGCAGCAGATCGTCGGCACGCCGGACATGACGCCGGCGGGCATCCGCGCCGAGGCCAAGCAGGCCGGCCTGCCGGCCTCGATCAAGCTGCCGACCTGCTCCGTCGCCGGCAAGACCGTGAACAGCGGTGCGAGGGCGCGCTGCTTCGCCGACTACATGCGCATCCACGCATACGAGGCGAGCGGCGGCGTCCCCTACGCGCTGATGCCGCGGTACGCGACGGCCGACGGCAAGGGCACGAACGACGCGGCGAAGGCGCTGCAGGCGAACGGGCGCCCGGTCGACAACGCTGCACGCAACGTCTGGGTGACGGAGACCGCCCTCTCGACGGCGCTCAACGTCAGCTACATGGCCGACCAGCTCGGCAACTTCGGGATCGTGGTCGGGATCGCGCTCCTGCTGAGCGGGTTCGGGTTCGTCATCCTCGCGGTGGGCGGCGCCCTCCGCGCCGGCAGCTGGCTCTTCAAGACGAAGAACGCCGCCGCCCGGATGACGACGCCGGTCCGCGCGTGACATCAGCGCCCGGGTCGGAGCGAAGGGCGGCCTCCGGGCCGCCCTTCGTCGTTCCGGTACAACACGACGATGCAGAACACCGTGGGCGCGATGACCCTCTTCGTCGCGGACAAGCGACGCGCGAAGGAGTTCTACGGCCGCGTGTTCGAGCTCGAGCCGCTGTTCGAGGACGACACGTCGGTCGCGTTCCGCTTCGAGAACACGCTCGTCAACCTCGTCGTCGAGCACAACGTCGCCGAGCTGATCGCGCCGGCGACGGTCGGCGCGGGCACGCGCGCGCTGTACACGATCTGGGTCGACGACTGCGACGCGACGGTCGCGCTCGTGCGCGGCCGTGGGGTCGACTTCCCGAACGGCCCGGTCGACCGGCCCTGGGGCCAGCGGACCGCGGTCTTCGTCGACCCCGACGGCCACGCGTGGGAGATCGCGCAGGCGCTCCCGTCGTAGGTCAGAACCTGTCGGGGAACTGGGCGACGATCCCCGAGCCGAGCATGTGCGACATCTGCAGGATCTCGGCGTGCACCCGGTCGTACGCCGCGACGTCCGCCGCCCAGTGACCGCCGATGCGGGCGGCCGCCTCCGCCGTCGTCAGCCGCAGGTGCCGCTTCATCATCGACGAGGTCATCGGCAGCGGCCAGGCGTCGGGATTCGCCTTCGTCAGGAACGCGGCGATCTGCCGGCCGTTGGCGTCCCACGTCCTCAGCGCGGCGTTCAGCTTCGCCGTGTCGCCCGCCTTCGCGGCGACGAGCACCGGCACCGCCTCGAGGATGTGCGTGCGCAGGAGCTGCGTCAGCTTCGCGCCGGCGGCGGCGCCGTAGTACGGCTTGATCGCGTTGCCGATGTCCGCCTGGTTGCGGAGCAGACGCGCCTCGGCCGTCTTCAGGTCGGGCAGACCGGCCGCGAAGTCGACGATCACCATCCGCGTCCAGGTGACGTGGTCCTCCCAGAGCTTGTCCATCGCGGCCGTGAACGCGGCCGCCTTCGAGCTCTGGTCGGCCTGATGCGATCCGTGCGCAGACGCGTCGTGCCCGGTCGCGAAGAGCAGGACGAAGGCCGCGGCGAGCGCTGCGGTCGCGACTGCGAGCGTGAGCCGGGCGAGCCGGGCGGGGCGGGGGAGCGTCATCGTGTTCCTCCTCGTACGAGCGTGTGGGGTAGCGCGAGCAGCAGTCCTGCCGCCTCGATCGCGCTCGTGCAGATGCCGAGGAGGTCGAACGGCTCGCGTTCCGGGTCGAGCGGCGGCACGGCGGCGAACCGTGTCGTCACGTAGCCGGCGACGAGCGTCGCGAGCACGAGCGCGACCGCGCGGGACGCCCGGGCGTCCGCCGGCCGCACCGCGAGCACGCAGACGCCGGCGCCGAGCGCGACCGCAGCCGCGAGGAACGCCGCCCCGAGCGGCGCCCATTCCCGCAGGTGGTCCGGGACGAGCGCCGCGTGCACGCCCGCTCCGACCGCTCCGGCGACGACGAGTGCATCGACACCTCGGTTCATCGCCTGCTTCGTGTCGCGGCCGGGACGGTCCTTACGGCGTAAGAAGGGACGCCCGCTCGACACAGACTGAACAGGAGGCTTCTTCGACGAAAGGCGGTGTCCGATGACGAGTGCAGTGCACGAGGCGGAGCTCCCACGCGGGCGGGCGGCCGCCCGGGCCCAGTGGGCCGATCCGCGCTACCAGGCGTTCGCGCTGATGCGCGTCGCCTTCACCGTCGCCCCGATCGCGTTCGGGATCGACAAGTTCTTCAACGGGATGGTCGACTGGCCGAAGTACCTCGCGCCCTGGGTGAACGACCTGATGCCCGGCAGCGCCCAGGGGTTCATGCACTTCGTCGGGGTCGTCGAGATCGTCGCCGGCCTCGTCGTGCTGGTGAAGCCGCGCTACGGCGCCTACCTCGTCGCGGCCTGGCTCGCGGGCATCGTCACGAACCTGTTCAGCTATCCGGGCTGGTACGACGTCGCCGTCCGCGACTTCGGGCTGATGCTCGCCGCCCTGACCCTCGCCAGGCTCGCCTCCGTCTACGACAGATGAGCCTGGAGACGCGCGCACGGCGGGACGTGGCTGCGTGGAGGACGCGCCAGCTCTGCCGCGCCGGCTTCGCACCGGCCGACGCCGCGCGCGTCGCGCTCGACGGGCGCTACGACCTGCACGAGCTCGTCGAGCTCGTCGAGCGCGGCTGCAGCCCGGCGCTCGCGCTGCGCATCCTCGCGCCGCTCGACGACGAGGAGGCGACGTGACGACCGCTGCGAGCGCTGCTACGGTCGAGCGGAGCCCCATGCAGCCGCTGCAGGCCGTCGCCGTCGAAACGCCCCCACTCGACGCGGAGTCGCGCGAGTGGCTCCGCGGGCTCCGCTCGCACGGCGCCGAGCGGGACGCGGCGGTCGCGCGCCTGCACGCGCTCCTGCTGCGCGGGGCCCGCTTCGAGACGGCGCGGCGGCGAACGGGACTGCCGCACCTGCGCGGCGACGAGCTCGACGACATCGCGCTCGAGGCCGCCGACGACGCGCTGCTCTCGATCCTCCGCCGGCTCGACGACTTCCGCGGCGCCAGCCGCTTCACGACCTGGGCCTACAAGTTCGCGCTCCTGGAGGCCGCGGTCAAGCTGCGCAAGCGGGCCTGGCAGGGGCGGGAGATCCCGCTCGACGGCGAGGCGTGGACGGACTTCGCGAGCGCGGCGCTGGGGCCGGCCGCGTCGGCCGAGCAGTCCGAGCTCGTGACCGCGGTCTGCGAGGCGGTCGAGGCCCTGACGCCCCACCAGCGGCGCGTGCTGCTTGCGCTCGCCGTCGACGGCGTCGCGATCGACGTGCTGGCGGAGCGGCTCGAGACGACCCGCGGGGCGCTGTACAAGACGTTGCACGACGCGCGGCGGAACCTGCGGGCGCAGCTCGCGGAGCGCGGTCTGGAGGCGGACTCATGGACGTGAAGCAGACGCTGTCGCAACTGCTCGGGCCGAGCGGGCCGGAGGTCGGTTGCGACGAGTGCTTCGAGCAGCTCGACCGGTTCGTCGAGCTCGAGGCGGCCGGGCAGGACGCGGTCGCGGCGCTGCCGGGGCTGCGAGAGCACCTCCAGGGCTGCCCCGCGTGCCGCGAGGAGCACGAGAGCCTGCTCGCGCTCGTCCGTGCGGAGCGCTGAGAGACGACAGGGGCCTGCTCGACGGCAGGCCCCTGATCGCCGTGCCTATTCCTGCGTCTCGGACGGCTCGGCCGGCGGGACGGTCACCTTCTCGGGCGTGACCTCGCCCGGGATGAAGGTGATGTCGACCTCGTCCGTCGGCTCGCCGTCCTCGTTCGCCTTCCGCGTGACGAGGATGTTCGAGCCGGGCTCGAGCTCGCGGCCGAGCACGTAGTCGGCCAGCGGGTCCTCGATGTAGCGCTGGATCGCGCGGCGCAGCGGCCGGGCGCCCATCGCCGGGTCGTAGCCCTTGTCGACGAGCAGGTCCTTGGCGTCGTCGGTGAGCTCGATCGTCACCTCGTGCTGCGCCATCTGCTCGCGCAGCCGCTTCAGCATCATGTCGACGATCGAGAGGATCTCCTCCCGCGTCAGCTTCGGGAAGACGATGATCTCGTCGATGCGGTTGAGCAGCTCCGGCCGGAAGACCTTCTTCAGCTCGCCCATGACGCGGCTCTTCATCTCGTCGTAGGAGAGGCCCGCCTCGTCGCCGACCGAGAAGCCGAAGCCCTGGTTCTTCGAGATCGAGCTGGAGCCGATGTTCGACGTCATGATCACGATCGTGTTCCGGAAGTCGACGCGGCGCCCCTGGGCGTCGGTCAGCTTCCCCTCCTCCAGGATCTGCAGGAGGATGTTGAACACGTCCGGATGCGCCTTCTCGATCTCGTCGAGCAGGAGCACGGAGTACGGCTTCCGCCGGACCGCCTCGGTCAGCTGGCCGCCCTCGTCGTAGCCGATGTAGCCCGGGGGCGAGCCGACGAGCCGCGACACGGAGTGCTTCTCCATGTACTCCGACATGTCGATCTGGATCATCGCGTCCTCGTCGCCGAAGAGGAACTCGGCGAGCGTGCGCGCGAGCTCCGTCTTGCCGACGCCGGACGGGCCGAGGAAGATGAACGAGCCCGTCGGCCGCTTCGGGTCCTTGATGCCGGCCCGCGCGCGGCGGATCGACTTGGCCACGGCGACGATCGCCGCGTCCTGGCCGACGACGCGCTTGTGCAGCTCCTCCTCCATCCGGATCAGGCGCTGCGACTCGGCCTCGGTGAGCTTGAAGACCGGGATGCCCGTCCACATCGAGACGATGTCGGCGATCTCCTCCTCGCCCACCTCGGGCTGCTCCTCGGCGCCCTCCGAGTTCCGCCACTGCTCCTCGAGCTCCCGCTTCTTCTGCGTGAGCTTGCGCTCCTTGTCGCGGAGCGAGGCGGCCTTCTCGAACTCCTGCGCCTCGATCGAGCTCTCCTTCTCCTTGCGGACGCGCTCGATCTCCTCCTCGAGCTCGCGGTAGCGCGGCGGCGCGCTCATCGAGCGGATCCGCAGCCGCGACGCGGCCTCGTCGATCAGGTCGATCGCCTTGTCCGGCAGGTGCCGGTCCTGGATGTAGCGGTCGGCGAGCTCCGCCGAGGCGTGCAGCGCCTCGTCGGTGATCTTGACGCGGTGGTGCGCCTCGTAGCGGTCGCGCAGGCCGCGCAGGATCTGCACGGTGTCGTCGACGGACGGCTCCTCGACGCGCACCTGCTGGAAGCGCCGCTCGAGCGCGGCGTCGCGCTCCAGATACTTGCGGTACTCGTCGAGCGTTGTCGCGCCGATCGTCTGCAGCTCGCCGCGCGCCAGCGCCGGCTTGAGGATCGAGGCCGCGTCGATCGCGCCCTCGGCCGCGCCCGCGCCGACGAGATTGTGGAGCTCGTCGATGAAGAGGATGATGTCGCCCCGCTGCATGATCTCCTTCATCACCTTCTTCAGGCGCTCCTCGAACTCGCCGCGGTACTTCGAGCCGGCGACGAGCGCGGCGAGGTCGAGCGTGTAGATCTGCTTGTTCTTCAGCAGCTCCGGCACCTGGTTGGTGGCGATGCG
>DASSSR010000023.1:0-30048 GCA_035708345.1 Gaiellaceae bacterium
CACGGCGTGCGCGGCGTCGAACATGGCGATCGGCGACGGCCTCGACGCGATCCGGCTCGGCCGCGCCGACGTGATGCTCTGCGGCGGCACCGAGGCGGCGGTGAACGAGGTCGGCATCGCCGGCTTCGCCGCGATGCGCGCGCTCTCGCAGCGCAACGACGACCCGAAGGCCGCGTCGCGCCCGTTCGACGCGGGACGGGACGGCTTCGTGATGGGCGAGGCGGGCGCGGTGCTCGTGCTCGAGGAGCTCGAGCACGCGAAGGCGCGCGGCGCGAAGATCTACGCCGAGGTTTCCGGCTACGGCCTCTCCTCCGACGCGAACCACATCACCGAGCCCGACCCGACCGGGCCGGTGCGGGCGCTGCGGATGGCGCTCGACGACGCGGGTGTCCCGCCGGACGGGATCGACTACGTGAACGCGCACGCGACGTCGACGCCGATCGGCGACGCGTCCGAGACGAAGATGCTCAAGCTCGCGCTCGGCGAGGAGAACGCGCGCAACACGCCGTTCTCCGGCACGAAGGGCGCGACCGGCCACTGCCTCGGCGCCGCCGGCGCGATCGAGGCGACGTTCACGGTGCTCGCGGTGCAGAACGACACGCTGCCGCCGACGATCAACTACGAGGTCGAGGATCCGGAGTGCGACCTCGACTACGTCCCGAACGAGCCGCGCAGCGCGACGGTGAACGTCGCCGTGTCGAACTCGTTCGGGTTCGGCGGTCACAACGCGTGCGTCGTTTTCCGCAAGTACCAGGGATAACTCCCGTCCGGGCGCGTCACTAGCGTTTTCCGGGTGGACGAGCTCGTCGAGGTGCGTCGGTCGCGGCGTGCGCGCCGGTGGACGCTGTCGGTGCCGTGGGGAGCGCCGCCGACGCTGACCGTGCCGGCGTCGCTGCCGGAGGGGGAGGTCGACCGCATCGTCGCCGCCCACCGCGACTGGATCGCGCGCGAGCGCGCGAAGCAGCGGCCGCGGCTGCGCCTCGACCCGGCGGTCGTCTCGGAGACGGAGGCGCGCCGCGCCGCGCGCGAGCTCGTGACGATGCTGTGCGACGAGGAAGCCGAGGCGCTCGGCGTCCGCTGGTCGCGCATCGTCATCCGCGACCAGCGTTCGCGCTGGGGCTCCTGCTCGACGCGCGGGACGTTGTCGTTCAACTGGCGGCTCGTGCTGGCGCCGTTCGAGGTGCTCGACTACGTCGTCGTGCACGAGCTCTGTCACCTGCGCGAGCCGAACCACTCCCGCCGCTTCTGGCGGCTCGTCGAGTCGCGCCGTCCAGACTGGCGCGCGCAGCGAGACTGGCTGCACGAGCACGGACCCGAGCTGCTCGCCTTCAGGCCGGCGGCCTGAAGAATTCACACTTTCGCGCGCAAGCCGCGACGTTCCCTTGACGGGGAGTGTCCCCGTTTGCAACCCATACGCCGCCGGCGGTGCGACGTGCATGTCCCGAGCGGACCCGCTCGCCGCCCTTTCCCGGCCGTGGGTCACACTCTCGCGCGCTCCTCGCCCCGAAGTCGTAAGCGGGGAGTATCCCCGTTTGTAGCGCCCCGTCAGGCCGGGGGCCGAAGGTACGTGTCCGTCTTGTCCAGCCAGTCCTGGCGGGGCGGATGGAAGACGTCGACGTCGAGCGTGTCCTCGAGCGCTTCCGCCCGGTGGGGGACGTGCGCAGGGATGTGCAGCACCTCGCCGGCGGCGACGTCGATCGTCTCGCCCTCGATCGTGAAGCGCAGCTTTCCCTCGAGGATGTACGTGATCTGCTCGTTGTGATGCGAGTGCTCCGGCACGATCGCGCCCTCCGCGAGGTAGACGTGCGCGATCATCAGCCCGTCGCCCGTGATCAGCCGCCGGCCGATCAGCGGCGACAGCTCCTCCCGCTCGACGTCGTCCCAGCGGTAGCGGGTGACCCGATCCGACATGATGGGAGTCTATGGAGCGCTGGGCGACCTTCGACTGGTACGGCACGCTGATCGACTGGAACGCCGGCATCGGTCGCGAGCTCGAGCGGCTCTTCGGCGCCGCCGCGGTGCCGTCGCTGCTGCACCGCTACCACGAGCTCGAGCCGGAGCTGCAGCGCGAGCGCCCGGACGCGACGTACCGCGAGATCCTGACGCAGGTGCTGCCGAGGCTGGCGCCGCTGCCGGCGGACGAGCACGACGCGCTCGCACGCTCGCTGCCGACGTGGCAGCCGTTCCCCGAGGTTCCCGCGGCGCTCGAGGAGGCGCGCGGCCGCGGCTGGAAGCTGGCGATCCTCTCCAACACCGACCGCGACTTCCTCGAGGCGTCGCTCGCGCGGATCGGCGTCCCGTTCGAGCTCACGATCGTCGCCTCCGAGATCGGCTCGTACAAGCCCGACCCCGGCCACTGGCGCGCGTTCGCCGAACGCGTCCGGCCGGACGCGCACGTGCACGTCGCCGCGTCGCTCTTCCACGACGTCGCGCCGGCGACGGAGCTCGGGATCAAGACGGTCTGGATCAACCGCCTCGGCGAGGCGCCCGAGCCCCAGCCGGACGTCGAGCTGCACACGCTGACCGGCCTCGCCGACGCGCTGGACTCGCTCGCGTGAACGTCCGGCCGGCGACCGCCGACGACTTCGACGCGATGCTCGAGCTGCTGCTCGAGGAGGAGGAGCAGGTGAACGGGCGGCCCGCGACGATCGGCCTGGAAGATCTCCGCACCTGGCTCTCCTCCACCGACCTCGAGCACGACTCCTACCTCTTCGAGAGCGACGGCGGCCTCGCCGCCTTCGGCTGGTGCGAGCCGGAGCCGGGCGGCGACGTCTCGGTCGCGATCGGCGCGATCCGGCCGGGCTGGAAGGGTCGCGGGCTCGGCTCGCAGCTGCTCGAGCGCGCCGAGGCGCGCGCCCGGACGCACGGCGCCGGCCGCCTGCACCAGATCGTCCTCGGCAGGGACGACCGCGCGCCGCAGCTCCTGCAGGCGCAGGGCTACCGGGAGGTACGCCGCTTCTACGAGATGGCGATCCAGCTCGAGCAGGCGCCGACGGTGCCGGACCTGCCGATCGAGACGTTCCGGGAGGAGGACGCGCGGGCGTTCCACGACGCGCTGGACGAGTCGTTCCAGGATCACTGGGAGCACCACGGCGTCGGCTTCGACGAGTGGTGGCGCCGCCACACGAGCAGGGAGAGCTTCGACCCGTCGCTCTGGTTCCTGATCCGGGACGGCGGCGAGGTCGCCGCGGTCGTGCGCAACGACGCGAACCGGAACGGCGGCGGCTACGTCGGCGCGCTCGGCGTGCGACGGCTCTGGCGCGGCAGGGGCTACGCGAAGGCGCTGCTGCTGCGCAGCTTCCGCGAGTTCTTCGACCGCGGCATGCCCCGCGTCACGCTCGGCGTCGACGCCGAGAACCCGACCGGCGCGACGCACCTCTACGAGCGCGTCGGCATGCACGTGGAGGCGGAGAACGTCGTCTGGGAGAAGGCGCTCGCGTGAGCTCGCTCCGCGCCAGGTGCCCGACGTGCCGGACGCTGACGGCGGTCGCGGTCGGCCCGGACTACGAATGCCACTCGTGCGGCCGTACCTTCTCCGCCGGGCTCGTGCGCGTCCCGCGCGCGTGGGGCGACGGCGGCGAGCCGCTGGTCGAGGCGGCCTCGCTGCCGCTCGACTATCCCGAGGCGGCGGTCGTCGAGGAGGACACGCTGCACGCGCAGAACCTCGCGCTCGCCTCCGACCTGCCGGTGCGACCGCTCGTGCTCGGCGGCTGCTGCTGCTCGCACGTCGGCGCCGTCGAGGCGCTAGCCTCGCGGCACGACCGGCTCGGCGTCGTCTGGTTCGACGCGCACGGCGACCTGAACACGCCCGAGACCTCGCCCTCGGGCAACGCCTGGGGGATGCCGCTGCGGATGCTGGTCGACGGCGGCGCCGTCCGGGCCGAGGACGTGGCGCTGGTCGGCGCCCGCAACCTCGACCCGCCCGAGGTGGAGTTCGTCGACCGCGCCGGCATCCACGACTCGGCCGACGCCGTGCTCGACCGGGTCGACTGCGTCTACGTCGCGCTGGACTGCGACGTCTTCGAGCCCTCCGAGCTCGGCGCCTTCATGCCGGAGCCGGGCGGGCCGACGCTCGCCCAGGTCGAGCGGCAGCTCGGCTCGATCCGGGCGTCGGGATCGGTCGTCGGCGCCGGCCTCACCGGTCTCGCGCCCGATCCGCGGAACGTCGAGAAGCTCGAGCGGCTCGCCGCGGCGCTCGGCTTCTGACCGCGCCGGGTGCAACCTCCCGCCGCCGACCCAGGTCTAAGCTTGCGCCGTGGCCAACGTCGACGTGTCCGTCGAGACCGGTGACCAGCCGGCTCCTCCGCCCAAGCACCCGAACACCTGCCCGGTCTGCCACTCCCACTACCGGGACGACGAGCTCGACGCGACGCTCCGGGTCTGCCCCCACTGCGGCCACCATTTTCCGATGCGCGCCCGCGCGCGGATCGCGTGGCTCGCCGACGAGGGCTCCTTCGTCGAGGAGGCGACCGAGCTGCACTCGGAGGACCCGCTCGCGTTCTTCGACCTGCGCCCGTACACCGAGCGGCTCGCCGAGGCCGAGCTCTCGACCGGGCTCAGCGACGCGATGGTGATCGGCCAGGCGGCGATCGACGGCCGCGGCTGCGAGCTCGCGGTGATGGACTTCTCGTTCATGGGCGGCTCGATGGGCAGCGTCGTCGGGGAGAAGTTCTCGCGGGCCTGCGACTCCGCCGCCGAGCGCGGCGTGCCGCTCGTCTCGGTGACGAGCTCCGGCGGCGCGCGCATGCAGGAGGGGATCCTCGCGCTGATGCAGCTGCCGAAGACGGTCTGCGCGGTCGAGGACCTGCGCGATGCCGGCCAGCCGCTGATCAGCGTCATGTCGCATCCGACGACGGGCGGCGTGCTCGCGTCCTTCGCCGCGCTCGGCGACGTCCTGCTCGCCGAGCCGAACGCACTGATGTCGTTCGCCGGCCCGCGCGTCGTCCAGCAGATCACCCGGGAGAAGCTGCCGGACGACTTCGGCCTCGCCGAGCAGAACCTGCGCTTCGGGAACATCGACGCGATCGTCCCGCGGCCGCAGCTGCGCGAGCGGCTGTCCACGCTCCTGAGGCTGTTCGATGCCCCCGTCTGAGCACGAGCTGCGCCTGCGCGAGCGCCTCGGCCGGCTGCGGACGATGCCGCTGCTCGGGGGCGCGCGCCTCTCCGGCGACCTGCAGCGCTTCCAGAAGCAGCTCGACCGGCTCCGCGAGGAGGCGACCGACGAGGAGATCTGGCGCTCGGTCGAGCTCGCGCGGAACGACAAGCGGCCGTACACGCTCGACTACGTGGAGCGGCTGCTCGACGACTGGTTCGAGCTGCACGGCGACCGCGGCAACGCCGACGACGGCGCCATGGTCGTCGGCCTCGGCAAGCTCGACGGCCGCACGGTGGCGCTCGTCGGCCAGCAGAAGGGCCGTGACATCAAGGAGCGGGCCGAGCGGCGGTTCGGGATGCCGAACCCGGAGGGCTACCGGAAGGCGATGCGCGTGATGCGGCTCGCCGACCGGCACGGCTTCCCGGTCGTCTCGCTCGTCGACACGCCGGGCGCGTACCCGGGGGTGGCCGCCGAGCAGCACGGCCAGGGCGGCACGATCGCCGAGTCGCAGGCGGTGATGGCGCGGCTCGAGGTGCCCACGGTCGCCTGCGTGATCGGCGAGGGCGGCTCCGGCGGCGCGATCGCGATCGCGCTCGCCGACCGGGTGCTGATGCAGGAGAACGCGATCTACTCGGTCATCTCGCCCGAGGGCTGCGCGATGATCCTCTGGCGCGACGCGGGCGAGGCGAAGAAGGCGGCCGCCGCCTTCAAGCCGGACGCCGTCCACTGCCTCGAGCTGGGCGTGATCGACGGGATCGTCCCCGAGCCGCCCGGCGGCGCCCACACCGACCCGGACGCGGCCGCACGGCTCCTGAAGGAGGCGATCGTCGAGCAGCTGGACGAGCTGGCGGACGTCCCGGGCGAGGAGCTCCGCCGCCGCCGGCGGGCGAAGTTCCGCTCGCTCGGCGTCTTCGCATAGTTTGACGTAGGTTCGCTCCCCCTTCCGGGGGACACTGTCCACACCGTCCACAGGCTTATCCCCGGCGGCTCGTACGATCCGAAACGGGTGTGAATACGAGTCGAGGCCGGCAAAGCCGGCCCCGACCATCGACCCCCCCGCTGGGTGGAGAAGCTCGACAAGGCTCTTTCACCGCCTCCGGGTATCCAAACCTCGCCCGGGGTAGGGTCGCGGGACGATGGCCCCGAAGCTGCGCGACTACGAGCGGAAGCGCGACCCGCAGGCGACGCCCGAGCCGTTCGGCTCCGGCCGGAAGGGCCGCGGGAAGCAGCCGATCTTCGTCGTCCAGCGCCACGACGCCCGCCGCCTCCACTACGACTTCCGCCTCGAGCGGCACGGCGCGCTCGCCTCCTGGGCCGTCCCGAAGGGCGTGCCGCTCGAGCCGGGCACGCGGGCGCTCGCCGTCCACGTCGAGGACCATCCGCTCGACTACGCCTCCTTCGAGGGCGAGATCCCGGCCGGCAACTACGGGGCCGGCACGGTCGAGATCTGGGACGACGGCACGTACGACCTCGTCGAGGAGAAGCGCGACGGCGGGCTCACCGTTCACCTGCACGGGCGGCGGCTCGAGGGCCTGTGGACGCTCGTGCCGGCGCACCTCGACGGCGACGAGAAGAACTGGCTGCTGATCAAGAAGCACGACGCGGACGAGCGGCCGGTCCGCAACGACTACCGCCCGATGCTCGCGACGCTCGCCGCCGAGCTGCCCGGCGGAGACGAGTGGACGTTCGAGGTGAAGTGGGACGGCTATCGCGCCCTCGGCTACGTCCGCGGCGGCGAGGCGAAGCTCGTCTCGCGCCGGGGCAACGACCTGACGGAGCGCTTCCCGACGATCGCGCGCGCGCTCGAGAAGGCCGTCCGCTCGTCGACGTGCGTCGTCGACGGCGAGGTCTGCGCGCTCGACGAGCAGGGGCGTCCGAGCTTCAGCGCCATGCAGCAGGCGAAGCGCGAGACGCCGCTCGTCTACGCCGTCTTCGACGTGCTCGAGGTGGACGGAGTCCCCGTCGTCGACCTGCCGCTGCACGAGCGGCGCGAACGGCTCGAGCAGCTGCTGAGCACGCGCACGAAGGGCGCGCAGCAGGTGCAGGTCTCGGCGCTCTTCGACGACGGCGAGGCGCTCTACGAGGCCGCGCGCGAGCAGCAGCTCGAGGGCGTGATGGCGAAGAGGACCGGCTCGCGCTACTGCGAGGGCAAGCGCACGCGCGACTGGCTGAAGATCAAGACGCACGGCGAGCAGGAGCTCGCCATCGTCGGCTACACGCGGGGGGAAGGGCGTCGTGCCGGCAGCTTCGGCTCGCTCGTGCTCGCGGCGAACGAGGCGGGGAAGCTGCACTGGGTCGGCAACGTCGGCACCGGCTTCGACGAGAAGACGATCGCCGCGCTGCTCGAGCGGCTGGAGCCGCTGCGCGTCGACGAGTCGCCGCTCGCCGTCGTCCCGAAGATGCCGCGTGTGCGCAAGGCCGACGTCGTCTGGGTGCGCCCGGAGCTCGTCGCCCAGGTGAAGTTCGCCGAGTGGACGCACGACGGCCACCTCCGTGCGCCCGTCTATCTCGGGCTGCGCGAGGACAAGGAGGCCGACGAGGTCGTGCGCGAGCAGCCCACGCGCGTCACGTTCTCCAACCTCGACAAGGTCTTCTGGCCCGACGAGGGGATCACGAAGGGCGACCTGATCGAGTACTACCGCGCGGTCGCGCCCGTGCTCGTCCCGCACCTGCGCGGGCGCCCGTTCACGATGCGGCGCTACCCCGACGGCGCGGCCGGCAAGGCGTTCTTCCAGAAGGACGCGCCGTCGCACATGCCGGAGTGGATTCCGACCTACCGGGCGCTCGTCAGCACGCGCGAGTCGCCGCCGCGGAAGAGGTGGATCGACGCGCCGCTCGTGAACGACGAGGACGCGCTGCTCTGGATGGTCAACATGGGCTGCATCGACATGAACACGTGGTATTCGCGCGTCGACCGCCCCGACCGCCCCGACTTCGTGCTCTTCGACCTCGACCCGTCGCCGGACGTGGGCTTTGCCGAGACCGTGCAGGTCGCGCTAATCGTCAAGGCCGCGCTCGACGCGCTCGGGCTGGTCTCGTTCCCGAAGACCTCGAGCGCGGACGGGATGCACGTGCTCGTCCCGATCGAGCGCCGCTACACGTTCGACGACACGCGCGAGTTCTCCGAGATCGTCGCCCGCGCGATCGCGCGTGCGCACCAGGGGCTCGCGACGAACGAGTGGTCGAAGTCGAAGCGGAGGGGCGTGCTGATCGACTCGAACCAGAACGGCGAGGGGAAGACGATCGCATCGGTCTACTCCGTGCGGCCGCGGCCCGGCGCCCCCGTCTCCACGCCGCTTCGCTGGGAGGAGGTGAACGACGGCCTCGACCCGCTCGCGTTCACGATGGACGTCGTCCGCGAGCGCATCGAGCGGCACGGCGACCTGTTCGAGGGGGCGCTGACGACGCGACAGCGCCTCGACAGGGCGCTGTCGGCGCTGCGTTAGGTGACGCCGCGCGCGCGGGCCCGCTCGGCGATCGCCTCGGCGCCCTCGCGCCAGACCGGCCCGTGCCCGCCGGTGTACGGGTTCAGCGTCACGACGGCGTCGCCGGCGATCACCGCGTCGCGGTCGGGGAAGTGGAAGGAGACGTCGCCGATCGTGTGCCCCGGCGTGAAGACGAGTTCGTGTGGTTGTTCTCGACCCGGTGGATCCCGGGAGCGGCCTCGCGCTCGACCATGCGGCGGAACTACCCGCCGCCGTCGAGCCCATGCGACTGTGAGAGGACCGAGAGCTCGACGACGTCGCGGCGGAAGAGCAGCGCGACCGTCCAGTCGACGACGACGCGCAGCTTCCGCTGCACGAGCGGCAGCTGGTACAGGTGGTACGACCGCGTCACGAACCAGCCGGGGAAGCCGCGCAGCCGGAGGCCGAGCACGTCGGCGATCCCCTTGTAGCGGCCGAGCGTCGCCACCTGCCCGAGCATCCGGTAGCCGTACGGTGAGCGCTCGCCCGCGATGTTCTTCGCGAGCTGCCGCGCCTGGCGCAGCGCGTGCTGGCAGGTCGGCGGATCGGGATGGTCGGCACGCGTGTTCGGGACGCGCGCGCAGTCGCCGAGCGACCAGACGCGCTCGTGGCCGCGCACCTGCAGGTACTCGTCCACCTCGACGCGCCCGCGGTCGTCGAGCGGCACGCCCAGCTCGCGCAGCAGCGGGTTGGGGCGGACGCCCGCCGTCCACACGAGCGTGCGCGCCGGGATCCGCGTTCCGTTGCCGAGCACGACCTCGCGCTCCGACACGGACTCGAGCGTCGTGCCCACGTGGATCTCGACGCCGCGCCCGCGCAGCTCCTCCGCCGCGTAGTCGCCGAGCCGCGACGGGATCTCGGGCAGGATCTTCGGCGCCGCGTCGACGAGCACCCAGCGCTGCGGGACGTCGCGCAGCCGCGGGTAGAAGCGGAGCGCGTCGTGGGCGAGGTCGGAGAGCTCGGCGAGCGCCTCGACACCGGCGTAGCCGGCGCCGACGAAGACGAAGCTCAGCCACTCGCGCCGGGCCGCGTCGTCGAGCTCGGCGTCCGCCGCCTCGAGCGCGCGCAGCACGTGGTTGCGCAGCAGGATCGCCTCGCCGAGCGTCTTGAAGGAGTGGCCGTGCTCCTCCAGGCCCTCGACCGGGACGGTGCGCGGCACGGCGCCGAGCGCGAGCACGAGGTCGCTCCAGTGCACGCGCTGCTCGCCCGCGTCGGTCCGGATCGCCGCCGTGCGCGCCTCGACGTCGATCGCAGTCGCCTCGCCGAGCACGAGCTCGGCGTGCGGGCACATCGCGCGCAGCGGCACGACGGTGTGCCGCGGCTCCAGCGTCCCCGACGCCGCCTCCGGCAGGAGCGGCGTGAAGAGCATGAAGTTCTCCGGCGAGACGATCGTCGCGCCGCGCTCGCCGAGCAGCCGCGCGACGTAGGCGCCGGCGAAGCCGCCGCCCAGGATCAGCGTGCCGCCGCGGGCGTCGCGCTCGGTCACGACTCGGTTGTACCAAGCCGGCCGCGGAGGAAGTCGCGCTCGACCTCCGTCGGCGCCAGCTCGAGCGCCCGCTCGTACGCGAGCCGCGCCGGCCGGCCGAGCCGGCGCAGGAAGTCGGCGCGCGTCGCGTGCAGGAGGTAGTAGTCGTCGAGCTCCTCCAGCTCCTCCAGCAGCTCGAGCCCCCGCTCCGGGCTCTCGCTCAGCCCGACCGCGACCGCGCGGTTGAGCGCGACGACCGGCGAGGGCTGCAGCTCGAGCAGCCGCCCGTACAGCGCGGCGATCTCGGCCCAGTCCGTCTCCGGCTCGGCGTGCAGGGAGGCGATCGCCGCCTGCAGCTGGTACGGGCCCGGCATGCGCAGCGCGACCGCGCGGTCGAGCGCGGCGCGTCCCTGCTCGATCTCCGCCCAGTCCCAGAGCGCGCGGTCCTGCTCCTCGAGCAGCACGAGCGCGCCGTCGCGGACGCGTGCGTCCCGCCGCGCGTCCTGCAGCAGCAGCAACGCGTGCAGCCCGTGCACCTCCGCCTCGTCCGGCATCAGCGCAGCGAGCAGGAGCGCGAGCCGGAGCGCCTCCGCGCAGAGCAGCTCGCGCACCGGCGGGCCGTAGCCGGCGTTGAAGACGAGGTAGATCGTCGCGAGCGCGGCGCGCAGCCGGTCGGGAAGCTCCTGCCGCGGCGGCACGCCGAGCGGGATCGCGTCGTCGCGGATCCGGCGCTTCGCGCGCACGAGCCGCTGCGCGAGCGTCGGCTCGGGCACGAGGAACGCGCGCGCGATCTCCGGCGTCGGCAGGCCGCAGACGAGCGACAGCGTCAACGCCACGCGCGTCTCCGGGGAGAGCGCCGGATGGCAGCAGGCGAAGACGAGCGCGAGCCGCTCGTCCGGGACGCTCTCGTCCACGGCCTCCGGCAGCTGCTCGAGCAGCGCGATCTTCTCCTCCAGCGTCCGCTCGCGGCGCAGGAGGTCGATCGCCCGGTTGCGCGCCGTCGCGACGATCCAGGCGCCGGGATTCGCCGGCACGCCGTCGCGCGGCCAGCGCTCGGCCGCGCGGACGAACGCGTCCTGCACCGCGGGCGAGGATCGCGATGCACCGGGCCCGCTCGGCCCGGTAGGCGTCGATCAGCTCGTCGACGGGGTCACCGCTCCACGATCGGGCGGACCTCGATCACGCCGCCCATCTTCGAGAGGGTGGGGATGCGGGCCGCGAGCTCGAGCGCACGCTCCTCCGAGTCGGCGTCGACGAGGTAGAGCCCGCTGATCACCTCCTTCGTCTCCGCGAACGGCCCGTCGGTGACGAGCAGCTCGCCGTCGCGCAGGCGGAGCGTCTTCGCCGTCCCCTTCGGCTGCAGCTGGGCCCCGCCGTAGCTCTCCGGCTCGTTCGCGACCGCCATGTACTCCTCGTGGAGCGAGCTCATCTCGTCCTCGCCGACGTCCGCCCAGTTCTCGTCGACGTCGTACAGCAGCAGTGCGTACTTCACGGGCTCCTCCTTGGTTGACGTCCCTGAGACGAACGGGTCACGTCGAGATCGACATGCGGCGCAACAGCGTCAGCGCGCCGCCCTTGTCCAGGTACTCGTTGAGGTTGCCGCACTTCGGGCTCTGGACGCAGGACGGGCAGCCGTGCTCGCACGGGCAGCCCTCGAGCAGCCGGACCGTGTCGGCCACCCAGCCCTCGAACCGCTCGAAGCCGCGCTCGGCGATCCCGACGCCGCCGGCGTGGCCGTCGTAGACGAAGACGGTCGGCGCGCCCGTGTCCGGGTGGAGGTTCGTCGAGAGGCCGCCGATGTCCCAGCGGTCGCACATCGCCCAGAGCGGCAGCAGCGCGATCATCGAGTGCTCGGCCGCGTGCAGCGACGAGAGCAGGAGCGGCATCGCCTCGAGCCCTTCCAGGTGGCGCGCGGTCGGGACGTACCAGACGGCCTCCGTCTCGAACGTCGTCGGCGGCAGGTCGAGCTGCACCGTCGCGAGCGTCGACTGGTCGCGCACGTGCTTCCGCTGGTAGGCGACGACGCGCTCCGTCACCGAGACGCGGCCGAACGTCAGCTCCAGCCCGAGCCGCCGCTGCACGCGCAGCGGCTCCTCGACGTCGGTCGACGTCTCCTTCTTCGCCTGCGTGTAGTACTCGCCGCCGAACGGCTCGACCACCGCGCGGCGCGCGCCGACGTCGAGCTCGCGGACGAGCCACTGCTCGCCGAGGTGGAGGTAGACGGCGCCCTCGTGGACGGTCGAGTACGCGCGCTCCCGCTCGACGAGGCCCAGCAGCGTGCCGGTGGTCGCGTCGACGACGGTGAACGCGTCGGCGCTCGCGGAGCGGAGAGCGGTGCGGGCGGCCGGATAGTCCTTGCCCGCCCAGACCCAGCCGTGCCTCGTCCGCTGCAGCTCCGGGACGTGCGGCGCGCGCTCGAGCGCCTCGTCGCCGAGCGTCTCCCGGTCGGCGTCGTCGAGCGGGGCCTCGAACGCGGCGGCGGCGACGTGGGCGTCGAGCACCCGCGGGTTGGCGTGGTCGAGGATCGCCGCCTCGACGTTCCGCTGCAGCAGCGACTCCGGCTCGCGCATGAAGTACTGGTCGAGCGCGTCCTCCGACGCGACCAGCAGCGCGAGCCCGTGCCCGCGCCGGCCCGCACGTCCCCACTGCTGCCGCAGCGAGGCGACGGTGCCGGGGAAGCCGACCGAGATCGCGCAGTCGAGCAGGCCGATGTCGATGCCGAGCTCGAGCGCGTCGGTGGCGGTGACGCCGAGCAGCTCGCCCGAGACGAGCCGGCCTTCGATGTCGCGCCGCTGCTGCGGCGTGTAGCCGGCGCGGTACGGCGCCAGGCGCCGCTTCGTCTCGGCGTCCAGCCGGTCGCCCGCCAGCCGGTGGATCAGCTCGACGGCCTTGCGGCTCTTCGCGAAGCAAATCGTCCTCAGGCCCGCCCGGACGAGTTGCGAGAGCAGCAGGGCGGCCTCGCCGAGCGCGCTCGCGCGGATCCCCAGGTCGGCGTCGAGCAGCGGCGGGTTCCAGAGGGCGACCGTCCGCTCCGCGCGCGGAGCGGCGTCGCCGCCGATCACGGTCACGTCGAGCCCCAGCAGCATCCGCGCCAGCTCGCCGGGGTTGGCGATCGTCGCCGAGGCGAGCAGGAACTGCGGGTCGGCGCCGTACAGGCGCGCGAGGCGGCGCAGCCGGCGCAGGACGTTCGCGACGTGCGAGCCGAAGACGCCGCGGTAGACGTGCGCCTCGTCGACGACGACGTAGCGCAGGTTGTGCAGGACGTCCGCCCAGAGGTCGTGGCGCGGCAGGATGCCCACGTGCAGCATGTCCGGGTTCGTGAGCACGACGTTCGACCACTTGCGGATCTGCCAGCGCCGCTCCTGCGGCGTGTCGCCGTCGTAGATCGCAGCCCGCACGCGCGGCACCGCGAGCTCGCCGAGCGCGCGCGCCTGGTCCTGCGCGAGCGCCTTCGTCGGGTAGAGGTAGAGCGCCCGGCTCTTCGGGTCGCGCGCGAGCGTGTCCAGCACCGGCAGGTTGAACGCGAGCGTCTTCCCCGACGCGGTGCCCGTCGTGACGATCAAGTGCTCGCCGCGCCGCGCGGCCGCCCACGCGTCCGCCTGGTGCTCGTACAGCGCCTCGACCTGCAGCCGCTCGCGGAGCTTCGGCGAGAGCTCGTCAGGCAGGGGAGCGAGCCGCGGCGGCCGCGCGGGCTCGGTCGCGAGATACGCGACCTCCTCGCCCTGCAGCAGCCCCTGCCAGCTCACGGTCGCAGCCAAACGCCTCCGTCCCCTCCGACGAGGACGACCCGCTCCGTCTCGATCCCGGCGAGGTCGGCGCCGGCGGGAGCGACGACGGCGTCGTAGCGCCCGGACGGCGCCGCGACGACCGCGCCCGCCCGCTCGACCGCGCGCGGGTCGTCGTCGAGCACCTCGACGTCGAAGCCCGCGAGCCGCAACGGCGTCGCGTGGATGCCGGCGAAGGCGAGCTCGAGCACGCGCTGCGGCGGCTCGCCGAGCAGCTCGAGCACCCGTGTCGTCGCGTGTGCGGCGAGCGCAGGCGGGAGCCTCAGCCTCGGAGCGTCGTCACGGCCCACGCTCCGAGTATCGCGGCGAGCGCGGTGACGGCGAGCGAGAGCGTGAGCGGCCCCGGCACCGCCTGCTGGACGCCGAGGAGCACGACCGCGGTCACCACCCTCATCTCCCGGAAAGTGTGGACGCCTATCCTGACGGCACTGATCCCGCGCGCCCTCACCATCGCCACCTCCGACTCCGGCGGGGGAGCCGGCATCCAGGCCGACCTGAAAGCATTCGCCGCCGCCGGCGTCTTCGGGACGAGCGCGCTCGTCGCGCTCACGGCCCAGAACACGGTCGGCGTCACGGCCATCCACGAGCTGCCGCCGGCGTTCGTGCGCGCACAGCTCGAGGCCGTCTTCGACGACGTCGGCGTCGACGCGGCGAAGACGGGGATGCTCTTCTCGCGGACGCTGATCGAGACGGTCGCCGACTTCCTCGAGGCCCGTCCGGTGCCGCTCGTCGTCGACCCGGTGATGGTCGCGAGCTCCGGTGCGACGCTGCTCGAGGACGACGCCGTCGAGGTGCTCGTCGGCCGGCTCTTCCCGCTCGCGACGGTCGTGACCCCGAACCTGATCGAGGCGCAGGCGCTCGTCGGCGAGGGGTCGCGCCGCGCGCTCGCGGAGCGGCTCGTGGAGCTCGGTGCCGCGGCGGCGATCGTCACCGGCGGCCACGGAGCCGACGCGGTCGACCATCTCTTCGACGGCCGGCGCCACGTCGAGCTCCCGGTCGAGCGGCACGACGTCGCGGCGACGCACGGCGCGGGCTGCACGCACTCCGCGACGCTCGCGGCGCTGCTCGCGCGCGGCGAGCCGCTGGAGCAGGCGGCCCGCGGCGCCGCGGCCGCGGCCTCGCGGGCGGTCGCGCAGGGGCTCGTCGAGGTCGGCGCCGGCGACGGGCCGGTCGACATACTGGGGATCAGCAGATGACCGTCTCGGCCGGGACGACGCTCGCGGCGATCCGCGAGCAGAAGCCGCTCGTCCACAACATCACCAACTACGTCGTCATGAACGAGACCGCGAACGCGACGCTCGCGCTCGGCGCGCTGCCGGTGATGGCGCACGCGGGCGACGAGGTGGAGGAGATGGCGCGGCTCGCGTCCGCGCTCGTGCTGAACATCGGCACGCTCTCCGGCCACTGGGTCGAGTCGATGCTGCTCGCGGGCGGCGCGGCGACGGCGAAGCCGATCCCGGTCGTGCTCGACCCCGTCGGCGCCGGCGCGACCGCCTTCCGCACGGCCACCGCGCACAGGATCCTCGGGCTCGTCGGCGTGACGGTGCTGCGCGGCAACGCCGGCGAGGTGGCGACGCTCGTCGGCGCGCAGGCGGAGGTGCGCGGCGTCGAGTCGATCGGCGCCGGGCTCGAGCCGGCGGAGCTCGCGCGGACCGCAGCACGTGCGCTCGGCGTCGTCGCGTCGGTGACCGGGCCCGTCGACCACGTCAGCGACGGCGAGCGCGTGCTCGCGGTCGCGAACGGCCACGAGCTGCTGGCGACCGTGACCGGCACCGGCTGCATGTCGTCGGCGCTCACCGGCTGCTTCCTCGCCGCGAAGCCGGAGGCCCCGCTGGAGGCGGCGGCCGAGGCGCTCGCGGCGTTCGGCGTCGCCGCGGAGGACGCTGCGGCGGGCGCGGCCGGCCCCGGCACCTTCCACGCCCGCCTCTACGACGCGCTGTACGCCCTCGATCCGCGGACGCTCGACGGCCGGACGCGGATCGAGGAGCTGTGAACGAGTTCGAGCTGCTCGCCGAGCTCGAGCGCCGCGGGCTCGTCCAGGGGATCGAGCACGACGCGGCCCACCTCGAGCACGAGGGGCTCGACGGGCTCGTCGTGACGCAGGACGCGCTGGTCGAGGGCGTCCACTTCCGCTTCGACCTGCTCACCTGGCGGGAGCTCGGCCACCGGGCCGCGGCCGTGAACGTCAGCGACCTCGCCGCCTCGGGCGCCGAGCCGCTGGCGCTGCTCGTCACGCTCGCCGCGCCCGACCTCGAGCATGCGGTCGAGCTGTACGAGGGGATCGCGGAGGCGGGCGTCCCGGTGCGCGGCGGCGACACGACGAGCGCGGAGCACGTCGTCCTGAGCGTGACCGCGGTCGGGCGCAGCGAGCGCGTCCCCGGCCGCGCGGGCGCGCGCCCGGGCGACCAGGTGGTCGTCAGCGGCCCTCTCGGCGGCGCTGCGGTCGCGTTCCGCCGGGGCAGCCTGCTGCCGCCGCCGCGCCGGGTGGAGGAGGGGAAGCGGCTCGCCGCCGTCGCGAGCGCGATGTGCGACATCTCGGACGGCGTCGGCGCCGACGCGGCGCACATCGCGGCCCGCTCCGGCGTCCGGGTCGTGCTCGACGTCGACGCGATCCCGCTCGCGGCGGGCGCGACGGCCGACGACCTCACCTTCGGCGAGGACTACGAGCTGCTCGCGACGACGCGCGACCCGCTCGGCTTCGCGGTGGTCGGCCGGGTCGAGGCGGGCGCCGGCGTCGAGCCGGCGCTAGGCGGCTGGCAGCACTTCGTCGAGCCATGACTGGAAGTGGGCGAGCGAGCGCGCGCCGACCACCGTGCCGCGCGGCTCGCCGTCGACGAGCAGCACGACCGTCGGCAGCGACAGGACCTCGTAGCGGGCGGCGGTCTCGGGATCCTCGTCCGCGTTCACGCGCTCGACCGGGATCCGCTCCGCGAGCTTCGCCAGCACCGGCTCCAGCGCCTTGCACGGCTTGCACCAGGGCGCCCAGAACTCGAGCAGCAGCGCGTCCGCGGCCACGGGGCCGAGGGTACCCTGGCCGGGTGCGCCGGGGGGTCGTGCTCGCGGCGGCGCTCGCCGTCGTTCTCGTCGTGCCCGCCGCGACCGCGGACTCGAGCCGCGCGCCGGCGGGACGGAACGCGCAGCGTGCCCTCGCCGCGTACGAGACGCTGCTCCGCACCCCGCGGGACGGCCACGCCTGGCCCGAGTCGCAGGCGCTCGCCGCGAAGCTGCTCGCCGCCCGCCTGCCCCGAGCGCCCCGGCGCGTCGCCCGCGACGCCGCCGACTCCCTCCGCCGGATCGAGCGCTTCCGCAAGGGGCCGGTCTACGCCGCCTCGCCGGGCGGCTCGGTCTACTGGGACGACAACGAGTGGCTCGCGCAGGACCTGCTGCTCGCGGGCGACGTCGCGGCCGCCCGGAGGATCTTCCGCGCCGTCGTCACCGCGTGGGACGACGACGGCGGCAAGCCGTGCGCGGGCGGCGTGCAGTGGACGGAGGCGCGGGGGAACGACGACCGCAACACGGTCAGCACCGTCAACGGCGCGCTCGTCGGGCTGGAGCTGTACGCGCGGACGAAGTCGCCTTCGGCGCTCGCCTGGTCGCGGAAGATGCTGAGCTGGGTCGACCGGTGCATGCTCGCGGGCGACGGGCTGACGTGGGACCACATCGACGGGGCCGGGCGCGTCGACCGGACGCACTGGACGTACAACCAGGGGTCGCTGATCGGCGCGCTCCTCGTCCTCTCGCGGACGACGCACGACGAGGGCGCGCTCGGCCGCGCGGAGCAGCTCGCCGACCGCTCGCTCGCGTACTTCGACGCGCGCCGGCTCGCGGCCGAGCCGCCCGAGTTCGCGGCGATCTTCTTCCGCAACCTGCTCCGGCTCGCCGCGGTCGACGGACGCGAGGACTACGTCGCCGCGGCGCAGGCGTACGCCGACCGGCTCTGGGCGCGGCGGCGGTCGCTCTCCGGGCAGCTGCAGCGCGCGGCGCTCGTGCAGGTGTACGCGGCGCTCGCCGCGCCTACAGGCGCCGCGTGAGCGCAGCCAGCCGCAGCGCCGGCACCTTCGTCACCGCCTCGAGCACGATCGCGCGGCTCATCTTCGACGTGCCCTCCGTCCGGTCGACGAAGCGGATCGGCACCTCGACGACGGTGAAGCCGTGGCGGGTCGCGCGGTACGTCGTCTCGATCTGGAACGCGTACCCCTTCGACCGGATCGCGTCGAGGTCGAGCGTCTCGAGCACGCGGCGGCGGAAGCACTTGAATCCGCCGGTCAGGTCGCGGATGCCGAGGCCGAGCAGCACGCGCGCGTAGAACGACCCGCCCCAGGAGATCACCCGGCGCACGAGGCCCCAGTTGACGGTGCCGCCGCCGGGGACGTAGCGCGAGCCGAGCGCGAGGTCGGCGCCGTCCTCGCAGGCGGCGATCAGCCGCCGCACGTCGGCGGGGTCGTGGGAGAAGTCGCAGTCCATCTCCAGCACGAGGTCGGCGCCGTCGGCGAGCGCGCGGCGGAAGCCCGCGAGGTAGGCGGGGCCGAGCCCTTCCTTGCGCGCCCGGTGCAGCACCGAGACGTAGTCGAGCTCCCGTGCGAGCCGGTCGGCGATCTCGCCGGTCCCGTCCGGCGAGTTGTCGTCGACGACCAGCACGCGCACGTCGTGCGCGCCGAGGGCGTGGACCATCCTCTCGAGGTTCTCCCGCTCGTTGTACGTCGGGAGGCAGACGACCGCTGTTGGCATGGCTACGGGAACATCAGTGGCAGCGTGGCGACGGTGACGACGAGCAGACAGCCCGCGACCGCCGCGACGACCCGGGGCCGCGGCAGTGCGGCCAGGCCCCAGAATACGGCCGGCGCCAGGAGGCCGAAGCGGTTGATCGAGTGGAACGAGCCGCTGAACGTCGGCAGCACGACGATCAGCGCCCCGGCGGCGATCCACGCGAGCGGCGCGCCCGCGCGGTACGCGAGCGCGAGCAGCGCGAGGTAGAGGGCGAAGTAGGCGATGTCGCGTACCACCCAGGCGTTGCTCGCGAACGCCTGCGGCACGCCGGCGATCGCGCGGGCGAGGCCGAGCGGCGTGAATCGGCGCCCCCACGCGCGCTCGGCGTGCGTCCAGGCGAGCGGGTCGTGCAGCGTCGCCCCGAGGTAGAGCGCGAAGCTGCCGAGCGCCGCGAACGGCGCCGCGACCGCGCCCCAGGCGACTCCGCGGCGGGAGCGGCGCGCGAGCGGCACCAGCGGGATCGTCGCGAAGGCCGTCTCCGGCCGGGCGAGCGTGCCGGCCGCGAGCAGCGCGGCCGCGAGCAGCCAGCGGTCCCGGCGCGCGGCGACGACGCCGCCGGCGATCAGCGCGAGCACGAGGCTCTCGGGGTAGGCGAGCGAGAAGGCCGCGCCCGCGGGGAAGACCGCGAGCAGCATCACCGCCCGGCGCGCGAACGCCTCGTCGAAGAGCTCGCGCGTCAGCTCGGCGAAGAGGACGAGCGCTGCGAGGAACGAGAGGTTCGCGAGCAGGATCCCGCCCGCGACCCAGCCGAGCCCGAGCGCGTGCGCGGCGCGCAGCAGCAGCGGGAAGAGCGGGAAGAAAGCCGGGTCGCTCTGCCGCCCCGGCTCGAGCAGGTAGCCGTGCTCCGCGACGGTGCGGTACCAGCGCCCGTCCCACGCGCCGAGCAGCCCGAGCGCGTGCCCGCGCTCGTCGCCGCCGGTGTAGCCGCGCGGGCCGACCGCGTCGACGACGGCCGCCGTCGCGAGCACGAGCAGCCGGCCGCCTGCCCACCAGCCGAGCGCCCAGGTCAGCGTCCGTGCGCGCGTCCGGAACGCGGGCGCACGGAGCGCGAGCTCGCTCACGAGGCGCCGGCCCGCGGCGACGGGCGCACGAAGCGGAAGCGGCCGGCGATCCGGAACGTGTCGACGCCGACCGGGATGTCCGTCCGGCGTGCGACGTAGAGGGTCAGGTGCGGGAAGGCGACGGCGAGCGCGGGCGTGCCGTCGAACCGCGTCCGCCGCGCGCGCACGGTGCCCGCGAACTGCGCGAGCTCCGCGAGCCGGTCGCCGAGCACCTTCGTGCAGCCCGCCGCCTCCAGCGCCGCGACGGGGCGCGCCGGCTTGATCCCGGTGAAGAGGAGGCTGTGCGGCGGCAGCGCGCGGATCGCGTCGCCGTTCGAGAGCAGCAGCGCCGTGCCGCGCCGGTCCCGGCCGCGGCGGCCGTCGATCCAGCCGTGGTAGCAGGTGGCGCCGAGCCGCCGGCCGCCGAGCGTCAGCTCCGCGCGAGTCTCGCGGTAGCGGCCGAGCCAGACGGCCGCCCGGGCCGCAGCGACGTTCCCGTTCCCGGCGTCGGGCAGCGCGGCCCACTGGACGGCGAACGCGCATGCTGCAACGCCGGCGGCGACCAGTGCCGCGAGACCGACGACGCGCATCGGCGCGATTCTAGGGCGGGCCCGCTCGGCCGCACCCGGCCGGAGGCGCATCCTTAGTCGATCCATAAGATCGGGGCGTGGGCGCATCGCTGCCGCGCAACGTCGACGTCGCCGAGCAGTTCGACCTGCTCGCCGACCTGCTCGAGCTCGAGGGCGCGGAGTCGTTCCGCGTGCTCGCGTACCGGCGCGCGGCGACGCGCATGCGCGAGACGTCCGGCTCGATCGCGCAGCTCGCGCTCGACGGCCGCGCGAAGGAGCTGCAGGGGATCGGCAAGACGATCGAGGAGAAGATCGTCCAGATCGTCGAGACCGGGACGATCGAGGCGCTCGCGCGGAAGCGGGCGGCGGTGCCCGACGGCGTCGTCCAGTTCATGCGGCTGCCCGGCCTCGGCCCGAAGACGGCGGCGCGGATCTGGCGCGAGCTCGGCGTGACCACGGTCGACGAGCTGCGCGCCGCCGCCGAGGCGCAGCGGCTGCGCGGCCTCGCGGGCCTCGGCGCGAAGAGCGAGGAGAAGATCCTCAGGGCGCTCGACTTCAGCGCCGCGAACCCGGACGAGGGGCGGCGGCTGCTCGGCGAGGGCCTGCCGGCGGTGCTCGCGGTCGTGTCGGTGCTGCGGGAGCATCCGGCGGCGGTGCACGTCAGCGAGGCCGGCTCGGTGCGGCGGCGCAAGGAGACGTTCAAGGATCTCGACGTCGTCGCGACCGCGACCGACCCGCGCGAGCTGACGACGTACTTCACGCAGCTGCGCTGGGTCTCGGAGGTGGCCGCGCACGGCGACACCAAGGCGACCGTCGTCTCGAACGACGGTCTGCGCTTCGACCTCCGCGTCGTGCCCGCGGAGTCGTACGGCAACCTCCTGCAGCACTTCACGGGCTCGAAGGAGCACAACGTGGCGATGCGCGAGGACGCGGTGCGGCGCGGGCTCTCGATCTCGGAGTACGGCGTCACCACGGTCGAGACCGGCGACGTCTTCCGGACTGAGGACGAGCGCGAGCTGTACGAGTTCCTCGGCTATCAGTGGGTGCCGCCGGAGCTGCGCGAGAACGCCGGCGAGCTCGACGCCGCGCGCCGCGGCGAGCTGCCCGAGCTCGTCGAGGTCGCCGACGTGCGCGGCGACCTGCACACGCACACGCACTGGTCGGCGGACGGCAAGGCGACGCTCGAGGAGATGGTCGCCGCCGCGGCGGCGCGCGGCTACGAGTACTACGCGATCACCGACCACTCGCACTACATGCGCGACGGCAAGCTCGCGCGGCAGCTGGAGGAGATCGACGCGCTGCGCGACCGTCACCCGAAGCTGCGCATCCTCGCCGGGGTCGAGGCGAACATCCGCGCGAACGGCGAGGTGGACGTGCCGGAGGAGGAGCTGGCGCGGCTCGACTGGGTGGTCGCGTCCGTGCACCAGGCGCCGGACAGCCGGCCGACCGAGCGTGTGCTCGAGGCGCTCGACAACCCGTACGTGGACTGCATCGGGCACCTGACGGGGCGTCGCATCCGCACGCGCGGCCCCCGCGACGTGAACGTCGAGAAGGTGATCGAGAAGGCGCTCGAGGTGGGCGCATTCCTCGAGGTGAACGGGCAGCCCGACCGGCTCGACCTGCGCGACGTGCACGCGCGCGCGGCGAAGGAGGCGGGGCTGAAGCTCGTGCTCGACTCCGACGCGCACGAGGTGCGCTCGCAGACGTACGTCGAGCTCGCGGTCGCGCAGGCGCGGCGCGGCTGGCTGACGAAGGCCGACGTCGCGAACACGCGCACGTGGAAGCAGCTCGAGAAGCTGCGGCGGAAGCGTCCGTGACCTCGTCCTTCCGCGAGGACGGCTACGCCGCCGTCGACTGGGCGGCGCGCTACCTGGAGACGGTCGGCGAGCTGCCGGTGCTGGCGCAGGTGGAGCCGGGCGAGCTGTCGGCCAGGCTGCCGGCCTCGGCGCCGGAGCAGGGCGAGCCGTTCGCGAACGTCCTGCGCGACATGGACGAGCTGATCCTGCCCGCCCTGACGCACTGGCAGCACCCGCGCTTCTTCGCGTACTTCGCCGTCACGGCGTCCGAGCCGGGGATCCTCGCCGAGCTGCTCGCGGCGGCGACGAACCAGGTCGCGCTCCACTGGCGCGCGTCGCCGGCTTCGACGGAGCTCGAGCTGCGCGTCGTCGACTGGGTGCGGCAGCTGCTCGGGCTGCCGGACGGATGGCACGGCCACATCGAGGACACCGCGTCGACGTCGACGTTCGCTGCGCTGATCGCCGCGCGGCACGCGACCGGCCGCGACGTCGTCGTCTGCTCCGAGCATGCGCATTCGTCGGTCGAGAAGGGCGCGCGCATGCTGGGGATGGAGCTGCGCAAGCTGCCGGCCCGCGACCTCGTGCTGCCGGCCGACTTCGACGCCTCGGACGTCGCGTGCGTCGTCGCCACCGTCGGCACGACGTCGTTCGCCTCCGTTGATCCCGTGCGCGAGCTCGCGGCGCACGCGCATGCCGCGGGCGCGTGGCTGCACGTCGACGCGGCGTACGCCGGCTCCGCGTGGATCTGCGAGGAGGAGCGGTGGTCGCAGGACGGCGTCGAGCTCGCCGACTCGCTCGTCGTCAACCCGCACAAGTGGCTGATGCTGCCGATGGACTGCTCGCTGCTCTGGACGGCGCGGCCGGAGGAGTTCCGGCAGGCGTTCTCGCTCGTCCCCGAGTACCTGCGGACGCCGGAGGACGTGTACGCGCTCTCCGAGTACGGGCCGGCGCTCGGGCGCCGCTTCCGCTCGCTGAAGCTCTGGGCGGTCCTGCGCTGCTTCGGCGCCGAGCGGCTGCGGGCGGTGCAGCGCGAGCACATCCGCCTCGCCCGCATGTTCGCGGAGCTCGTCGAGGAGTCGCCGGACTGGGAGCTCGTCGCGCCGCAGCGCTTCTCGCTCGTCGTCTTCCGGCGGCGTGCGTCCGACGAGGAGAACGAGGAGCTCGTCGAGCGCGTGAACCGGAGCGGCGAGCTGTTCCTGTCGCACACGAAGCTCGACGGCCGCTACTGCCTCCGGCTCGCGATCGGGAACGCGACGACGACCGAGGCGGACGTCCGCCGCGCCTGGGAGGTGCTCAACCGGTGAACGGTCAAAGCACGCGGGCCGTGATCTTCGACCTCTGGGACACGCTGATCCGGTGGGATCAGGCGGTGGGGGACGAGTTCTTCGCCGACGTCGCCGAGCTGCTCGGGTCGACGCCGGAGGAGACCCTGTCGGCCTGGGACGAGGGCCGCTCGGCGCGCTCGTCCGGGCCGATGCTCGACTACCTGCGCACGCTCGGGCTCGAGGACGGCGTCGCGGCCGCGATCGTCGAGCGGCGGCGCGAGCTCGCGCGGCGCGCGATCGTCCCCGTCGACGGTGCCGTCGAGACGATCCGCGAGCTCCGCGACGGCGGCCTGAAGGTCGGGCTGCTCTCGGTCTGCAGCGACGAGGTGCCCGCCGTCTGGGCGGAGACGGCGTTCGCCGGCCTCTTCGACGCCGAGGTCTTCTCCTGCGACGTCGGCCTGCTCAAGCCCGATCCGCGCATCTACGCGTTGACCTGCGAGCGGCTGCGCGTGCAGCCGCACGAGGCGCTCTTCGTCGGCGACGGCGCCAACGACGAGCTCGCCGGCGCGGAGCGCGCCGGGTTACGGGCGGTGCAGATCCTCCTCTACGGCGAGCCGCGCTGGCCGGAGTCGCGCGACTGGCAGGGGCCGCGGGTCTCGTCGCCCTCGCAGGTGCTCGAGCTCGTCTGAGGCGGCCCCGGGGACGCGACGGCTCTCGGTCTCGGCCTCAGGACCGTCGCCGCAGCACCATGCCGACGCCGATCATGAGCGCGACGACCGCGGCCACGATCCACGGGTGGCTGTCGACCCCGTAGCCGAGGAGCACCCGACGAGCATGCCGGGGAGCGCCTGCCGGGTGCAAGTGCGTCAAGGCGCCGGCGGGGGCGCTCAGCCTGCGAGCGCGTCCAGCGCCGCGTCGTGCAGCGCCGTCCGGTAGCGCCAGAAGGCGCGGCCGGTCGCGAGCAGGATCTCCCGCAGCGGGCCGCGCAGCTCGTCCAGCGTGCCCCAGCGCGCCGCGGCGATCTCCGCCGGGTCGTCCGGGGCGAGCTCGGTGTCGTCGGTGCGGGCGAGCAGCACGTGCGTGCGCCAGCGGAGCTCGCGGCCGCCGTTGCGGAACACCGCGTGCGCGTCGACGAGATAGCGCTCGAGCCGGACGCGCAGCCCGGTCTCCTCGAGCGCCTCCCGGACGGCGCCGGCCGTCGCGTCCTCGCCCGGCTTGACCCCGCCGCCGGGCGGCCGCCAGACGTCGAGCGCGAAGTGCGGCTTCCGGATCAACGCCAGCCGCTCGTCCGGGTCGAGGATGAACAGCGTCACGTCGTGGAAGCGGCTCGGGTCGTACGTCGCCACCGCCCACTCGGCGTCGCTGATCTCGCCGTCCCACTCGAGCAGCGCCGGCTCGCCGTACCGCCCGCGCAGCTGCCCGTCGATCACAGCCGGCGGAGCACGTCGAGGAACGCCCCGGTGCTCTCGACGACGAGCTCGGCGTACTCGGCGAGGAGCCGCGGCGACTCCGGAGCGAGCACGGCGACGCGCACCTTGTGCTCGAGCTCGTCGACGGCCCGGAAGGCGTCGATGTCGGTCGTGTCGTCGCCCGCGACGAGCGCACGCTCGAGCCCGGCGCCCTCGAGCAGGTGGCGGACGGCCGTCCCCTTGTTCGAGCCGACCGGCGGCAGCACCTCGAGCACCTTGCGTCCGAAGCGGGGGACGAGCCCCTCGTCGCGCGCGGTGTCCGCCAGCTCCTCCAGCTCGAGCACGGCGCGCCGCTCGTCCTCGCGGTGGCGGAAGTGGAACGCGACCGACAGCCCCTTCAGCTCCGTCTCCTCGCGCGGCCACGGGGCGTCCGCGGCGAACGCGGCGATCGTGCGCCGCCAGCGGTCGGCGCGCCGGTCGAGGTCGAGGCCGTGCGAGCCGACGTAGACGAGCCCGTCGACGTCCACGCGCGCGCGCACGTCGTCGCCCGCGCGGCCGCTGACGACCGCGACGAGCCCGTACCGCTCCGCGAGCCGCGCGAGCTCCGCGCGCGTCTCCGCCGGCGGGTACGCGTCCTCCGGCCGGGCGACGATCGGAGCGAGGACGCCGTCGAAGTCGAGGAAGAGCGCGGACGCCTGCGGTGCGCTCGTGACGGCCTCCAACGTCAAGCTCGTAGCATAGGCAGCCCGTGGCGTTCGTCCTGATCGGGCTCGTGGCCGGCTTCTTCAGCGCGCTCTTCGGCGTCGGCGGCGGCGTCGTGATCGTGCCGCTGCTGCTGCTCGCGGCGAAGTTCGAGCTGCGCACCGCGACCGCGACGTCGCTCGCGGCGATCGGCATCACCGCGACCGCCGGCGTGATCACCTACGTCGTGCACGGTCAGGTGCGGCCGTACTACGCGCTGCTCGTCGGCGTCCCCGCCGCGTTCGGCGCGGCGGGCGGCACGGCGCTGCAGCGGCGGCTGCCGGTGCGCACCCTCTCCTACCTCTTCGCGGCGCTGCTCGTCGCGATCGCGATCGAGATGCTCGTCCGGTGACGTACGCGCTCGCGGTCGTGCTCGGCGCCGTCGCCGGCGTGCTCGCCGGGATGTTCGGCGTCGGCGGCGGCATCCTCTTCGTGCCGACGCTGACCGCGCTCGGGCTCTCGCAGCTGCACGCCGAGGCGTCGTCGCTGCTCGCGATCATCCCGACCGTGCTCGTCGGGGTCTGGCGCCACCAGCGCTACGGCAACGTCCGCTGGCGCGCGTCGCTCGTGATCGGGGCCGCCTCCGTCGGCGCGGCGATCGGCGGCGCGCAGCTCGCCGTCGGCCTGTCCGAATCGACCCTGCGGCGGCTCTTCGCCGTGCTGATGTTGTTCACGGCGGCGCAGATCGCCTGGCGCGCCCGGACCCGTAAGCCATAATCCCCGGGATGCCCGACCTCGAGGACATCTGGATCCCGCTCGTCGACGAGCCGATCGGCTCGATCGTCCAGCAGATCCTCGACGAGAACCCGGAGATCGGCAAGCTCGTCGAGTCGCCGCACCGGATCCTCGCCTTCCGCACGTTCGCTTACATCCGCACGGGGATCGTGCTCGGGCAGCTGCTGTTCGACCACGACCTGCCGGACTACGACGGCTCCGAGAGCTGGGTCGAGGCGCTGCTGCGCGACCCGGAGCACCACGCGGCGCTCACCCGCGAGGTGAAGTCCGTCGCCGAGGAGATCGCGGCCGACCCGAAGTACGGCGACGACGAGCCGCTCGGGCCGGACGACGCCGCGCGCCAGCGCTTCCGCGCCTTCGCGCGCGAGCAGCTCGGCGGCTAGGTCGGCGGCCGGCGAGTAGGGCTCCGTCGCCGGGGCCATAATGAGGGGGCAGGTGCGCAGGTCCCTCCCCGTCCTCCTCGCCGCCGCGTGCGTGCTCGTGCTCGCGCTCGGCGCAGCCGACGGCTCGGCCGACCGGTCGGCCGGCGCGACCGCGCGCGCCTGGGCGATCAAGGTGATCGTCCCCGGCCAGGCCGGCGCCTCCACGCGCATCGCCACCTCGCCGCCCGACGGCGTCTACTTCGACGACCCGTTCTCGTACCCGGCGGACGGCTCGGTGGTCACGGCGAGCGGGATCACGACGAGCGTCTCCGCGACGAGCGGCACGCAGGCGCGTGCCGGCGCGACGGCGCAGGTGACGTCGCTCTCGCTCTTCAAGGGCGACATCACGGCGCAGTCGGTCACCGGCGAGACGCACGCGATCGCCTCGAGCGCGAGCGCCTCGGGCGACACCGGCGTCACGGGCATCACCGGCCTCGTCGTGCTCGGCACGCCGGTGACGCCGACGGCGAACCAGCAGATCCAGCTCGCCGACTGGGGCTACGCGATCGTGCTCGAGCAGAAGGAGCAGCGCGTCGACAAGCCGACGCCGGGCTATCACGACTTCGTCACCGCGATCGACGTCTTCCTCACCGCCGACCACGGCGGGCTGCCCGCGCAGAGCGAGATCCAGATCGGCTACGCGGAGGCGAACGCGCAGGCGAGCGAGGCGCCGCCGCCGCCGACGCCGCCGTCGCTGCCGCCGACGACCGCGCCGAAGCCCGGCAAGGCGCCGAAGCCGAACGGCGGCGGGCTGCCGGTGACGAGCAAGCCGTTGACCGCGCACCCGAAGCTGACCGCCGAGGGCTACGTCTTCCCGGTCTACGGGAACTCCTCGTACGGCGACACCTACGGGGCCGGCCGCGGCGACGTCAGCGGCGGCTGGCACCACGGCGACGACATCTTCGCCGCGCTCGGGACGCCGATCCTCGCCGTCGCGCACGGCACCGTCTTCTCCGTCGGCTGGAACAAGATCGGCGGCTGGCGCCTCTGGCTGCGCGACGACGCCGGCAACGAGTTCTACTACGCGCACCTCTCCGCCTACTCGCCGTACGCCGTCAACGGCGCGATCGTCGACGCGGGCGACGTGCTCGGCTTCGTCGGCGACACGGGCGACGCGCGCGGGACGCCGCCGCACCTGCACTTCGAGGTGCACCCGGTCGGGCTGCTGGGGCTCGGCTACGACGGCGCCGTCGACCCGACGCCGTACCTCGACGGCTGGAAGCACCTCGAGGACGTCCGCTTCGACGCCGTGCTCGGCTGGACGCCGCGCTCCTCCGTCGTCGCGCCGAAGGCCGGCGCGATCCTGCTCGACAGCTCCGACATCTCGTCGGCGAGCGGCCTCGACCCCGAGTCGCTGCAGCGCGTGATGAAGCCGTCGAGCGGCGAGGGCGGGCTGCCGGCCGGAACGCCGTAGCAGCCCGCGAATCTCCAGCCGCTACGAGCTCGAGCTCGAGCCGTTCCCCTGGTACGTGAAGTCGTCCCCGCCGCCGAAGAGGCGGTTCGAGAGCCACGCGCGCGTCTGCGGCCCGGTCATCGGGTTGAACAGCGCGCCGAGGACGATGCCGATGAAGAGCAAGGTGCCGTTGCGGCCCTTGTGCTCCTCCTTGCCCTGGACGCGGTCGGCCGCCTCGCGCAGCTCGGCGACGACGGAGCGCAGCTCGTTCTGGAGCTCCTTGTCCGTGGCGACCCGGGCGGCGATGCCCGTCATCCGGCGGCCGCCGACGAGCTCGTTGTAGATCGTGCGGGCCGACTCGTACGCGCTCCGGACGTTCTCGCGCAGGTCCTCGTCGTGCATCGCGCGATCGACGTACGGTTTGACGGTGCTGGCCGCGTCCGAGACCCTGTCCTTCGTCTTGGCCATTCTCGGCGGTTCCTTTCGGTTGCTGGCGAGGGCGGTCCTACCCCTCGCGGTGCTTTTCATTCTCTCAGCTTGCGGTGGTTCGAAGCAGGAAACGCAGACACGGGGCGTCGGGGTGCGCGGGAACGGCTTCACGTTCGAGATCCCGCACGGCTGGCAGGTGGAGCGGCCGCGGAACGCCGTCGTCGCCCGCGACGGCGGCGCCCTCGTCTCGGTGACGCGCTTCCCGCTCCTGAAGCCGTACGACCCGGCCCGCTTCGACGAGGTGACGACGGAGCTCGACCGGATCGCCGGGCAGCTCGCGCAGAAGGCGGGCAGCTCGCTCTCGAGCAGCGACACCGTCACGGTCGCCGGCCGGAAAGTCCGCGCCTACCGCTACGGCGACAAGCGGATCGGCTTCGTGCTCGAGGGGAAGCGCGAGTACCAGCTCTACTGCGTGCAGGCGGCGGCGGCCTGCGACCTGCTCTTCTCGAGCTTCACGCTGGCGGGGCCGCCGTCGTCGTAGCCGGCGCGCCGGCGCCGTTGAACGCGACGGCGAGCACGTCCTGGATCGAGTCGGCGAGCGTGAAGCGCATCTCCTTGCGCGTCTCGGCCGGCAGCTCCTCGAGGTCGACCTCGTTCTCGCTCGGCAGGATCACGCGCTTCAGGCCGGCCCGCTGCGCCGCCAGCACCTTCTCCCGCACGCCGCCGATCGGCAGCACCTGGCCGGTCAGCGTCAGCTCGCCGGTCATGCCCACGTCGTCGGCCACCGGCGTGCCGCGCACGAGCGAGGCGATCGCCGTCGCCATCGTCACGCCGGCGGAGGGGCCGTCCTTCGGCACCGCGCCGGCCGGCACGTGGATGTGCACGTCGTGCTCGGCGAACCAGTCCTCCGGCAGCCCGAGCTCGGCGCTGTGCGAGCGCACCCACGAGACGGCCGCCTGCGCCGACTCCTGCATCACCTCGCCGAGCTGGCCGGTGATCGTCAGCTTGCCCTTGCCCGGGTAGGCCTGCGCCTCGATGAACAGGACGTCGCCGCCCGCGGCCGTGTACGCGAGCCCGGTCGCCACGCCCGGGTCGGACGTCCGCCGCCGCGCCTCGCCCGAGAACTTGCGCGGCCCGAGGTACGTGCGCACCTTCCGCTCGTCGACGCGGATCTTCCCCTCGTGCCCCTCGGCGACCTTGCGCGCCGCCTTGCGGCAGAGGTCGGCGATCCGGCGCTCGAGGTTCCGCACGCCCGCCTCGCGCGTGTACTCGCGGATCACGAGTCGCAGCGCGTTGTCCGAGATCGAGATTCGCTCCGGCGTCAGGCCGTGCGCCTCGATCTGCTTCGGCGTCAGGTAGCGCCTCGCGATCCCGAGCTTCTCGTCCTCCGTGTAGCCGGAGAGCGAGATCACGTCCATCCGGTCGAGCAGCGGCCCCGGGATCGTGTCGACGGTGTTCGCGGTGCAGATGAACAGCACCTTCGAGAGGTCGAAGGGGAGGTCGAGGTAGTGGTCGCGGAACGTCCTGTTCTGCTCCGGGTCGAGCACCTCGAGCATCGCGCTCGCCGGGTCGCCGCGCACGTCCGCGCCCATCTTGTCGATCTCGTCGATCAGCAGCACCGGGTTCATCGACTCGGCGTCCCGGAGCGCCCGGATGATCGTGCCGGGCATGGC
>DASSSR010000024.1:0-23550 GCA_035708345.1 Gaiellaceae bacterium
GCGAGCGCCGCGCCTCACCGGCCGGCGAGCGCTTCGAGCCGCGCATGTCCCGCGACCAGGCCGACAGCCTCTACGCGGGTTGGCAGGAGGCCGTTCGTCGCGTGCTCGCCTAAAGACCTGAAGAAGCCGCGGCCGTAGCCGTCGACCCAAAGCGAGCTAGCGCGAAGCGCTAGCGAAGGCGGCACTGAAAGCGGGCGCGCGGCCCCGCCGCGCCCGCGCCATTGGCCCGGCCCGAGCCAGGTAACGCCGTTCAGCACGGAGCACTGCCGCGACCGCGCTCGCGGCAGTGCGCAGTTCCTTCCAACAGCGAGCGCGCCCCGCGCGCGAGCTACAAGACAGCCTGCGTCTGGGTCGTGCGCGCGACGAGCTTGCCGGCGTCGTCGTAGAGCTCGGTGTCGACGACGATCGTCCGGCGGCCGCGGTGCAGCGGGCGCGAGATCGCGCTGACGTGGCCGCTGCGCACGGCGGCGAAGAAGTTCGTCTTCGACTCGATCGTCGCGGTGCCGCCGGCTCCGTCCGGCAGGTTGAGGAAGGCGCAGAAGCCGCCCGCGTTGTCTGCGAGCGCCATCAGTGCGCCGCCGTGCAGCGCGCCGCCGGCGGTGCACAGCGACTCGTCCCACAGGAGCTGCGCGCGCACCTCGTCCGGCGAGGCCGAGACGACCTCCATCCCGAGCCGCGCCGTGAACGGCGCCGCCGCCGCGACCTGGGCCGTCAGCTCGGAGTCCGCCGCCACGGGGTGAGGCTACCCTGCCTGGGTGAGCACCGACCTGGCGACCGGCGCACCCGCGCTCCCGCTGCTCGACCGGAGCTGGTGGGTGAAGGCGCCCGCCGTGCTCGTCGCGCCGCGGCCGATCTTCGTCGCGCTCCGCGACGAGTCGCGCGAGGCCGCGGAGGATCGCCAGGAGCCGCTCGCAGCGCTGCTCGCACTCGCCGGGATCGCGGTCGTGCTCGCCTCGCCGTCGTTCCGCCGCATGCTCAACGACCCCAGCGTCGCCCTCGTGCTCGTGCCGGTGCTCGCCTTCATCTCCGGCGTGCTCTACGCCGTCGCCGTCTCGTGGCTCGGCGGCGGGCTGCTCTTCGGCGCCGCGCGCCGGTTCGGCGGCCTCGGCAGCTACCGCCGCTCGCGGCACGTGCTCGCGCTCGCCTCGGCGCCGCTCGCGCTCGCGCTCGTCACGTTCTGGCCCGTGCGCATCGCGATCTACGGCACCGACCTCTTCCGCACCGGCGGCGACGACTACGGCCGCGGCGACGCGATCTTCGGCGGCGTCTTCCTCGGCTTCGTCACGTGGAGCCTCCTGCTGCTGCTGATCGGCGTCCGCGCGGTGCACGGGTGGACGTGGGCGCGCACCGTCGCGACCGTCGCGCTCGCCTCGGCGTTCCCGATCCTGATCGCGCTCGCCACCACCCTCTAGGGGGATCGATCGCCGGCGCGGCGCGCCGATGTTCGTCCCATGCGGTGGATCGCCCTGCTCGGCGTGCTCGGCGTCGCCGCGACCGGCGGCATCGCCTACGCGGCGCTGCACACCGCCGACGGGACGCCGCCGCCGCCCGCGCACTGGGGCCTCTACTCGGACGCGGAGTGGACGCGGCTCGCGGGCGCGTTCGCGCGGCGGGGCTTCGGCGAGAGCTCGGTGCGGCTCGTGACCGGCACGAGCACTCCGAACGGGCGCCGCTCGTTCGCGCTGCTCTCCGCGCGCTCGCACGACGGCCGCGAGTGCTTCGCCGTCGCGCGCGGCCTCGCGCTCGGCGCGCCGACGTGCCGCTTCGATCGGCCGCTGACGCTCTACCGGTGGCAGGGCACGCTGCTCGCGCTCGTGCGCAGGCAGGTCGGCTCGGTGACGATGAGCGCCGGCGGGCGCACGGCGAACGTCGAGCTGCCCGCGGCGGACGACCGCTTCTACGCCTTCAACGGCGGGCTCGTCGCACGCCCGGCCACCGTCGTCGCGCACGCCGCGGACGGCGCCGTGCTCCAGCGAGTCATCGTTCGCTGAACTTCGCGAGCTCCTCCGCCGGCATCTTGTACGTGTGCCGCTCCTCCGGGAACTCGCCGGAGCGCACCTCCTCGGCGTAGCGCGCGAGCGCGTCGACGATCACCGAGCCGAGGTCGGCGTAGCGCTTGACGAAGCGCGGCGCGTGGCCCTCGTAGTAGCCGAGCATGTCGTGCCAGACGAGCACCTGCCCGTCGCAGTCGGGGCCGGCGCCGATCCCGATCGTCGGCACCTCGAGCGCCTCCGTGACGCGGCGGGCGACGGCGGACGGCACCGCCTCCAGCACGACCGAGAAGCAGCCCGCCGCCTGCAGCGCGAGCGCGTCCTCGAGCAGCCGCTTCGCCCGGTCGGCGGTGCGCCCCTGCGCCTTGAAGCCGCCGAGCACCGTCGCCGTCTGCGGCGTCAGGCCGACGTGGCCCATCACGGCGACGCCCGCGTCGACGATCGCGCGCGCGCGCTCGACCGAGGTGCCGCCGCGCTCGAGCTTCACCGCGTCGGCGCCGCCCTCCTTGACGAGCCGGATCGCGTTCGCGACCGCCTGCTCGTTCGAGGTCTCGTACGAGCCGAACGGCAGGTCGGAGACGACGATCGGCCGCTTCGCGCCGCGCGACACCCATTGCGTCATGAACACGATCTCGTCCAGCGTCACGGGCACGGTCGACTCCCGGCCGTGCACGACCATCCCCGAGGAGTCACCGACGAGGACCAGGTCGACGCCCGCGGCGTCGGCGAGCCGGCCGCTCGGCGCGTCGTACGCCGTCACCATCACGATCTTCTCGCCGCGCCGCTTCAGCTCGAGCAGCTCGGGCAGCGGCACCTTGCCGGCGGTCCAGGACGCGTAGCGCGGGGGCTTGTCGCTCACGAGATCACTCCTTCCAGGAGGACGTTGTCGATCAGGCGGGTGCCGCCGACGCGCACCGCGGCGGCGAGGACGAGGGCTCCGTCGAGGTCGACGACCTCGACGTACTCGGGCTGCAGGAGGTCGAGCAGCGCGCGCGCCTCGGCGACCGGGTCGTCGGCGCCGGAGGCGTCGTGGAGCGACCGCGGCAGCCCGAGCGCGTGCTCGCGCTCCGTCCGCGAGAGGCGCGCGTTGCGCGACGAGAGCGCGAGCCCGTCGGCGTCGCGCACGGTGGGGAGGACGCGGATCTCGACCGGCACGTTCAGGTCGCGGACGAGCCGCCGCAGCACGGCCGCCTGCTGCGCGTCCTTCTGGCCGAAGTACGCGCGCTCGGGACGCACGAGGTTGAAGAGCTTGAGGCAGATCGTCGCGACGCCGCGGAAGTGGCCGGGCCGCGCGCGGCCCTCGGCGCCGGTGTCCTCCGGCTCGACCCAGGTCGAGAAGCCGGGCGGATACAGCTCGTCGGCCGGCGGCGCGAAGAGGACGTCGACGCCGGCAGCCGCCGCGATCTCCGCGTCGCGCGCCTCGTCGCGCGGATAGGCGGCGAGGTCGTCCTGCTCGTCGAACTGCGCCGGATTGACGAACAGCGAGGCGACGACGACGTCGTTCTCGGCGCGCGCGGCGCGGAGCAGCGCCCGGTGGCCGTCGTGCAGCGCGCCCATCGTCGGCACGAGCCCCGTGCGGGGCGCGTGCTCGAGCTCCGAGATGCGCCGCACGATCTTCACGTCGCGAGCGCCAGCGTCGCGCCGGCGAGGGTCTCGTACAGGTGCTCGAGCCGGGGCAGCTCGGCGGCGATCCGGGCGCGGTGCGCCGCGACGGTCGCCCAGTCGCCGCGCGCGATCGGGCCCGTCAGCTCGAAGCCGTTCTCGATCGTCCGCCGCATCAGCGGCTCGAGCGCGGCCGGCGGCGCCCCCGCCGCGTCGAACAGCAACGCCGCCGCGCGCTGCAGCGTCACGAGGTAGTTCGAGGCGAAGACGGCGCCGGCGTGGTAGAGCGTGCGCGCCTGGTCCGCCAGCGCGAACGGGCGGAGGCCGAGCGTCTCCGCCGTCCACGCCGCCACGGCGCCGGCCTCGTCGGTTTCGGCCGTCACCGCCGCCCAGGCCCCGTCCAGCTGCGCGGGGTCGCCGGAGCGGGAGAACGTCTGCAGCGGGTGGACGGAGAAGCGGCGCTCGTGCGGCGCGAGCGCGGCGAGCGGCGTCGCGCCGCTCACGTGCGCGACCCACGGCCCGGGGTCGACCGACCGCGCGACGGAGGCGATCGCGCCGTCGGGCACGCAGAGCAGCACGAGCCCGGCGCCGTCGGCGCGCACGGCGACGCCGCGCTCGCGCAGGCGGGCCGCGACAGCCGAGCCGACGCGGCCCGAGCCGATGACGTTGACGCTGTCGATCACGGTCGCTCCAGCTCCGTGGGGATGCCGGGCACGGCGAATATACCGGTATGCGCACGGTCGAGCAGCCCACGCGGGCCGAGGTCGAGCGCGCCGTCCGGCTCCCGCCGACGCCGCTCGTCGACAGCGACGGCTTCTCGCTGAAGCTGGAGACGCTCCAGCCGACCGGCTCCTTCAAGGTCCGGGGCGCCGCGAACGCGCTCGCGCGCGCCGGCGGGCCCGTCGTCACCGCCTCCGCCGGCAACTTCGGCCTCGCGCTCGCGTGGGCCGCGGGGCGCGCCGGCGTCGAGGCGACGGTCGTCGTCGCCGAGAGCGCGTCGCCGGAGAAGATCGCGAAGCTGCGCCGGCTTCCGGTCGACCTGGTCGTCCACGGCGCCGACTACGACGAGGCGGAGCGGCATGCGCTCTCGCTGCCGGGCCGCTACGTCTCGCCGTACAACGACACCGACGTGATCGCCGGCAACGGCACGCTCGCGCTCGAGCTGCCGGAGGCGGAGTGCATCGTCGTGCCGATCGGCGGCGGCGGGCTCGCCGCGGGGATCCGGCTCGCGACCGACGCGCGGATCGTCGGCGTCGTCCCGGCGGCCTTCCCGGCGATGCGCGTCGCGCTCGAGGCGGGGCGCGTCGTCGAGATCGAAGGCGGGCGCACGCTCGCCGACGCCCTGCACGGGAACATCGAGCCGGGCAGCGTCACGGTCGACCTCCTCCGCGGCACGGAGGTGGTCGAGGTGACGGAGACGGAGCTCGAGCAGGCGCTGCGCTTCCTCGCCCGCGAGCACGGGCTCGTCACGGAGGGGGCGGGCGCGGCCGCGACCGCGGCGGTGCTGGCGGGCAAGGCCCCGCGCGGCAGCGTCGCGATCGTCAGCGGCCGGAACGTCGCCGCGCAGACGTTCGCCGACGTGCTACAGCGCGGCGCCGGCGGGTAGCCGCGCGGCGACGATGCTGTCCGCGGCGGCGCGGCTCGGCGCGTGGCCGGTGACCGCCGCGAGGAAGTCGTCCCGCTCGAGCGCGTAGAGCGACAGCTCGTCGAGCGCGCGCACCGTCGCCGTCCGCGGCACGTCGCGCAGCAGCGCGATCTCGCCGAAGACGTCGCCCGGGCCGAGCTCGCCCGTCTCGGCGCCGTCGACCTCGACCGCCGCGCGGCCGGAGCGGACGACGTAGAAGCGGTCGCCGACGGCGCCCTGCACGACCGCCTCGCCGAGCGGCGGCACCCGTACCTCGACGACCGCGGAGGCGAGCCGCTCCAGCACCGGCGGCGGCAGCGGCGCGAAGATCGCGACCCGGCGCAGCAGCTCGAGCGGCTCCGCCGGCACCCGCGCCGCCGCGTCCGTGCGGCGGAGCGCCGGCCAGGAGAGGACGAGCAGCGCCGGCAGCACCGCGCCGACGGCGACGAGCGCGCCGCGCGCGCCCAGCAGCGAGACGAGGCCCGGGGCGACGAGCGCGCCCGCCGCCATCCCGGCGAGGACGAGGCTCTCGAGCACGCCGAAGACCCGTCCGAGGACCTCCTCGCCGGCGCTCCTCTGCAGCAGCGTCATCCCCGCGACGTCGACCAGCGTGTTCCCGACCCCGACGAGCGCCAGCATGAGCACCGCGAAGCCGAGGTTCCCCCAGACGGCCGTGAGCGCGATCGGCAGCCCCCAGAGGAGGACGCCGAGCCCGAGGTCGGCGGCGAGCCGCTTGCGGCCGGCGAGCGCGGCGACGGCGACCACGCCGACGAGGCAGCCGACGCCCATCGCCGCGTTCAGCCAGCCGAGCGTGCCGTTGCCGCCGTGCAGCAGGCGCAGCGCCAGGACGACGAGCAGCACCTCGAACGCCCCGCCGACGAACGTCTGCGCGGTCGTCAGGCCGACCACGAGCCGGATCGGCGGGCTGGCGGCGACCGTGCGCAGCCCGGCGACGAGCGCGCCGTGGTGCGTGCCCTCGGCCGCGGCGGCCGGCCGGTCGGGCGGGATCCGTGCGAGGCAGAGCGCCGACCAGAGGAAGGTGGCTGCGGTGAGCGCGAAGACGACGCCGGGGCTGCCGACCGCCAGCAGCGCTCCGGCCAGCGCGGGCCCGGCGAACATACCGACGCTCGAGACGCTGTTCATGACCGCGTTCGCGGCGGTCAGCTCCTCGGGCGTGCGCACGAGCGAGGGCAGCAGCGCCCCCTGCGCGGGCGCGAAGACCGAGGAGATCGTCGTCGAGAGGACGGCGAGCGCGTACACGGGGAAGGCGGGGCCGTGCGCGAACGCGAGCGCGGCGATCCCGCCGAGGATCGCGCAGCGGCTCAGGTCGGCGGCGATCATCACCCGCCGCCGCGAGCCGCGGTCGGCGAAGACCGAGAGCCACGGCGCCGCCACGCCGGCGGCCCCCCAGCGGACGGCGTAGAGGATCCCGACCGCCCGCGCGCCGCCGGCGTCGTAGACGAAGACCGCGAGCGCGACGCCGTACGCCCACATCCCGAGCGTCGAGCCGATCCCGGCCAGCTGCAGTCGGCGCAGGCTCGGGTTCGCGAAGACGGCTCCGAAGGCCCGCAGCGACTCGATCGCCCCCTGCACCAGGCCGAGGATTGCAGCATCGATTGCAAATTGGAAGAGCCGGTGGGAAGATTCCGGCTCCGTCGACCGTCAAGTGGTCGTCAGCGCGGACGGGACGCGCGCAGGAACTTCCGACAAGGAGGGAATCAGATGTCCGAGGACGAGAACCGCAAGCTCGCGCAGAACGAGGAGCCGCAGGACGAGGTCGAGGGCCACGCGGTGCGGCCCGGCGCGGCGGACGAGGGCGAGCAGGAGGGCGGCGACGACTTCGAGGCCCACCGCCACAACCTCAAGGCTCGCCCGGGGATGAAGGGCTAGCGCGAGCCCCAGGGAGTTGCGAAACGGGCCCGGGAGACCGGGCCTTTTCGCGGTCCGCTACGCGAGCAGCCGCTCGAGCGCCGCGAGCAGCTCGAGCCCCGCCGCCCGCCGCTCCTCGTCGCCCTGCTCGAGCGTCGCCGCGATCCGGGCGAGGGCGCCCAGCTCGCCGCCGCCGTCGAGCGCCGCCTTCGCCCGCCGTGCCCGCTGGAGCAGGTCGAGCGCGACGGCGGCCTGGTTCGCGAACAGCCCGAGCAGGTCGATCTCGGCGAGCGTGAAGCGCGCCTGCTGCGGCCGGTCGAGCACCTCGAGCACCCCGAGCGCGCGCTCCTCGGCGAGCAGCGGCACCGCCATCAGGCCCTGCGGCACGAAGCCGGTCGACTCCGCCGCCTCGCGCGAGAAGCGCGCGTCCTGCGTCAGGTCCTCGACGACGAGCGGCTGCCGCGTCACGAGCACCCAGCCGGCGACGCCGGTGTCGGCCGGGAAGCGCCGGCCCACGAGCGTCTCGGCGCCCTCGCCGGCGACCGCCTCGAAGACGAGCTCGTCCGCCGCCTCGTCGAGCAGGAACACCGACGCCGCCTTCGCGTGGAAGATCGCGCGCGCCACCTCGACGGTCGCCCGCAGCAGCGTGCGGTACGAGTCCTCCGCCGCGAAGACGCCCGCGGCGACGGCGGCCCTCAGGTCACCCGTCGACATTGTCGGCAGTCTGGTGCAGGACGCTCTTCAGCTGGAACGGGGTCAGATCCGGGTGCTTGGCCAGGATCAGCGCGCAGATCGCGGCGATGTGCGGGGTCGCGAAGCTGTTGCCGGTGGCGGTGATCGACCCGCCGCCGAGCCAGGCGACGTCGAGCCCGAGGCCGCGCGCGAAGAACTCGACCGGCGGCGACGGGTTGGCGAAGAAGGAGAGCGGGTCGTCGAGCTCGTGGCTGCCGACGGAGATGACGCTCGCGAACCGCCACGGGAAGCTCTCGACGGGCATGTTGTGCGCGGAGGCGACGAGCATCGTCCGCTTGAAGTAGGCGACGTCGGCGAGCTCGTGCAGCCTGTCGACGTACTGCTTCTTCGTCGTCGAGAGGCTCATGTTGACGACGTCGAAGCCCTGCTCGATCGCCCACTCGAGCCCGCGCAGCATCACCGGGGCGCTGCCGGTGTAGCCGGCGCCGAGCACGCGGACGCTGACGAGCTCGCAGTCCCGCGCGATCGAGCGGACGATCCCCGCGCAGGCCGTGCCGTGGCCGCAGAGGTCGCCCTCCTCGTCGTCGTGCACGACGACCTCGTCGCCGTTCTTCGCCACCGCGACCGAGCGCTGCACCTCGCCGACGAGCGGGTGGCCGAGCTCGACGCCGCTGTCGAGGATGCAGACCCGCACGCCGGCGCCGGTCGAGCCGCCCCAGGCCCAGTCGCGCGTGACGCGCTCCGGCCAGGCCGCAGGCAGCCGGATCGAGTCGCTCGCGGACGCCGGCAGGCTCCAGGCGGGCAGCTCCTCGTGCTCGGATTCGTGCGCAACCGCCGACATGATGCGATCCTACGGCGCGTGTTGACCGATGCGGAGCTCGTCGCGCGTTGCCGCCAGGGCGACGCGCAGGCCTGGAACGACCTCGTCGAGCGCTTCTCGCGCTACGTCTACGCGATCGCCGGGCAGGCCTTCCGGCTGTCGCCGCCCGACGCGGAGGACGTCTTCCAGGAGGTCTTCGCCCGCGTCTACCAGCATCTCGACCGGCTGCGGAGCGACGAGGCGATCCGGCCGTGGATCGCCCAGCTGACGCGCCGCCTCTGCATCGACCGGCTGCGCAGCACGCGCCGGGAGGGGCCGGCCGAGGAGGAGCTGCTCGAGCCGGCCGGCGTCGACGAGTCGCTGACGCAGCTCGACGAGGCGATGACGGTGCGGGCTTCGCTCGACGCCGTCGGCGACGCCTGCAAGGAGATCCTCGACCGCTTCTTCTGCCGCGACGAGAGCTACCGCACGATCGGCGAGGCGCTCGGCCTGCCGGCGGGGACGATCGCCAGCCGGATCTCCCGCTGCCTGGCCAAGCTGCGCGCGGAGCTCGATGGAAGATCCGAGGCCCTGACCCCGTCCGGTAACCGATGAGCGGCTACGAAGACGAACGGTTAGCGGAACTGCTTCGGCTCCTGCCACCGGCCCCAGTGGGGTGGGTCCGGGCTGCACAGGAGCTGCCGGCGGCACGCGATGAGATCGCGGGGCTCGTCGCGCGCGCCGAAGCGGATGCGGCCTTCCGCGCCCGCGTCGTGGCCGATCTCGAGTCCGCGCTCGCGTCCGAGGGCATCGAGGCGACTCCCTCCGTCGTCGCCGCCCTGCGGGCGTCGCTCGCGGACAGCCGACCCTGACCCGGTCGTGAGGAGGGCCGTTGCGGGAGAATCCTCCCGCGATGGCCTTCCTCGAGCTCTCGGTGTCGGAGTGGCTGGACGAGCTGGCCGCGGCGCGCGCGGCGCCCGGCGGCGGCTCGGCGCTCGCCGTCTGCGTCGCGAACGCGGCCGCGGTCGTCGCGATGGCGGCCCGCGTCTCCGACTCGGGCGGGCTGGTCGCCCAGGCGGAGGCGCTGCGCGCCCGCGTCGCGCCGCTCGCGCAGCTCGACGCCGACACGTACGAACGGGCGCTCGTCGCCCGCGACACCGCGAAGGAGCTGCCGCCGGAGCGGCGCGACTGGGAGATCGGACGTGCGTTCGCCCGCGCGGCCGAGCCGCCGCTCGAGATCGCGCGCGCCGCCGCCGACGTGGCCGAGCTGGCGGCGGAGCTGGCGGCCGCCGGCTCCCCCGCGACGCGCGCCGACGCGGTCGCCGCCGCCTCCGTCGCGGCCGGCGCCGCCCGCGGGGCGGTGGCGCTCGTCGTCGTCAACCTGACCGCGCTCGAGGGCGATCCGCGCGTCGCCGAGGCGGAGTCGCTCGCCGCCGCCGCGGAAGCCGCCGCCGCCCGGGCCCGCAGGGAGCCGTGAGGTGTATCCGGGGCTGCGGCGGGAATCCGGGAGAGGCGATGAGATCGAAGCTGGCGCTGCTGCTCGTCGGCGCGGCCGTCGTCTTCGTCGCGGCCGCCTGCGGCGGCTCCGGCGGGAGTTCCTCCTCGACGACGGCCTCCGGGACGACGACCTCCGCCGCCGCCACGCCGGCGCAGGAGAAGGCTGCCGTCAAGCGGGTCTGGACGGCGTTCTTCTCCAGCAAGACGTCGGCCAAGCAGAAGGCGGCGTACCTGCAGAACGGCCAGAAGTTCGAGCAGGCGATCCGCGAGCAGGCGCAGTCGCCGCTCGCCAGCCACACCTCGGCGACGGTGAAGAGCGTGACGCTGCAGGGGCCGGCGAAGGCGAAGGTCGTCTACTCGATCGACCTCGCCGGCCGGCCGGCGCTGACGAACCAGACGGGCACCGCCGTGAAGGTGAACGGGCTCTGGCAGGTCGGCGACGCCAGCTTCTGCACGCTGCTCGGCCTCGGCGGCAAGGTGCCCGCCGGCTGCAAGAACGTCGGCTAGGCGGCCGATGAGGAGCCGGTCGGCGGCGCTCGCGGCCGTCTCGGCCGTGCTCTTCCTGACCTTCGTCGACAACACGATCGTCAGCGTCGCGCTCGCGGACATCCAGACCGCGCTCGGCGTCGGCGTCGCCGGGCTGCAGTGGATCGTCGACGGCTACATGCTCGCGTTCGCGGCGCTGATGCTGACGGGCGGGACGCTCGGAGATCTGCTCGGTCGCAAGAAGGTGATGCTCGCCGGCGTCGGCGTCTTCTGCGCCGGCTCGGCGGCGGCGGCGCTCGCGCCCTCCGGCGGCGCGCTGATCGGCGCCCGCATCGCGATGGGCGTCGGCGCGGCCGCCTCGGAGCCCGGCACGCTCTCGCTGATCCGGCACATCTACCCGGAGCGGGAGGCGCGGGCGCGCGCGCTCGGCGTCTGGGCGGCGGTGTCGGGGCTCGCGCTCGCGCTCGGGCCGGTCGTCGGCGGGCTGCTGATCGCCGGGTTCGGCTGGCGCAGCGTCTTCTGGTTCGGCCTGATCCTCGGCCTGCTCGCGCTCGCGGTGGCGGCGGCGACCGTGCAGGAGAGCAGCGACCCGGAGGGGCGCCGGCTCGACGTGCCGGGGCTGCTCGCGGGCGCCGCGGCCGTGACGGCGGCGACGTTCGCGGTCATCTCCGGCGAGAGCGACGGCTACGGGACCTGGTGGATCGTCCTGCTCTTCGCGGCCGCGCTCGTCGCCGCCGTCGTCTTCGTGCTCGTCGAGCGGCGCGCGGCCGACCCGGTGCTCGAGCTCGGGCTGCTGCGCACGCCCGCGTTCAGCGCCGCGAACGTCGTCTCGTTCGGGATCAGCGTCTCCGTCTTCTCGGTCTTCTTCTTCACGGCGCTGTACCTGCAGCTGATCTCGTCGTTCTCCGGCTGGCAGATCGCGCTGACGTTCGTCTCGCTCGCGGCCGCGATGGTCGTCGCGGGCCCGCTCGCAGGGCGCTGGACGGCACGGCGCGGCCCGCGGGCGCCGATGACCGCCGGCTGCCTGCTCGCCGGCGCCGGGCTGCTGCTGCTCGACCACCAGCTGGCGCCGGGCGTCTCGATCGCCTCGCTCGCCTGGGTGCTCGCGATCGCCGGCCTCGGGTTCGGCGCCGCCGTCGTCGCCTCGAACGCGGCGGTGCTGACGGCCGTCCCGGGACGGCGCTCCGGGATGGCGGCGTCGACGGTGAACACGAGCCGGGAGCTCGGCGGCGTCTTCGGCGTCGCCGTGCTCGGCGCGGTCGTCGACGCGCAGCTGACGACCGGGCTCTCCGACAAGCTGCGCGCGCTCGGGATCCCGCCGAGCTTCCGCTCGATCGTCATCGACGCCGTCACCCACGGCGGCGTCTCGGCGTCGGCGGCGACCGCGAACCCCGCCGCGAAGGGGCACCTGTCGCTCGTGCTGAAGGTGCTCTCGGCGGCGGAGGAAGCCGCCGGCCGCGGCGTCCACAACGCGCTGATCGTCGCGACGGTGATCGTCTTCGTCTCCGCGGCCGCCGCGCTGACCGCCGTGCGGCGGTAGGCTTCGGCCGTGCCCATCTACGAGTACGTCTGCATGGAGTGCGAGTCGCACTTCGAAGAGCTCGTCCGCCGCGACGAGACGGTCGCCTGCCCGGACTGCACGTCGGCGAACGTCGCCAAGCAGTTCTCGAGCTTCGCGGTGCACGGGGCCGCCAAGACGCCGTCCGTGCGCTCCGGCGGCGGCGGGGGCGGCTGCTGCGGCGGCTCCTGCGGCTGCGGTCACTGAGCGCGGCCCGTGGCCGAGCCTCGGCACGAGCAGCTGACGCGCGCCCAGTACGACACGCTGGCCGAGGAGCTCGCCGAGCTCGAGGGCCCGCGGCGGAAGGCGATCGTCGAGGCGATCGCGGTCGCGCGCGCGCACGGCGACCTGTCCGAGAACTTCGAGTACCACGCCGCGAAGAACGAGCAGGGGCTGCTCGAGCGGCGCATCACCATCCTCCGCTCGCGCCTGCAGAACGCCGAGGTGATCGACGAGGCGGCGGCCGCCGCGAGCGGCGTCGCCACGGTCGGCTCGATGGTCGAGCTGCGCCGGGAGGACGGCGAGACGATGACCGTCGAGCTCTCGAGCGTCGGCGGCGTCTCGCCCGAGTCGCCGGTGGGCCGGGCCGTGCTCGGCCGCGCCGAGGGCGACGAGGTGCAGGTGGAGGCCCCGCGCGGCACCTGGAAGGCGACGATCCTCTCCATCCGCCGCTCGGCGTAGATTCTCCCGCGATGAGCGCAGGCTCGACGGAGCTGAGCGGGGAGCGGGGGCGGCGGTGAGCGCGGTCCCGGTCGAGCACGTCGATCCGCTCGAGGCCTACGCCGCGGCGGTCGCCTCGTGCACGCGCTGCCGGCTCGCCCAGGGGCGGACGCAGGTCGTCTTCGGCAGCGGCAACCCGCACGCGGAGCTGATGTTCGTCGGCGAGGCGCCGGGCTTCCACGAGGACAAGCAGGGCCTGCCGTTCGTCGGGCAGGCGGGGAAGCTGCTCGGGCAGCTGCTCGAGCGGATCGGCATGACCCGTTCGGACGTGTACGTGGCGAACGTGCTCAAGTGCCGGCCGCCGGGCAACCGCGACCCGCAGCCGGACGAGATCGAGGCGTGCGAGGCGCACCTGTTCAGGCAGATCGAGCTGATCCGGCCCCGGGTCGTCGCGACGCTCGGCAACTTCGCGACGAAGCTGCTCTCCGGCTCGCAGGTCGGGATCACGCGCGTGCACGGCCAGGAGCGCGAGACGACGCTGGGCGGCCGCACGGTGCTGCTGTACCCGCTCTACCACCCGGCCGCCGCGCTCTACACGCCGGCGATGCTGAAGGTGCTCGAAGCCGACTTCGCCCGGCTGCCCGAGCTGCTCGGCCGCGCCGCGACCCCGCCGCCGGTCGAGCCGGTGACGCTCTCGGTCGTCGCCGTCGAGGCGCAGGCCGAGCAGCTGGGCCTGTTCTGAGTCCGGGCAAACGCAGGCGCGAGCTAGGACGCAGGCCTAGCGAGCGCGACGCCGTTCGCCGCGCCGGCGCGTAGCGACGCCGCGGCGAACGAAGGGAGGAGGGGTCGCTCGTCCGGGGCTTCGCACGAGGGCCCTTGCGCAGTTCCTCTCCCCCCTGATCGCGGGCCCCGCCCGCGATCAGACCCCCTGCACCGCCACGACGTTCAGCCGGGCGGCGCCGTCGCGCAGCTTCTTCGCCTCCTGGTACCGCTCGGAGGCGTACCACCGCTTGGCCGTCTCCAGGTCGGGGAACTCGAGCACGACGAGCCGCGACGGGCTCCAGTCGCCCTCCAGCACGGCGAGCTCGCCGCCGCGCGCGACGAAGCGGCCGCCTCCCGCAGCGACGGCGCCCGGCGACGCGGCCTTGTACCGCTCGTACTGCTCCGGGTCGTGCACGTCGGTCTCGACGATCACGTATGCAGGCATGGCCCGTACGCTTGCACAGATGCAGACGGGCTCGCCGGAGGAGACCGAGGCGCTCGCCGCCGACCTCGCCGCACGGCTGCGTGCTGGCGACGTCGTCACCGTGTCGGGCGAGCTCGGCACGGGCAAGACGACGTTCGTCCGCGGCGCCTGCGCGGCGCTCGGAGTGCGCGAGCACGTGACGAGCCCGACGTACACGATCGGCCACCGCTATCACGGCGAGCGCGGGCCGGTCTCGCACCTCGACCTCTACCGCTTCGAGGGCGTGTCGGCGGCGGAGTGGGGCGACCTCGAGCCGTACTTCGACGACGCGATCGCCTTCGTGGAGTGGCCCGAGGCGGGGGAGGGCGTCCTGCCGCCGCCGCGCTACGCGGTGCAGCTCCAGCACGCCGGGGAGGGACGCCGGACCGTCATGATCAACGAGTGCTGACGCTCGCGTTCGACACCGCCACCGGCGTCGCGACGAGCGCCCTCGTCGACGGGACCGAGGTGCTCGGCGAGCGCGTCTCGCGCGCGCAGACGCTGCTCGAGGACGTCGACGCGCTGCTCCGCCGCGGCGGCGCGCACCCGCGCGACCTCGACGCCCTCGCGGTCGGAATCGGGCCGGGGAGCTTCACCGGCGTCCGCATCGGCCTCGCCGCCGCCCGCGGGCTCGCGCTCGCGCTCGGCCTGCGCGGCGCCGGCGTCTCGACGCTCGACGCGCTCGCGGCCGGCGCCCCCGGCGCGGTGCCGGTGATCGACGCGAAGCGGCAGGAGGTCTTCACGCTCGTCGACGGCGAGCCGGCCGTGCTCGCGCCGGCGGACGTGCGCGGCGGCCTCTGCGTCGGCGACGGCGCCGTCCGCTACCGCGAGCTTCTGGAGGCGAACGGGGCGGAGGTGCCGCCCGACGACGACGAGCGGCACGTCCCGCGCGCCCGCTTCCACGCGCTGCTCGCGGGCGAGCTCGTCGACGTCGACGCGATCGAGCCCCTCTACCTGCGCGTCCCCGACGCGGAGGCGAACGCCGCGTGACGACGATCGAGCTGCGCCGGCTCGTGCTCGCCGACCTGCGCGAGATCGAGGAGATCGAGCGGCGCTCCTACCGCACGCCGTGGTCGCGCTCGATGTTCGCGGGCGAGCTCGCGAAGCCGAGCTCGATCTGCCTCGGCGCGTTCGACGTCGACGGCGAGGACGGCAAGCTCTGCGGCTACCTGATCGTCTCGCGCTACGTCGACGCGTGGCACGTGATGAACGTCGCCGTCGACCCCGACCACCGCGGCCGCGGGATCGCGACGATGCTGCTCGAGCGGCTCTTCGAGCTGACCGCCGACGACGAGCGGCGCGGCTACACGCTGGAGGTGCGCGTCTCGAACGCGACCGCGATCGCGCTCTACGAGCGGCTCGGCTTCCAGGCGCGCGGGATCCGCCGCGGCTACTACACCGACAACCGCGAGGACGCGCTGATCATGTGGAAGGACCCGGTCGCAACCTGATCCTCGGGATCGAGACGTCGTGCGACGAGACGGCGGCCGCGCTCGTCACCGACGACGGCGGGCTGCTCGCGAACGTCGTCGCCTCGCAGGCCGACCTGCACGCGCGCTTCGGCGGCGTCGTCCCCGAGGTCGCGTCGCGCCGGCATCTCGAGCTCGTCACGCCCGTGATCCGCGAGGCGCTCGCGGAGGCCGGCGTCTCGCTCGACGACGTCGACCGCGTCGCCGTCACGCAGGGCCCGGGCCTCGTCGGCGCGCTGCTCGTCGGGATCGCCGCGGCGAAGGCGGTCGCGTGGTCGCGGCGCCTGCCGCTGGTGCCGGTCGACCATCTCGCCGGCCACGTCGCCTCGCTCTACCTGCGGCCCGACGCGGTCGAGCCGCCGTTCCTCTGCCTGCTCGCGAGCGGCGGCCACACGCTGCTGCTCGACGTGCGCTCGCACACCGAGACCGAGGTGCTGGGGACGACGCTCGACGACGCGGCCGGCGAGGCGTTCGACAAGGGCGCGCGGCTGCTTGGGCTCGGCTACCCGGGCGGCCGCGAGATCGACCGGCTCGCCCGCGAGGGCGACCCGGAGGCCTACGACTTCCCGGTCGCGCGCATCCCCGGCCTCGACTTCTCCTTCTCCGGCCTGAAGACGGCGCTGCTGTACGCGACCCGCGACCTGACGCCGGAGCAGCTGGAGGAGCGGAAGGCCGACCTCGCCGCCTCGTACCAGCGGGCGATCGTGCGGGCGCTCGTCGGGCGCGTCCGGGAGGCGGCCGACGGAAGGCGCGTCGCGGTCGTCGGCGGCGTCGCCGCCAACTCGGAGCTCCGCGAGGCCCTGGCCGACGCGGCGCTCGCCCCGCTCGCGCTCACGACCGACAACGCGGCGATGATCGCCTCGGCGGCCCGCTTCACGGAGCCCGTCCCGTACCCCGCGTATCTTGGGCTCGATGCGTACGCGTCGCGCTGAGCCCCGGCACGCACTCGTGCTCGCGCTCGTCGCGGCCGCGGCCACCGCCGTCCTGCTCGCGACCGGCGGCAAGAGCGCGGGCCAGGCGCCGGCGCCGCTGAGCGACGCGGCCGCGTGGCGGGGGCTCGTCGGCTCGCGGCCGCGCGTGGCGCTCGGGCAGCGCGTGATCGTCGTCCTGAGGACGCCCTCGCTCGCACAGAGGGTGGCCGCCGCCGGCGGGATCGCGAGCACCGAGCAGGAGCGCGCGTGGACGAACGCGACGCTCTCGGCGCAGAAGCTGCTGATCTCGCGGCTCGCGCTGCAGGGCGTGACGCTGCGGCCGGACTTCACGTTCGCGCGCGTGCTCGACGGCTTCTCGGCGACGGTCGACCCGAGCGCGATCCCGATCGTCGAGCGCGACGAGAACGTCGCCGGCGTCTACCCGGTGCGCGTCGCCTACCCGTCCTCGATCTCGTCCCGGGTGCTCGCGCGCTCCGACTTCGGCCCGGACTCGGGTCACCGCGCCGACATCGGCATGGCGGGCGTCGACGGGCGCGGCGTCACGATCGCTCTGCTCGACACCGGGGTCGACCCGGCGGTGCCCTTCCTGCGCGGGCGCGTGCAGCACGGGATCGACATCGTCGGCGGCGACGCGGGCGCGCTCGCGGCGACGAGCCCTGCCGACCCGACGCAGCTCGAGCGGCACGGGACGCAGATGGCGGGCCTGCTCGTCGGTGCGGGCGGGCCGGGCGGGCTGGCCGGCGTCGCCACCGGGGCGTCCGTCCTGCCGATCCGCGTCGCCGGCTGGCAGCCGGACGCGCTCGGCCACTACGCGATCTACGCGCGCAGCGACCAGGTGATCGCCGGGCTCGACCGCGCCGTCGACCCGAACGGCGACGGCGACGCCCACGACGCCGCGCGGGTCGCGCTCGTCGCGCTCGCCGAGCCGTTCGCGGGCTTCGCCGACGGGCCGGAGGCGCGGGCCGCCGCCGGCGCGCTCGCGCTCGACACCCTCGTCGTCGCGCCCGCGGGCAACGACGGCGGGGCCGGCGCCGGCTACGGCGACATCGCCGGGCCCGGCGGCGCGCCCGCAGCGCTCACCGTCGGCGCCGTCGACGCCCGCCGCCAGGTCGACGACGCGCGGATCGTCGTCCGCGCCGGGCTGACGACCCTGCTCGACGGCACCGCGGCGGTCGCGGGCGCCGTCCGCCCGCCGAAGCGGCTCGACCTCGCGGTCGCCGTGCCGCGCGGCACGCTCGGGGCGGTCCGCCGCACGGCGCCGCGGCTGACCGACTTCTTCAGCCGCCGGGGGATCAGCCTCGTCGCCGGCCGGGCGGCGCTCGTGCCGATCGGCGCCTCGCCCGCGCCGGCCGCGGCGCGCGCCGCCGCCGCGGGCGCGTCGGCCGTGCTCCTCTACGGGGCCGGGGCCAACCTGCCGGCGGGCGGCCTCGGCCTCGACGACTCGGTGCCGGTGCCGGTGATCGCCGTGCCGACGCGCGCGGCGCGCGCGGCGCTCACCCGCCTCGCGAAGGGGCAGCCGGTCACGGTCGCGCTCGGCCGCGCCGCGAGCGCGGTCAACGCCTCGGACGGCCGCGTCGCCGCCTTCTCCTCCTCCGGGCTCGCCTTCGACGGCACGGTCAAGCCCGACCTCGTCGCCCCCGGGGTCGGCCTCGCCACCTCGGACCCGGGCGCGAACAGCGACGGGTCGCCGCGCTTCGTCACCGTCAACGGCTCGAGCGCCGCCTCGGCGCTCGTCGCGGGCGCCGCGACGCTGCTCGCCCAGGCGCGGCCCGCGCTCGGCGCCAGCGCGCTCAAGGGCCTGCTCGTCGGCACCGGCAGCCGTCTCGCCGACGACTCGATCCCGGAGCAGGGGAGCGGGCTCGTCGACGTCGGCGCCGCGGCGGCGGGCGAGGTCGCCGCCTCGCCGGGCACGCTCTCGCTCGGCCGCTCGACCGGCGCCGGCTGGCGCGTCAAGACGGACTTCACGCTCACGAACCTCTCGACGCGGCCGCTGCGGCTGACGCTCGCCGTGCGCACGCTCGACGAGGGCGCCGCGGCCGTCGACTTCCACGTCCGCCCCGGCCGCGTCGCGGTGCCGCGCGGCAAGACGGTCACCGTCCACCTGGACGCGATCACCGCCTCGGCGCCGAGCGGCGACGCGACGAGCGACGGCTACGTCGTCGTCGAGGTCGACGGCGGCGGCGGGATCCACGTCCCGTGGGCGATCGCGTTCGGCCCCGACGACGTCGACCTCGTCGGCAGCGCCGCGCTCTCCGAGCGGTCGTTCGCCGCCTCCGACACGAAGCCGGCCCTGCTCACGGTCGACGCGGGCCGCGTGCTCGAGACGAACGGCAAGGTGGAGATCCGGCCGGTCGCGCGGCTCGACGTCAAGCTCTGGCAGAACGGACAGGAGCTCGGCACGCTCGCGCGGCTCCGCGACGTGCTGCCGGGCCGCTACACCTTCGGGATCACCGGCCGCGGCCCGAACGGCGACGTCCTCCAGCCCGGCACGTACGCGCTCCGGATCGTCGCCCACCCCGTCGGCGTCGGCAAGGCCGACCGCCGCAGCCTCACGTTCACCCTCAGGTAACCGCCTGGACGCACTACACTCGCCGCCGTGACCGCAGTCGACGTGGCGCAGTCGCACAGCCCGGACAACCCGTACGAGCTCGCGCGCGAGCAGCTCCGCCGGGTGGCGGAGACGTTCGACATCGACGCCAGCCTCGTCGACGTGCTCGGGCACTGCAAGAAGTCGGTCGAGGTGTCCGTGCCGGTCGCGATGGACGACGGCTCGACCCGGGTCTTCACCGGCTACCGGATCACGCACAACATCGCCCGCGGCCCGTCGAAGGGCGGCATCCGCTACCACCCGAGCGTCACGCTCGACCAGATCAAGGCGCTGGCGATGTCGATGACGTGGAAGTGCGCGCTGATGGGGATCCCGTTCGGCGGCTCCAAGGGCGGCGTCGTCTGCGACCCGAAGCAGCTGTCGCGCGGCGAGCTCGAGCGGATGACCCGCCGCTACACGAGCGAGATCATCAACGAGATCGGCCCGGAGAAGGACATCCCGGCGCCCGACGTCGGCACCGACGCGTCGGTGATGGCGTGGATCTTCGACACGTACTCGATGAACAGGGGGCACTCGGTGCTCGGCGTCGTCACCGGCAAGCCGCTCTCGATCGGCGGCTCGCTCGGCCGCGAGGAGGCGAGCGCGCGCAGCGGGCTCTTCTGCATCCGCGACGCGGTCGCGAAGCAGGGCGGCCGGCTCGACGAGATGCGCGTCGCCGTGCAGGGCTTCGGCAGCGTCGGCTCCTCGCTCGCGAACTTCCTGCAGCAGGAGGGCGCGAAGGTGGTCGCGATCTCCGACACGACGGCCGCGCTGCACGATCCCGCCGGCATCGACGTCCGCGCGGCGATCGCGCACAAGCGCGAGCGCGGCGGCCTGCGCGGCCTCTCCGGAGCCGACGAGATCGCGCCCGACGAGCTGTTCGCGCTCGACGTCGACATCCTCGCGCCGTGCGCGCTCGAGCAGGCGATCACCGAGCGGAACGCCGAGGGCGTGCGCGCGTCGATCGTCTGCGAGGGCGCGAACGACCCGGTGACGCCGGCGGCCGACGCGATCCTCGAGGAGAAGGGCGTGCTCGTCCTGCCGGACGTGCTCGTCAACGCGGGCGCCGTGGTCGTCTCGTACTTCGAGTGGGTGCAGGGCCTGCAGGAGTACTTCTGGAAGGAGGCGGAGGTGAACGCGAAGCTGAACGACATCGTCAGCCGCGCGTTCGACGAGACGTGGGAGCTCGCGCACGAGCGCGACGTGACCATGCGCACCGCCGCGTACGGGCTCGGGATCCGTCGTGTGGCCGAGGCGACGATCACGCGCGGCATCTACCCGTGACGAGCGCGCGGCGCCCGCCCTCGAGCGGGCTCCGGGCGTCGCGGTCGTCGTCTACCACGCGCAGAGCTGCCATCTCTGCGAGCGCGCGCTCGAGCAGGTGCGGGCCCTCCGAGAGGAGCTCGGCTTCGAGCTGACGGAGGTCGACATCGGCGGCGACGAGCTGCTCGAGTCGGCGTACCGCGAGTGGATCCCCGTCGTGGAGATCGACGGCAGGCGCCGGTTCACCTATCACGTCCAGCCCGACGCGTTCCGCCGTGCGGTTGCACAAGCAGCCGCGTCGGACTAGCTGCTACAACGACTTCGCTGTTACAAACTCGCTTTTCCAGGAGGGCATTGACGTGGCGGAACGCCTGACGGTCGGCGTCGCTGCGCGCCTGTCGCGGTATCTCCAGGTGCTGACGCAGGCGCGCAAGATGGGCAAGCAGCGGATCTCCTCGCAGGAGATCGCCGAGTACACGAACATCAACGCGACGCAGATCCGCCGCGACCTCTCGACGTTCGGCAAGTTCGGCAAGCGGGGGGTCGGCTACAACATCGACTCGCTCCTCGGCGAGATCCGCGCGATCCTGCGCACGCAGGGGCAGCACAACATCGCGCTCGTCGGCGCCGGCCGGCTCGGCCAGGCGATCGCGAGCTCGCCGATCTTCGCGGAGCACGGGATCAACATCGCGGCGGTCTTCGACAGCGACCCGGAGAAGGTCGGCACGCCGATCGGCAACGTCTCGGTCACCGCGTACCGCGAGCTGCCCGAGGTCGTGCGCGACAAGAACATCATCGTCGGCGTGCTCGCCGTCCCGGCGACCGCGGCGCAGAACGCCGCCAGCGACCTCGTCGGCAGCGGCGTCAAGATCATCTTCAACTACTCCGAGGCGCTGCTCGAGACCCCGTCCGACGTGACCGTGCACACCTCCAACCCGGCCGTCGAGCTCCTCTACGCGCTGTACTTCCACCTGACGTAGGCTCCGCCGCCGTGCGGATCGTCCTCTGGCACGGCTACCTGCTCGGCGGCACCGGCTCCAACGTCTACACGCGGGCGCTCGCGCGCGAGTGGTCGCGGGCGGGCCACGAGGTGACGGTCGTCTGCCAGGACCGGCATCCCGGGCGGTACGACCTCGGCGGCGCGCGCGTCGTTGTGCCGGAGCTGCCGGAGCGGCTGCTGCCGGTCTTCGTGCTGGACGAGTACGAGGCGCTCGAGGCGCGGCTCCTGCAGGACTTCACGCGCGCGCAGCGGCAGGCGTACGTCGAGGCGAACGCGCGGGCGATCCGGGAGCTGCTGCCGGCCGACGTCGTCTTCACGAACCACGTGCTGCTCGGCGGGCCGGTCGGCGCCGCGTCGGGCGCGCCGTTCCGCGTCAAGGCGCACGGCTCCGAGCTCGAGTACTCGATGCGCGGCAACGAGGAGCTGTCCGCGTGGGGGCGGGAGTCTCTCGCCGCGGCCGACGCCGTCTACGTCGGCTCCGAGCACATCCGGCGCGTGCTCGAGGACGTCGTCGGTCACGTCGACCGCGTGCACGAGGTGCCGCCGGGAGTCGACGTCGACGAGTTCACGCCGGCGGCGGGCTCGCTCGACGCGCTGGTCGAGGAGTCGCGCCGCGATCCGCAGGACGGCGACGAGCGCCATCCCGACCCCGGCAACGCCGAGCGCTTCGCCGAGTTCTTCGCGACGCGCGACGAGCCGACCGTCGTCTACGTCGGCAAGCTGATCCGCAACAAGGGCGTGCACGTGCTGCTCGAGGCGCTGCACGGCCTCGACGCCCGCGCCGTGATCGTCGGTTTCGGCGACTACCGCGCCGAGCTGGAGGCGCAGGCCCCGCCCGGGACGCTCTTCACCGGCGCGCTCGAGCACCGCCACCTCGTGCACCTGCTGCCGCTCTGCGACGTCTCCGCCGTCCCCTCGATCTTCCCGGAGGCCTTCGGGATGGTCGCGGCGGAGGCAGCCGCCGCCGGCCTCGTCCCGGTCGTCGCCGACCACTCCGGCCTCGCTGAGGTGGCCGCCGGCATCGCCGCCGAGCTGCCGCCCGGCCGCGCCCCGCTCGTCACCTTCCCGGGCGGCGACGCCGACGCCCTGCGCGAGCGGCTGCGCACGCTGCTCGAGCTGCCGCCCGCGGAGCGGCGTCAACTCGGCCTCGCCGCGCGAAACGCCGTCGAACGGCGCTGGAGCTGGCGGCGGGTCGCCGAGCGGCTCCTAGACTGACGGTCCGATGGGCGACGAGCAGCGGATCGGCTACGAGGAGCTCCTCGCGGCCTCGAAGGCCGCCTTCGAGGAGGTGCCGGACTTCACGGTCGCGGTCGAGGAGGAGTTCGCGATCCTCGACCCGGCGACGCTCGACCTCGTCGACCGCTTCGAGGACCTGCAGGCCGCCGCGCGCGGGACGGAGCTCGAGCCGCACCTCGTCGGCGAGCTGATCGCGTCCGAGGTGGAGGTGCGCACCGGCCGCTGCGAGACCTTCGCCGAGTGCGCGGAGCGGCTCGGCGAGCGGCGCGCGCAGCTGCGCGCGCTGGCGGACGGCGTCGGCGTCGGGCTGTCCTCGGTCGGCACGCACCCGTGGGCCGACTGGAAGCGGCAGCGGATCATCGACACGCCGCACTACCGGCGCAACGACGAGCGCCTCCGCTACGTCGTCTGGCGCAACAACACGTTCGGCCTGCACGTGCACGTCGGCATCAACGGCGCCGACCGCGCGCTGCGCGTCAACAGCGCGATGCGCAACTACCTGCCGGAGCTGCTCGCGCTGAGCGCGAGCTCGCCGTTCGTCGAAGGCGTCTTCACGTACCTGCACTCCGCGCGCACGCAGATCTTCACGCGCATGTTCCCGCGCTGCGGCATCCCCGACTGGTTCGAGGGCTGGGACGACTGGGAGGCGTACGTGCGCTTCCTCTACGAGACCGGCTCCGTCACCGAGCACACGCAGCTCTGGTGGAGCGTCCGGCCGCACCTGCAGTTCCCGACGATCGAGACGCGCATCTGCGACGCGCAGCCCGACCTCGCCGAGGCGCGCTCGCTCGCGGCGCTGACGTACGCGCTGACGGCGCGGATCGCGCGCGCCGTCGACGAGGGCGAGCCGCTGCCGTCATGGCCGCACCGGCTGCTCGAGGAGAATCTCTGGCGCGCGATCCGCTACGGGCTCTCGGGCGAGCTGATCGATCTGGAGCGGCGCGAGGCCGTGCCGGCGCGCCGCCGGCTCGAGCAGCTGCTCGAGTGGACGCTCCCGGTCGCGGAGGAGCTGGGCGCCGCGCGGTGGCTCGCGATCCCGGAGCGGAACGCCGCCGAGCG
>DASSSR010000025.1:0-10216 GCA_035708345.1 Gaiellaceae bacterium
GCTGACCGCGCCGCAGCTCGAGCGCTTCTACCTCGACCTCGCGGACGAGCGGGTCGAGTCGGCGCTGGCGCTCGTCCACTCGCGCTACTCGACGAACACCTTCCCGAGCTGGGAGCTCGCGCACCCGTACCGCTACGTCGCGCACAACGGCGAGATCAACACGCTGCGCGGCAACGTCAACTGGATGCGGGCGCGCGAGTCGCAGCTCGCGTCGGAGCTGTTCGGCGACGACCTGCGCAAGGTGCTGCCCGTGATCCGCCCGGGCGGCTCCGACACGGCGACGTTCGACAACGTGCTCGAGCTGCTCGTGCTCGCCGGCCGCTCGCTGCCGCACGCGCTGATGATGATGGTCCCGGAGGCGTACGAGGGCCGCGACGACATGTCGCCCGAGCTGCGCGGCTTCTACGCGTTCCACCAGTGCCTGATGGAGGCGTGGGACGGGCCCGCCGCGATCGCCTTCACCGACGGCCGCGTGATCGGCGCGACGCTCGACCGCAACGGCCTCCGCCCCGGGCGCTGGTACGAGACGGCCGACGGCTGGGTCGTGCTCGCCTCGGAGACGGGCGTCCTCGACGAGGAGCCGTCCAACGTCGTCCGCAAGGGGCGCCTGCAGCCGGGACGCCTCTTCCTCGTCGACCTCGAGCAGCACCGGATCGTCCCGGACGAGGAGAGCAAGTTGCAGGCTGCAACTATGTCTCCGTACGCCCGCTGGGTCGAGGAGGAGCAGCTGCGGCTCGCCGACCTGCCGGCACCGCCGCAGGTGGAGGCGCCGGGCGAGCCCCTGCGCGCGCGGCAGCTGCTCTTCGGCTACGCGCAGGAGGACATGAAGGCGATCCTCGCGCCGCTGGCACGGAACGCCGAGGAGCCGGTCGGGTCGATGGGCAACGACACGCCGCTCGCGATCCTCAGCGGCCGGAAACCCCTGCTCTACTCGTATTTCAAGCAGCTGTTCGCGCAGGTGACGAACCCGCCGATCGACTCGATCCGCGAGGCGATCGTGATGAGCGTCCGCGCCTCGGTCGGCTCCGAGCACAACCTGCTCGGCGAGTCACCCGCGCACGCGCGGCAGCTCGTGATCGACAACCCGATCCTGCTCGACGCGGAGCTCGAGCAGCTGCGCGCCGTCGAGCATCCGGCCTTCCGCTCGTGGACGATCGACACGACGTTCCGCGCGGCGCACGGGCCCGACTGCCTGCGGCGGGCGCTCGACCGGATCCGCCGCGAGGCCGACGTCGCGCTCGCGGCCGGCGCGAACATCCTCATCCTCTCCGACCGCGCCGCCGGCCCCGAGCGGGTGCCGGTGCCGTCGCTGCTCGCGACCGCCGCCGTCCACCACCACCTCGTGCGCGAGGGGACGCGGCTGCAGTGCGGGATCGTCGTCGAGTCCGGCGAGCCGCGCAGCGTCCACTCGATCGCCGTGCTCGTCGGCTACGGCGCGGCGGCGGTCAACCCGTACCTGATGCTCGAGACGCTCGCGGAGCTCGTCGAGCTCGGCTGGATCGAGCTGTCGGTCGAGGAGGCGCAGACCCGCGCGGTCAAGGGGATCGCCAAGGGCCTGCTGAAGACGATGAGCAAGATGGGCATCTCGACGATGCCGTCCTACTGCGGCGCGCAGATCTTCGAGGCGGTCGGGCTCGCGCCGGAGCTCGTCGAGGAGTTCTTCACCGGCACCGCGTCGCGGATCGGCGGCATCGGCCTCGCCGAGCTGGCCGAGGAGTCGCTCGCCCGGCACGCGCGCGCGTACCCGGAGACGCCGGACGCGCTGCTGCCGGTGATCGGCCTCTACGCCTGGCGCCGCGACGGCGAGCACCACCACTGGAACCCCGAGACGATCGCGACGCTCCAGCACGCCGTCCGCTCCGGCTCGTGGGAGACGTACGCGCAGTACAGCGCAGCCGCGAACGCGGAGAGCACCCGGCACTCGACGCTGCGCGGGCTGCTCCGCTTCAGGGAGACGACGCCGATCCCGCTCGACGAGGTGGAGCCGGCGGCGGAGATCGTCAAGCGGTTCTCGACCGGCGCGATGTCGCTCGGCTCGATCTCGCGCGAGGCGCACGAGACGCTCGCGCGCGCGATGAACCGGATCGGCGGCCGCTCGAACACCGGCGAGGGCGGCGAGGACCCCGTCCGCTTCGCCGACGACCGCCGCTCGAAGATCAAGCAGGTCGCCTCGGGCCGGTTCGGCGTCGACGCGAACTACCTCGCGAACGCGGACGAGCTGCAGATCAAGATGGCGCAGGGCGCGAAGCCAGGCGAGGGCGGCCAGCTGCCCGGCCACAAGGTCGACGCCTACATCGCCGGCGTGCGGATGACGACGCCGGGCGTCGGGCTGATCTCGCCGCCGCCGCACCACGACATCTACTCGATCGAGGACCTGAAGCAGCTGATCTACGACCTGCGCTGCGCGAACCCGGCGGCGCGGATCTCGGTCAAGCTCGTCGCGGAGGTCGGCGTCGGCACGGTCGCCGCCGGGGTCGCGAAGGCGGGGGCCGACCACGTGCTGATCTCCGGCCACGACGGCGGCACGGGCGCGGCGCCGCTCTCCTCGATCCTGCACGCGGGCGTGCCGTGGGAGATCGGCCTCGCGGAGACGCAGCAGACCCTGCGGCTGAACGGCCTGCGCTCGCGGATCTGGGTGCAGACCGACGGCCAGCTGAAGACGGGCCGCGACGTCGTCGTCGCCGCGCTGCTCGGCGCGGACGAGCTCGGCTTCGCGACGGCGCCGCTGATCGCGAGCGGCTGCGTGATGATGCGGGCCTGCCACCTGAACACGTGCCCGGTCGGGATCGCGACGCAGGATCCCGAGCTGCGGCGGAAGTTCGCCGGCAAGCCGGAGCACGTCGTCAACTTTTTCTTCTTCGTCGCCGAGGAGGCGCGCCGGCTGATGGCGCGGCTGGGGATCGCGCGCTTCGAGGACCTCGTCGGCCGCGTCGACCTGCTCGAGGCCGACGAGGCGGTCGCGCACTGGCGCGCGCGCGGCGTCGACCTCGGCGCGGTGCTGCACGCACCCGACGTCGCGGGGCCGCTGCGCCGCGTCGAGGGGCAGGCGCCCGTCCTGTACGACCATCTCGACTGGCGGCTGATCGAGAACGGGCCCGGCGAGTACGCGATCGCGAACCGCGACCGGACGGTCGGCGGGCTGCTCTCGAGCTGGGTGACGCGGCGCTGGGGCAAGCCGGGCTCGCCGGAGACGCTGCGCTATACCCTCCGCGGCTCCGCCGGCCAGTCGTTCGGCGCCTGGCTCGCGCGGGGGATCGAGCTGACGCTCGTCGGCGACGCGAACGACTACGTGGGCAAGGGCCTCTCCGGCGGCGTGCTCGCGCTGCGCCCGCCGGTGGACGCCGGCTTCGCCGCGGAGCGGAACGTGATCGCCGGCAACACGATCCTCTACGGCGCGACCGCGGGCAAGGCGTTCTTCCGGGGCCTCGCCGGCGAGCGGTTCGCCGTGCGCAACTCCGGCGCGAGCGCGGTCGTCGAGGGCGTCGGCGACCACGGCTGCGAGTACATGACCGGCGGCACGGTCGTCGTGCTCGGGCCGACCGGCCGGAACTTCGCCGCGGGGATGAGCGGCGGCGTCGCCTACGTGCTCGACCTCGACGAGGCGAAGTGCAACCGCGAGCTCGTCGGCCTCGAGGAGCTCGACGAGGACGACCTCGCGCTCGTGCGGTCGCTCGTCGACGAGCACCGCCTGCGCACCGGCTCGACCGTGGCGGTCGACTTCTCGCGCTTCGTCAAGGTGATGCCGCACGACTACAAGGCGGCGCTGAAGCCGGTCTCCGCCGGCGGCCACGGCGTCTTCACGACCGAGTCCGAGGAGATCGCGGTCTAGTGCCCCGTTTACGAGCAGCCGGACAGCATCACCGGGCGGGGCACTGATGGGCGAGGTCGGCGGCTTCAAGAAGTTCGCGCGCGCGGAGGCGGCGGAGCGGGCGCCGGGCGAGCGGATCGGCGACCACCGCGAGTTCGTGCGGCCGCTGCCGCTCGTCGAGCTGCGGCAGCAGGGCGCGCGCTGCATGGAGTGCGGCGTCCCGTTCTGCCACCACGGCTGCCCGCTCGGGAACCTGGTCCCCGACTGGAACGACCTCGTCTACCGCGACCGCTGGCGCGACGCGATCGAGCAGCTGCACCGCACGAACAACTTCCCCGAGTTCACGGGCCGGCTCTGCCCCGCGCCGTGCGAGGCGGCGTGCGTGCTCGAGATCGAGGAGGGCAACGCGGTCGCGATCAAGCAGATCGAGCTGGCGATCGTCTCGCGCGCGTGGGAGGAGGGCTGGATCGTCCCGCAGCCGCCCGTCTCGCGCAGCGGCCGCACGGTCGCGGTGGTCGGCAGCGGCCCTTCCGGCCTCGCGGCCGCGCAGCAGCTGAACCGGCGCGGCCACGCGGTGACGCTCTACGAGCGCGACGAGGCGGCGGGCGGGCTGCTCCGCTTCGGCGTCCCCGACTTCAAGCTCGAGAAGCACGTCGTCGAGCGGCGCGTGCAGCAGCTCGTCGAGGAAGGCGTCGAGCTCGCGCTGCGCACCGAGCCGTCGGCCGACGAGCTCGAGCGCTTCGACGCGGTCGTGCTCTGCGTCGGCGCGCGCGTGCCGCGCGACCTGCCCGTGCCCGGCCGGGAGCTGCGGGGCGTCCACTTCGCGCTGGAGTACCTGTACGGCCGCAACCGGGCGGTCGCGACCGACCGTCCGGCGCCGATCACGGCGACCGGCGAGCACGTCGTCGTGATCGGAGGCGGCGACACCGGCGCCGACTGCGTCGCGAGCGCGCACCGGGAGCGGGCGGCGAGCGTGACGCAGATCGAGCTGCTGGGCGAGCCGCCGCCGCAGCGTGACGACGCGCTGACGCCGTGGCCGCTCTGGCCGGCGAAGCTGCGCACCTCGTACGCGCTGAAGGAGGGAGGCGAGCGCTCGTTCGCGATCTCCACCACCGGCCTCACCGGCTCCGACGGACGCGTCGAGCGGATCCACTGGCTGCAGAACATGGGGGCGCCGCCGTTCGAGGCGATCCCCGGCACGGACGAGTCGCGCCCGGCCGGGCTCGTCCTGCTCGCGATGGGCTTCACGGGCGCAGAGCCGGAGCTCTTCGCCGAGCTCGGCGCGGAGGCGGCCGGCGGCGGCTTCGAGACGTCGCGGCCGGGCGTCTTCGCCGCGGGCGACTGCCGCACCGGCCAGTCGCTGATCGTCCGGGCCGTCGACGAGGGCCGCCGTTGCGCCGCCGCCGTCGACCGCTACCTGCAGGCCGATCGCGGCGACGTCGCCGCGGAGAGCCTCAGCGGCGGAGCCGCAGCTTCACCGGGAGCCCGCAGCGGGCGCATTCCGTCGTAGCGGCGCCCTTGCGCTCGGCCCGCTCGACGGGAACCGGCTTCTCGCACGTGCACGTCGGGGTCACGCGGTCACCTCCTTCGCGACGCGGATCGGAGCGGACGGCCCGACGAGATGCCCGTGCGACTCGGTGCCGTAGCCGCCGGGGACCGGGATGTAGAACTCGGGATACCCCCACATGCCGTGCTCGTGCACGTCGAGGCCCTGCGTCTCGACCGCCGCCTCGACCCGGATCCCCCACACCCGGTCGAGCGCCCAGAGGCAGCCGTACGAGCTGGCGAAGACGAACGCGCCGACGGCGACGAGGCCGAGCGCCTGCACGCCGAGCTGGTGGAAGCCGCCGCCGTAGACGAGCCCGGCGTGGCCGGTCGCGAGCCGGGCGGCGAGCGACGGCGCCGCGAAGAGCCCGCACGCGAGCGTGCCCCAGACGCCGCTCATCCCGTGCACGGCGACGGCGCCGATCGGGTCGTCGATCCCGATCCGCTCGACGAAGACGACGCCGAAGACCGCGATCAGGCCGGAGCCGGCGCCGATCGCGACCGCCGCCCACGGGGCGACGAAGCCGGAGGCGGCCGTGATCGCGACGAGCGCCCCGAGCGCGCCGTTGAGCATCATCGAGATGTCGGGCTTGCCGAGCCGTACCCACGCGATCAGGACGCCGACGACGGCGCCGGTGGCGGCGGCGAGGTTCGTCGTCAGCGCGACGTAGGCGAAGTAGCCGACGCCGCCGAGGTCGACGCCGAGCGTCGAGCCGGGGTTGAAGCCGAACCAGCCGAACCAGAGGATGAGCGTCCCGAGCACCGCGAAGGGGATGTTGTGGCCCGGGATCGGGTTCGCCCGCCCGTCCTTGCCGAACTTGCCGATCCGCGGGCCGAGGATCAGCGCGCCGGCGAGCCCGGCGAGCGCGCCCTGGTAGTGGACGACCGTCGAGCCGGCGAAGTCCTGCATCCCGCGCGCGAACAGCCAGCCGTGCGGGCTCCAGATCCAGTGCGAGACGATCGAGTAGGTGAGCGTGAAGTACGCGCCGAAGACGAAGTAGACCCAGAGCTTCGCGCGCTCCGCCATCGCGCCCCAGACGATCGCGAGCGAGACGCCGGCGAAGACGACCTCGAACAGGTAGCCGGCGGCGCCCGGCACCTCCGAGAACCAGTCGAACGGCCGCTGCCCGACCGAGACGAGCTCGTGCACGGAGGGGAAGAAGCCGGCGCTGCCGGCGAACCAGCCGCCGCCGCCGAAGGCCAGCCCGAAGCCGACCGCCCAGTAGAGAACCGAGCAGAGCCCGAAGATGAGCACGTTCTTGCCGGCGATGTGGCCGGCGTTCTTCATCCGCGTCAGGCCGGCCTCGAGGAAGGCGAAGCCCGCCTGCATGAACATGACGAGCACGGCCGCGACGACGACCCAGACCGTGCTGACGGCGATCAGGAGGTCGTGCCTCGTCACAGCCTCGCCCCCGTCCGGTGGTGCGTCGCGTCGCCGATCGCCGTCGTCCAGACGAGCCCGTCGCCCGACTCGCTGCCGCTGCGCGCGGCGGCGGCGACCGAGGCGACGACGGCGTCGGCGAGCTCGTCCTCGACGACGAAGACGAGCAGCGCCTTCGGCAGGAAGCGCGACTCGAAGACGCGGCCGCGATACTCGTGCGTGACGCCGCGCTGGCGTCCGTGCCCGACCGCCTCGACGACGGTCACGCCGACGTGCCCGGTCTCGTCCTCGACCGCGTCGATCACCGTCTCGATCCGCTCCCGGATCACGACCGCCTCCACCTTCGTCATCCGGCCGCCCCGCTGCGCCGCTCCAGCAGCAGCACGTCCCGCCAGACGCCGCCGGCCTCGCCGAGCCGCTCGCGCACGCCGACGAGCCGGAACTCGCAGCCGAGGTGCAGCCGCAGCGACGGCTTGTTCTCCGGGAAGATCCCGGCCTGCAGCGTCCAGATCCCCGCCTCCTCGGAGCGCGCGATCGCCTCCTCGAGCAGCGCGCGGCCGACACCGCGGCCCTGCGCCCACGAGGCGACGTACACCGACTCCTCGGCGACGCCCCGGTAGCAGCCGCGGGACGACACCGGCGCGAGCGCGCACCAGCCGGCGAGCCGACCGTCGAGCTCGGCGACGAGCCTGATCTCCGAGTGCGCCGCGTCCCACTCCTCCCACGGCGGCGGCTCGGTCTCGAAGGACGCGACGCCGGTCGCGATCCCCTCGGCGTAGATCTGCGCGGCCTCCGGCCAGTCCGCGGGGCGAAGGCCGCGCAGGCGCGTCGAGCTAGGCGTCGTAGTAGAGCGCGAACTCATGGGGATGCGGGCGGAGGCGGACCGGGTAGACCTCGTGCTCGCGCTTCCACGCGATCCACGTGTCGATCAGGTCGCGGCCGAAGACGCCGCCCTCGAGCAGGAACTCGTGGTCGGACTCGAGCGCGTCGAGCGCCTCGTCGAGCGAGCCCGGCACCTGCGCGACGCCGTGGTCGTCCTCGAAGAGGTCGAAGTCGGACGGCTCGCCGGGATCGAGGCCGCGTTCGATCCCGTCGAGGCCCGCCATCAGCATCGCCGCGAACGCGAGGTACGGGTTCGCCGTCGGGTCGGGGCAGCGGAACTCGATCCGCTTCGCCTTCGGCGACTCGCTGTAGGTGGGGATGCGGATGCACGCGCTGCGGTTGCGCGAGGAGTACGCGAGGTTGACGGGCGCCTCGTAGCCGGGGACGAGCCGCCGGTACGAGTTCGTCGTCGGCGCGCAGAACGCGAGCAGCGCGGGCGCGTGCGCGAGCAGGCCCGCGACGTACGAGCGCGCGAGCTGCGAGAGCCCGGCGGGGCCGGACCGGTCGGCGAAGAGCGGCGTCCCCTCCTTCCACAGGGACTGGTGGCAGTGCATGCCGGAGCCGTTGTCGCCGAAGATCGGCTTCGGCATGAACGTGACGGTCTTGCCCGCCGCGCGCGCGGTGTTCCTGATCACGTACTTGTAGAGGAGCACCTGATCGGCCATCCGCGTCAGCGACTCGAAGCGGAGGTCGATCTCGCACTGCCCGGCCGACGCGACCTCGTGGTGGTGGAACTCGCACTGGACGCCCAGCCGCTCGAGCGTCAGCACCATGCGCGTGCGCAGATCGCCGAGCGTGTCGTGCGGCGCCGGCGGGAAGTACCCGTGCTTCTCGCGGATCGTGTAGCCGAGCCCCGGCGTGCCCGAGTTCCAGTGGCCCTCGGCGGAGTCGACCCGGTAGCGCGACTCGTTCTCGCAGCTCGCGTACGACACCTCGTCGAAGACGAAGAACTCGCACTCGGGGCCGACGTACATCGTGTCGGCGATCCCCGTCGAGCGCAGGTACTCCTCGGCGCGCTTCGCGACCTTGCGCGGATCCTTCGCGTACGGCGCGTACGTGCCCGGCTCGACGACCTCGCAGAGCAAGGAGAGCGTCGGCGCCTCGGCGAACGGGTCGAGGATCGCGGTCGACGAGTCCGGCATCAGGATCATGTCGCTCTCCTCGATCCCCTGCCAGCCGCGGATCGAGGAGCCGTCGAAGCCGAGCCCCTCCTCGAACGCCGACTCGTCGAACGAGCCGATCGGGAGCGACACGTGCTGCCACGCGCCGAGCAGGTCGCAGAACTTCAGGTCGACCATCGCCGCCTGCGTGTCGCGCGCCCAGCCGAACATCTCGCGCGGCTCGACGCCGCCCTCGAGGTAGTGCCGCAACTCCTTCTCGATCTCGGCCATGCTTGCCTCCACGTGTCGGACCAACGAAAAAGGCCCCACGACTCCGTGAGTCGTGAGGCCCCATTGCCTCGGCCGTCGCCTGCGTCGGCGACGTCCTGGCCGGGACTATAGCGGAGGAAGCGGATGAGCGACTACGCGAAAGTGAACATCAAGCAGGAGCTCGAGAACTCGGCGGAGCGGTACGGGATCGAGGGCTTCGAGGCGCGCTTCGCGCGCAAGGCGCTCGAGCTGGAGCAGTTCGGCTTCAGCTACCAGAAGTTCGGGCCGAGCTGGCGGCAGCCGTTCGGCCACAGGCACGGCGGCCAGGAGGAGGTCTACCTCGTGCTCGCCGGCGGCGGCCGGATCAAGGTCGAGGACGACGTCGTCGACCTCGTGCAATGGGACGCGGTCCGGATCCCGAGCGGCGTCACGCGCCAGCTCGAGTCGGGGCCCGACGGCCTCGAGATCCTCGCGATCGGCGGCACCCCGAGCGGCGACGCGGAGATCGTCGAGGGCTGGTGGAGCGACTGAGCCCTCGCCGTGAGCGTTTCTTGACGACGCGCCACGTTTCCATCGACGTGCTTCGGGAGATCGAACCGGCGGATCCGCGCGACGAGCAAGGAGGACGCAATGGCCGAGTTTGCGCTCTTCACTCCGGACGAGGCAGAGATCTCCGATGCCGTCGAATGCCTCGACGACATCCTGCGGCTCGACGAGGTCGGCGAGATCGACCTGCCGCCGTACCTGACGAAGCTCCTCGTCCAGCTGGAGGAGACGCTCGTCGCCGTGCGGTTCCCGCCGGCGGTCGGGGCGTCGGCGTAGACGCTCAGTCGCCGCTCTCGAGAATCCTCAGGGCGAGCTCGGGCGGGCAGCGGCGCGCGAGCAGCTCCTGCAGCGCGGACACGTCTACCTCGGCCAGGGCTGCGCCGACGGCCGTCACCGGGTCGAGGCCCAGCTCGAGCAGCTGCCGGTAGCGCCGGACGGCCTGCTCCTCGAGCTCGGACGGCGGTGGAGCGGCGGGCGCGCGGGCGGCGCGCGACCGCTGCGGCCGGCGGTCGGTCTCGCGGGCGAAGAAGAGGACGAGCTTGACGATCGCGACCACGCCCGCGACGAAGAGCACGCACAGCAGCAGCACGGCGCCCAGGCAGAACAGCACCGCCAGGGTCGCTGCTCCCACGCCCGACACGGCTAGCGCCGCCCGCTCCGGACGGTCAGCGCGCCCGCGGCCGC
>DASSSR010000026.1:0-5458 GCA_035708345.1 Gaiellaceae bacterium
GCTCGCGCTCGGCGTCGTCGCGCTGCTCGTCGCGGCCACGAACCCGTACGCGCTGCTCTTCGTGCTGCCGTCGCTGCACATCTGGCTCTGGCTGCCGCAACTGCGCGAGGCGCCCCGGTGGGTGCAGGTGACGGTGCTGGCCGCCGGCTTCGCCGGCTTGGCGCTCCTGCTCTGGTCGTTCGGCGGCCGCTACGGGCTCGGCTGGGACGCGCCGTGGTACGTCGCTTGGCTCTTCGCGCTCGGCTACGCGCCGCCGGCGGCGCTCGTCTTCGCGCTCGGCTGGCTCGCGGCGGCCGGGCAGCTGGTCGCCGCCGTCGGCGGCCGCTACGCGCCGTACCCGGGAGCCGCGGAGCGGCCGCCGCGCGGGCCGCTGCGGGAGCTCGTGCGGACGCTCGTGCTCGCGCAGCGGCGCCGGCGCGCACCCGAGGCGGCCCGGCGGGCGTTACACGGATGAGATGCGGCGCGTTGCACGGGTCACGGGGGGAGTCCTCGTCGTCGCGGGCGTGCTCACGCTCGCGTGGGCGATCACCGTCTGGCAGTGGCAGGACCCGTTCACCGCGCTCTACACGCACTGGCAGCAGGACAGGCTCTCGCACCAGCTGCAGCGCGAGGAGCGGGCCTACACGCCGGCGACGGCGACCGGCAAGACGGCCGACCTCGCCGCCGAGCGGCAGGCGATCGCGCTCGACGCGCGCCGCTTCCAGCGCCGGGCGAAGGTCGGCCAGCCGATCGGGCGGATCGTGATCGGCCGGATCGGCCTGAACATGGTGCTCGTCAACGGCACCGACGAGGAGAGCCTGAAGAAGGGGCCGGGCCGCGACCTGCGCTCGTACATGCCGGGCGAGAACCGGCTCGTCTACATCGCCGGCCACCGCACGACCTACCTGGCGCCGTTCTCGGAGATCAACGACATCCGCGACGGCGACTACATCCGGCTTGAGATGCCGTACGGGACGTTCGTGTACCGGACGACGCACCACCGGATCGTGCTCGCGAACGACATGTCGGTGCTGCGCTCGCCGGACCACGAGCAGCTCGAGCTGCAGGCCTGCCACCCGCGCTTCTTCGCGACGCACCGCTACATCGTCTACGCGACGCTCGTCTCCGTGCTCCCGCGCGGGATGCCGCCGTACCAGCTCGAGGCGGCGGCTGTGGGCGTCGGCGGCTGAGCCCGGTCAGGGCGAGCCGAGCCGCAGCCACGCCGCGCGCGACCCCGCCGCGAGCTCGCCCTCGCCGCGCGGCACGTGCACGAGCGCCGTCGCCGCCGCGGAGCGGACGATCATGTGCGACTCCTGGCCAACGACCGGCTCGAGCAGCGTCCCCGCCGCCGTCACCCGCGTGCGGGCGCGGACGAAGTCGTCGCGCACGGCGTTGCGGCGCAGCGGCGCGGCGAGCAGGCCGTCCTCGAGCGGCGGCAGCGGGTCGAGCAGCCCCTGCAGCGCCCGCACCGCCGGCTTCACGAACAGCTCGCAGCCGACGAGCGACGAGACGGGGTTGCCCGGCAGCCCGAAGACGAGCGTCTCCGCGCCGGCGCCGCGGGCGCGGACGCCGAACGCCACCGGCCGCCCGGGCCGGATCGCGACGCGCCAGAACACCTCCTCGACGCCGAGCTCGGACTCGATCGTGCGGACGAGGTCGTGCGGCCCGACCGAGACGCCGCCCGACGTGACGAGCACGTCCGCCTCCAGGCCGCGCGCGATCGCCGCCCGGTGCGCCTCCGCGTCGTCGGCGACGGCCGGCAGCTGCTCGACCTCCGCGCCGGCGGCCGCGAGCGCGGTTGCGAGCATGAGCCCATTCGCCTCGTAGACCTGGCCGGGTCGAAGCGGCTCGCCCGGACGCGCGAGCTCCGTCCCGGTCGAGAGCACGCACACGCGCGGCCGGCGCGCGCAGGCGACCTCGGCGACGCCCGCGGCGGCGAGCGCGCCGAGCTGGCCGGCGCCGAGCCGCGTCCCGCGCGCCGCGACCGTGCCGCCCGCCGCGACGTCGCCGCCGCGCGGTCGCACGTTCGCACCGCTCTCGGCGCGCTCGGGAATCTCCACCTCGTTGCCATGTTGGACAACGTACTCGACGGGGACGACGGCGTCGCTGCCGTCGGGGACGACCCCGCCGGTCGAGATCTCCATCGCCTCGCCCGCCGCGAGCGAGCGCTCGGCGGGGCGACCGGCGGCGATCCGGGCGACGACCGGCAGCCGCCCCGGCGTGTCCGTCGCGCGCACCGCGTACCCGTCCATCGCCGAGCTCGCGAACGGCGGCAGGTCGACGGCCGCCGCGACGGCTGCTGCAGTCACGCGCCCGGCTGCGTCCGCGAGCCGCACGACCTCGGCGTCGAGCGGTCGCGCGCGTGCGAGCACGAGTGCCTGCGCCTGCTCGTAGGTGAGTACGTCCGCCACGCTCCGCGCATAACCTAGCCCGATGCCCGAGACCGTCATCGGCGGCCGGTACGAGCTCGAGCAGCCGCTCGGCGCGGGCGGCATGTCGGAGGTCTGGTGCGCGCAGGACCGCGAGCTCGGTCGCCGCGTCGCCCTGAAGCTGCTGGCGCCGGATGCGGACACCGCCCGCTTCGAGCGCGAGGCGCGCGCGATCGCGTCGCTCGCGCACCCGAACGTCACGCAGCTGTACGACTACGGCCACGACGGCGGCCGCCCGTACATGGTGCTCGAGTACGTCCCCGGCGGGACGCTCGAGGAGCGGCTGCGCGAGGCGTCCGGCAAGCCGTTGCCCGACGCGGAAACGGCGGCGGTCGCCGCCGGGGTCGCGGCCGGGCTCGCGCACGCGCACGCACGCGGCGTCGTCCACCGCGACCTGAAGCCGGCGAACGTCCTCTTCGACGACGAGGGCCGGCCGAAGATCGCCGACTTCGGGATCGCGCGCATGGCGGCGGGCGAAGGGACGCTGACCGAGGCCGGGACCGTGCTCGGCACGGCGGCGTACATCTCGCCGGAGCAGGCTGCGGGAGAGCCGGCGACGGCCGCCTCGGACGTCTACTCGTTCGGCGTCATCCTCTACCGGATGCTGACGGGGCGGCTCCCGTTCGAGTCGAACGACCCGATGGAGCTCGTGCTGCTGAACCGGGACGCGCCGCCGCCGCCCCTGACCGCGTTCCGCAGCGACCCGCCGGGCCGCCTCGAGGCGACGGCGACCGCGGCGCTCGAGAAGGATCCCGCGCTCCGGCCCGCCGACGGCGCGGGGCTGCTCGGCGCGCTCGGCGTCGCGGGGGCCGCCGGACTGACCGCCGCGACGACGGCGTTCGGCGCCGACGACCGGACGCAGGTGCTGCCGGCGGCCGCGCCCCCGCCGACGTCCGCGACGCGCGTGACGCCCGGCGCCGCGGCTCCGCCGCCGACGCCGCCGCCGCCGGGCCGCAGCCGGCTGCCGCTGCTGCTCGCGGCGATCCTGATCCTGTTCGCCGCCGGCGGAGCGGTCGCCTACGCGCTGACGCGGCCCGACGCGTCGCCGCCGCCGCAGACCGGGCCGCTGCCGTCGATCTCGATCCCGAAGCGCACGCGGACGGCGACGACACGGCAGGCGCCGACGACGCAGCCGACGACGGCGCCGACCACGACGCACGAGACGACCACCCACGCGGCGACGACGCAGCCGACCACGACGCAGCAGCCGACGACCGCCCCGCCGCCCACGACCACGCCGCCGCCGACCACCACCACGGCGCCGCCGCCGACCACCACCGCGCCGCTGCCGCCGACGACGACCGCCGCGGCGGGCGGCATCGGCACGACGACGACCCTCCCCTAGAAGCGGCGCAGGCTAAGGCGTCGGCGTCGTCACCGTCTCGGTCGTCACCGGCGGCGGCAGCGGCGCCGTCGTGACGGGCGGCGGCGCGACCGTCGTCGCGGGCGCGGTCACCTGCGGCGCGGTCGTCGCGGCCCGCGTCGTGCCGTGCGCGGTCGAGCTCGTCGTGCCGGAGGTCGTCTCCTGCGAGGCCGACGTGCCGCCGGAGCCGGAGGCGCCGGAGTACTGCCACTGGCCGTGCCACGACGTCCACACCGGCGGCGTCTGGGCGGGCGGGAAGGGGACGTCGGGACGGCTCCCGATCGCCGTCTCCATGTAGCCGTGCCAGACCTGGGCCGGCAGCGTCGGGCCGGAGACGACGGCGCCGTGCACGTCGAGCATCGGGATCTCGCCGGTCGGGAAGCCGATCCACACCGCCGCCGAGAGCCTCGGCGTGTAGCCGCAGAACCAGGCGTCGGCGTAGTCGTCGGTTGTGCCGGTCTTGCCGGCGTCGGTGCGCCCGCTCACGTGCGCGTTCCGGCCCGTCCCGTAGAGCATGTTCTGCTCGAGCACCTGCGTCACCGTCGACGCGACCCAGTCCGGGACGACGCGCTCCCGCTGCGGCTCGCCCCAGCCGGCGTCGGTGTCGGTCTTCCCGTTCGGGAGCACGACCTTCGTGATCGCCATCGGCTTCGAGTAGACGCCGCCCGCCGCGAGCGTCGCGTACGCGGACGCCATCTCGAGCGGCGTCGCGCCGATCGTCCCGAGCGTGATCGACGGCACCGCCTGGTTCGTCGGGTCGTTCAGCGACGTGCGGACGCCGAGCCGCTGCGCCATCCGGTAGATGTTGAGCGGGCCGACGTCGAGCGCGAGCCGCGCGTAGACGGTGTTGTCGGACTGCAGCGTCGCGCTCGCGACCGACTCGACGCCGTGATAGGTGTGCTCGTACGTCTGCACGCACCAGGCGCCGTGGTTCTCGCACGTGCCGGACGGGTCGGGGTCGTAGATCAGCGGCGCCGACAGATAGGACGTCCGGAAGGGGTCCATCCCCTTCGCGACCGCGGTCGTCAGCGTCATCGTCTTGAACGTCGAGCCCGGCTGGCGCGGGCTCGTCGCGAAGTTGTACTGGTTGTTCGCGTGGCCGGGCCAGACTGCGTCCATCGCCTTGATCGCGCCCGTGCGCGGGTCGATCGAGACGACGGCGCCGGCCGGATCGGTGCGCTCGGTGAGCACGTGCTCGAGCGCCGACGTCGCCGCGCGCTGCAGCCCCGGGACGATCGTCGTGTAGACGCGCAGGCCGCCCTCGCGGACGGTGTTCGAGCCGTACTCCTGCTGCAGGAGCTCCTCGACGTAGCCGAAGAAGAACGGCTCGCGGATCCGCTTGAAGCGGTGCCCCTCCTTCAGGTGCAGGCTCGTGTCGGCGCGCGCGCGCTGGTACTCCGCCGAGGTGATGTCGCCGTTGACGAGCAGCGCGTGCAGCACCTCGTTCCGGCGCGCGAGCGCGGCCGCGGGATTGCGGAACGGGTCGTAGAGCGACGGCGCCTGCGGCAGCCCGGCGAGCAGCGCCGACTCGTCGAGCGTCAGGTCGCGCGCCTGCTTCGAGAAGTACGTCTCCGCGGCCGCCTCGATCCCGTACGAGTGGTTGCCGTAGAAGACCTGGTTCAGGTACGCGGTGAGGATCCTGTCCTTCGACCACTCGCGCGACAGCTTGATCGCGAGGCACGCCTCG
>DASSSR010000027.1:0-33964 GCA_035708345.1 Gaiellaceae bacterium
GGCGCTCGGAGCCGCCGATCCCGCGCATCCGGTGCACGTGGACGACCCTCAGCGCCGCAGCCTCCGCCGCCACGCGGTCTTCAGCCGCTGCGTCCCGCCGGTCGCGTCGAGCGCGGTGCGCGCGCCGAGCCGGACGGCGCCCACCGCGCCGCGCAGGACGCGTGCGCGCTGGGCGCGCGGCGTGGGCGCGAAGAGGAGCAGGTTCCGTTCCTGGTAGCCGTCGTTGGAGAAGTGGCGCTTGTAGTCGGAGCGACCGGGCCCGAAGTCGAGCACGCGCAGCTGCGGGTCGCCGATCGCGTCCTCGACCACGCGCATCAACAGGTAGATGCCGGGACGGCGATCGGCGTAGTCGGGGAGGTATCCGGTCGTGTCGAGGCGGATCGTGTCGTCGTGGACGCCGCAGAGCCAGAACGCGACCGGCCGCCCGCCGTCGCGCAGTACGTACACGCGCGCGAGACCGTGCTCGAGCGCGACACGCAGCACCTCCGCGCGGGCCGGCGAGTAGCCGACGCCGAGGCGGCGCTGGTACGTCGTGCGGGCGACGGACTCGAGCGCGTCGGCGACGTCGTCGGACCACGCACGGATCACGTCGACGTGCGCGTCGAGCGACGACTCGAGCCTCTTCGCGTCGTAGCGGACGCCGGCGCGGACCTTGCGGGAGCGCGAGGCGAGGAACGCGTCGAAGCTCTCCGGCAGCACGAGCAGCCGCCGCGTCCACGGCGGCACGAAGCGCTCGCCGTCGAGCGGCGCGAGGCTGCGGTACTCGCATGACTCGACGGGCAGCGCCGGCACGGCGACGACGTCGACCTCGTGCAGCGCCTCGCGCGCGAGCGCGGCCGCGTCGCCCGCCACGCCGACGACGCGCAGCGTCCGCAGCGTCGGCGCGTGGACGCGCAGGTAGCCGATGCGCGACTCGAGCGGCAGCGGCGCGACGCGGCCGACGAGCGCTGCGTCCTCGCCGAAGAGCGCGAGCGGCGTGCCGCCCTCGGCTCTGAAGTACGGCAGCTCGGCCCGCTCTGACCGCCACGGGGTGCTCGTCCACCTGTCGGCGAGCGCCTCGACCTCGGCCCACGTGCGCGCGACGTCGGTCATCTCCGCAGGCGCGGCACGAGGCGCGCGACGCCGGCCGCCGCCAGCACGGCGAGCAGGAAGTCGAAGGAGATCCGGTACCGCGTCGCGCCGACGAAGATCGCGGCGAAGGCGCTCTGGTAGGCGAACAGGAGCAGCGCGAAGACGACGAACGCGCGCGGCGCGAGCACCACTCCCACGGCGGCGAGGGCGTAGAGCGCGATCATGTACGCCGGCTCCGCGACCTGCTTGCCGAACCCCGAGGAGGAGCCGCCGGTCTCGATCACGTTCGGCTGCCAGAAGAGCTGCTCCGAGAGCCCTGCCAGCTTTGCCTTCTCCTGCGGATGCTCGCGCACCCACGTCCACGCGAGGTGCTCGTAGAACGACATCGCGAGGCACTCGTCCGGGTGGAGCACCTTTTGCCCCTGGGTGCGCACGTAGATGCCGTGCGCCTCGTCGGGGGTGAGGTGGCCCGGTTCCGGCGGCCGCGGCGAATCCGGGCTGACGTTGTCGATCCACTGGTGGGAGGAGAGCAGCGGATACGCCTGCGGGTTGTTCGCCTTCCAGAGCGCGCGCCCGTCGGTCGTGATCGTCCAGCAGCCGACGTTGACCTTGTTGCGGACGAGCCAGGGTGCGACGGCGACCGCGGCCCCGGCGAGCACGAAGGCGCAGACGAGCGCCGGGCGCGGCACTCGGAACGCGAGGTAGACGGCGCAGAGGATCGGGATGAACACGAGCCGCGAGTTGCCGAGCATCGCCAGCCCGGTGACGAGGCCGAGCGCGCCGGCGCGCCAGAGGGTCGGCCGGTCGGCGACGGCGAGCGTGAGCAGGACGAGCGACGCCGCGCAGAGCTGGTCGACGATCTCGCGGTTCACGTGCACGTCGTGCCAGACGAGGTACGGGTGCAGCGTGGCCACGACGGCCGCGGCCGCGGCCCAGCGCGTCGACGCGAGCCGGCGCGCGATCTCGTAGACGAGGATCGCCACGGCCGCCGCGAGCACGATCTGGCTCAGGCCGACGGCCAGCCAGTTGCGGCCGAAGATCCAGTAGACGGCGACCAGGAACCAGCCGTAGAGCGGCTGCGTGTACGCGGACGGCTGTCCCGGGATGAAGCCGTACGTGCCGCTGTGGATGAACGTCAGCGCGAAGAGATTGCTCTTCTCGACGTTCCCGGAGAGGATCGTCCCCCGCTCGTGCAGGAGCACGACGAGCCGCGGCACCGCCGCGACGAGGCCGACGAGCGGCCAGGCGATCCGGCGAAGCGCCCGCTCCGGCGCCGGCGCAGCCGCCGCCTCCGCTCCTGGGCGCGCTCCGTCGAGCCTACGCGCGCTCACGCGGCCGCGGGCACGGGGCGGTCGACGTGCGCGCGCTGCCAGAGCTCGAGCATCGCGAGCGTCCAGAGCCGGTGGCCGTTGTCGGCGCGGCCCTGCACGTGGTCGTCGAGCAGCCGCTCGACCGCGCTGCGCTCGAACCAGCCGCGGTCGGCGGCGAGCAGGTCGTGCGCGAGCTCGCGCAGCTCGCCGCGGAACCACGCCGCCAGCGGGACGCCGAAGCCGGACTTGCCGCGCTCCGCCACCGGCGGCGGCAGCTCGCCGGCGAAGGCGAGCCGCAGCGCGCGCTTGCCCCCCTTCAGCGAGTCCGGCAGCGAGAGCCCGAGCTCGAGCACCCGCCGGTCGAGCAGCGGCGAACGGAGCTCGAGCGAGTGCGCCATCGAGGCGATGTCCGACTTCGGGAGCAGGTCGCCGGGAAGGTACGTCTCGACGTCGAGCAGCTGCAGCCCGGTGACGTCGGCGCTGCGGGGCGGGCCGAGCAGGAAGCCGGGTGAGGTGAGCGGGCCGATCTCCGCCTTCGCGTCGTCGGTCCAGAGCGACGCGCGCTCCGGCAGCGTGAAGACCTGCATCAGCCCGCCGTAGCGCTCCGCGGCCGGCGTGGCGGCCGCTTCGAGGAAGCGCGCCGCCCGGAACGTGGGCGAGCGGCGCTCGCGCCGGCCGCCGGGCAGCGCCCGCAGCGCCCGCGCGCCGACGGCGGCGGCGGGGCGGGGCACGCGCGCGGCCAGGCTCATCGCGCGGTAGCGCTCGTAGCCGGCGAACGACTCGTCGCCGCCGTCGCCGACGAGCGCGACCGTCACCTGCTCGCGCGCCGCCTCGCAGATCAGGTACAACGGCAGCGCCGCCTCGTCGCCGAGCGGCTCGTCGAACGCCGCGGCGAGCCGCGGCAGCGTCTCCGCCGCGTCCGGCTCGAGCACGATCTCCTCGTGCCTGGTCGACCATCTCTCCGCGACGGCGCGGGCGTAGCGGCGCTCGTCGTAGCGGTCGTCCGCGAAGCCGACGGTGAACGTGCGGACGGGCTCGCTCGACGCCTGCGCCATCTGCGAGACGACGACCGCGGAGTCGATCCCGCCGGAGAGGAGGGCGCCGAGCGGGACGTCGGCGACGAGCCGGCTGCGCACGGCGTCTACGACGGTCGCGCGGACGCGCTCGAGCCACTCCGCCTCGGCGAGCAGCTCGTCGGCCGGCTCCGGCCGCCAGTACCGCTCCTCGGTGTGCGCCTCGCCCTCGACGACGAGCAGCGACGCCGGCGCGAGGCGGTGCACGTCCTGGACGCCGGTGCGCGTGCCGGGCACGTACTGGAGCGCCAGGTAGGCGTCGAGCGCTCCGAGGTCGGGCTCGGCGCGGAAGCCGGGCAGCCCGTGGAACGCCTTCAGCTCGGACGCGAACGCGAACGTCCCGTCGGCGAGCCGCGTCCAGACGAGCGGCTTCTTGCCGAGGCGGTCGCGCGCGAGCACGAGCCGGCCGCGCGGCGCGTCCCACAGCGCGAGCGCGAACATCCCCTCCAGCCGCTCGACGAACGCCGTTCCGTGCTCCTCGTACAGGTGCGGCAGCACCGGCGTGTCGCCGCGCCCGCGCACCTCGTGGCCGGAGCGCGCGAGCTCGTCGCGCAGCTCGCCGAAGTTGTAGAGCTCGCCGTTGAAGACGGCGACGACGTCGCCGGTCTCGTTCGCGACCGGCTGGTAGCCGAGCTCGGGATCGACGACGGCGAGCCGCTGGTGCCCGAGCACGCAGGCGCCGAACGAATCCGACGAGCCCTGGTCGGGGCCGCGGTGCGCGATGCGCGCGCGCATGTCGTCGACGAGGCGGAGCTGCGGCGGGTGCGACGGCGAATAGAGTCCGCAGATCCCGCACATGGTCGGCAACAGTGTGCCTGCAGCCTCAGCCGGGGCCCTCGTGTCGTGTCACCTCGAGCAGCCGCTGGACGACGCGACGTGGCGGCGCTTCGACCGCTTCCGGCGGCGCTTCGACGTGCTCGCGCTGATCCGTCCGCCCGACGCGGCCTTCGGGGAGGACGAGGAGCGCTGGCTCGAGCGCGCGCGCACGCTGCCGCTGCTCGGGCTGCACACGCACTGGACGGCGCCGGATCACGCCCGCCCGACCGAAGGCGTTCCCGCCGAGCGTGTGCGCCGCGACTTCGAGTGGATGCGCGCGCACGGCCTCGAGCCGCGCTGGTTCTGCGGCGGCGGCTGGTACAGCGACGGCGAGGTGCGCGAGACGGTGCGCGGGCTCGGGCTCGTCGACTGCACGCCCCGCGGCGGCCTGCCGCACGACGGGGTGCTGCCGACGACGCACTCGGTCGGGCGGCTCGCGCGGGCGGTGCTGTCGCCGGCGCTACCGCCCTACGTGCACGCGTACTTCCACGACTACGACCTGCTCGACGTGCGCAGGCGCCTCGCGTTGACGAGCTCGCTCCACGTGCTCGGGATGCGCAGGGCGGCGTACGACGCGAGCAGCGCGATCAGGAAGTCCCACGGCACGCGGTAGCGCGTCTCGCCGACGAACAGCACGGCGGTGGCCGTCTGGTACGCGAGCAGGACGACGGCGAGCGCCGCGAAGCGCCGCGGCACGAGAAAGAGGCCGATCGCAGCCAGCACGTAGAGCACGATCATGTACGTCGGCTCCGCGAGGAAGCGCATCGTGTCGAGCCACGTGCCCTGGCCGGGCCGGTCGGTGACGTCGACGACCGACGGCTGCCAGAGCCACTGCGCGTCGATCGGCATGATCCGCGCCTTCTCGCCGGGATGGTGCACCCAGAACGAGATCACCTTGCTCTGGAAGCTCGTCATCTGCGCGCACTCGTCGTACGGCTGCACGACGCCCGTCTTCGTCCAATTCTCGTAGACGTCCTGCGGCGTCGGCGGAAACGACTTCGGCTGCGGCACGTGGTCGATCCACTGGCCGCTCTTCAGCGTCGCGTACGTGTTGACGTTGTTCGCCTTCCAGAGCGCGCGTGCGTCGGTCGTCACCGTCCAGCAGCCGACGTCGGCGGCGTTGCGCACGACCCAGGGCATCACCACGACGGCGCACGACGCGAGCAGCGCCGCGGCTCCGACCCAGGCGACGCGCCGGCGCGCGACGAAGAGGTAGGCGAGCAGGACGAACGGCAGCGCCTCGAGGCGCACGTTGCCGAGGATCGCCAGCCCGAGCACGGCGCCGAGCGCGGCGAGCCGCCACGTCGTGAGCCGGTCGAGGGCGAGCAGCGTCAGGAAGACCGTCGACGCCGCGAGGAACTGGTCGAGGATCTCGCGGTTCATGTGGACGTCGTGCCAGACGAGGTACGGGTGCACGGCGACGACGAGGCCGGCGAGCAGCCCGACGCCCGGCGACAGCCAGCGCCGCCCGATCTGCCAGACGATCAGCGTCGTCCCGCAGGCGATCGCGACCTGGGCGAGGCCGACGACGAGCCAGTGCCGGCCGAAGATCCAGTAGAGCGGGATCAGGAACCAGCCGTAGAGCGGCTGCGTGTACGCCGACGGATGCCCGGGGATGAAGCCGTACGTGCCCGTCGAGAGGAAGGTGCGGGCGAAGACGTCGCCCTTCTCGACGTTCTGGACGAGGATCGAGCCGCGCTCGTAGAGCAGCGCGCCGAGACGCGGGAGCGCCGTGACGAGGACGAGCAGGAGGACGGCGCTGCGCGTGCGCACCAGAGATCCAAGCGTACCCGAGTACAATGGCCCCCTCGTGGCCACGAAGCCTTTTGTCGGCATCGGCGCGGGGGAGGACGCCGGCGACATCCGGCGGGCCCGCGTCCTTCCCTCGACGCCGCAGCTCCGCTCGCTCGCCCGCCGGCTCGGCAGCGTGCTCGCGCTCGCCGTCATCGACGTGGGCGGCCTCGCCGTGGCGCTCTACCTGGCCCTCGTCCTGCGCGAGGTCTACTACGGCGTCTCGCCGATCCTCTGGGGCTTCGCGTGGGACCAGGAGACGAGCTGGCTGCCCTTCCTGGCGGTCGTCACGGTGCTCGTCTTCTGGCACAACGGGCTCTACGCGGCGCGCGAGCAGCGGTCAGGCCCCGGCCGCGTCGTCGGCTCGCTCGCGCTCGTGACGGTGATCACGCTCGCGTTCGCCGTCGGCACCGGTTACCACCACACGACGTTCGGGCTGTACGCGACCGCGTTCCTGCTCTCCGTCGCCGTGATCGGCGGGCTGCGCGCGTCCTACGAGCTGATGACGCGCGACATGTGGCGGCTGGCGGGCGTGCGGCGTCGGGCGCTGCTCGTGGGCGAGAACGACCGCATCGTCGAGCTTCGCCGCGCGCTCGGGCTCCGCCGCAGCGGCATCGACTACGAGTTCCTCGGCGCGCTGACCCCGGACGGCGGCGACGACCCGCTCCTGGACGTCGTCGGCTCGCTCGACGACCTGCCGCACGCGCTGCGCGACCTGCAGCCGGACGAGCTGATCGTCAGCGGCGTCGACCTCGACGACCGCCGCCTGCTCGAGCTCGTCGACACGGCGCACGAGCGCGGGGTCAAGGTGCAGATCGCGCCGACGACGACGGAGCTGCTGACGCAGCGCGGCGAGTACGTCGCCGGCCAGGGCGTGCCGCTGTTCGAGCTGCGCCCGCCGGTCTTCGCCGGGCTCGACTGGGCCGTGAAGCGCGCGTTCGACGTCACCGTCAGCTCGCTGCTGGTCCTGCTCGGCACGCCGGTCTGGGCGCTGATCGCCCTCGCGGTGAAGCTCGACTCGCCCGGGCCGGTCTTCTACCGCGACCGCCGCGTCGGCCTCGGGGAGCGCGAGTTCGGGATGTTCAAGTTCCGGTCGATGTACACCGACGCGTCCGAGCGGCAGGCGGCGCTGGAGGAGGACAACGAGGCGTCGGGGCCGCTGTTCAAGATCAAGGACGACCCGCGCGTCACCCGCGTCGGCAAGTTCCTGCGCCGCTACTCGATCGACGAGCTGCCGCAGGTGCTGAACGTGCTGCGCGGCGAGATGTCGCTCGTCGGGCCGCGGCCGCTGCCGCTGCGCGACTACGTGCAGCTGGAGGAGTGGCACCGCAAGCGCTACCTCGTGCTGCCCGGGATGACCGGTCTCTGGCAGGTGTCGGGTCGGATCGAGCTGACGTTCGACGACCTCGTCCGCCTCGACTTCTACTACCTCGAGAACTGGTCGATCTGGCTCGACATCTCCATCCTCGCGAAGACGCTGCCGGCCGTGGCGGCCCGGCGGGGGGCCTACTGAGCATCGCCGTCGTCGTCGTCGCGTACGAGAGCGGCGACGAGCTGACGCGGTGCCTCGACTCGCTCGCCGGCGAGGCCGACGAGCTCGTCGTCGTCGACAACGGCGGCTCGCTCGAGCTGGCCGGGCGCGCGGACGTCGTCGTCGTCCGGCCCGGCCGGAACGTCGGCTTCGGCGGCGGCTGCAACCGCGGCTTCGAGCACGTGCGCTCGGACGTCGTCGTCTTCCTCAACCCTGACACGGTCGCGCGGCCCGGCGCGCTGCGCGCGCTCGCCGGGGCGCTCGAGGAGCCGGCGGTCGGCGCGGTGCAGGCGCGGCTGCGGCTGCTCGACCGGCCCGAGCGGCTGAACTCGAGCGGCAACGTGCTGCACGTCAGCGGCCTCGCCTGGCCGGGCGGCTACGGCGAGCCGGCCGAGTCGCTGGCCGAGCGGCGCGAGATCGCCTACGCGAGCGGTGCCGCCTTCGCGATGCGGACGCAGACCTTCCGCGAGCTCGGCGGCTTCGCGGAGGAGCTCTTCCTCTACCAGGAGGATCTCGACCTCTGCTGGCGCGCCCGGCAGCGCGGGCTGCGGGTCGTCGTCGAGCCGGCGGCGGACGTCCTGCACGACTACGTGCTCGAGCGCCCGGGCCGGCGCAAGGAGTACTTCCTCGAGCGCAACCGGCTCCTGTTCGTGCTGACCGCGTACTCGGCGCGGCTGCTCGTGCTCGCCGCACCGGTGCTGATCGCCGTCGAGCTCGGGATCGTCGCGGTGGCCGCGAAGGAGGGCTGGCTGCGCGAAAAGGCGCACGGCTGGGCCTGGCTCCTCCGGGAGCGCCGGTGGCTCGCGGAGCGGCGCCGCCGCCTGCAGGCCGAGCGCGTCGTCGCCGACCGGGAGCTGGCGCGGCTCTTCGAGCCGGAGCTGCGGCTGCCGATGGTCGCCGCCCCGCCCGGGCTCGGCGTGCTGAACGCGCTCGCGTCGCTGTGGTGGCGGCTCGTGCGCGTCGTCTTGTGACGCTACGCTCGGCGGGTGAGAGAGCCGCGCCGCGTCGCGATCGTGCCGGCGTACAACGAGGAGCGGAGCATCGGCCGCGTCGTCGACGAGCTGCACGCGCTCGACGCCGGCTTCGACGTCGTCGTCGTCGACGACGGCTCGTGGGACGCGACGGCCGAGGTGGCGCGGGCGCACGGGGCGAAGGTCCTGCGGCTGCCGTTCAACCTCGGGATCGGCGGAGCGGTCCAGACGGGCTTCCGCTACGCCTTCGAGCAGGGCTACGCGCTCGCGGTGCGCCTCGACGGCGACGGGCAGCACGACCCGGGCCAGCTCGACGCGATCCTCGCGCCGGTGCTGAGCGGGGAGGCCGACGTCGCCGTCGGCTCCCGCTTCGCCGCCGGGCGCGGCGACGGCTACCGCTCGTCGCGCTCGCGTCGCGTCGGCATCCGCCTGCTCGCGTGGGTCGTCTCGCGCATCGTCGGCCGCCGTGTCACCGACACGACGTCCGGCTTCCAGGCGGTGAACGCGCGCGGCATCGCGCTCTTCGCGCGCGACTATCCGCACGACTACCCGGAGGTGGAGGCGACGGTGATGGTCTCGCGCCACCGCCTGCGCGCGGTCGAGGTGCCGGTGGCGATGCGCGAGCGCGCCTCCGGCCGCTCGTCGATCACCGCGCTCCGCTCGATCTACTACATGGTGAAGGTGCTGCTCGCGATCTTCGTCGGTCTGTTCCGTCGCAACGTGCTTCCGGAGGAGGGCTCCTAGTGACACCGCTCGTCGTCTCGATCGTCGGGACGATCGTCTCGGTCGCGCTCGTCGTCGTCGTGCTCGAGCTGATCCGCAGCCACCGGCTGCGGGAGCGCTACGCGCTGCTGTGGCTGCTGACCTTCGTCGCGCTCGCCGTGCTCGCCGCCTGGCGCGACGGGCTGAACACGATCGCCGGCTGGGTCGGCGTGCGCAGCTACCCGCCCGCCGTGCTGTTCGCTGTCGGCTTCGTCTTCGTCGTCGCCGTGCTGCTGCACTACTCGACCGTGATCTCGCGTCTCAGCGACCAGAACGTCGTGCTCGCGCAGAAGCTCGCGCTGCTCGAGGCGCAGCTCGACGGCGACGCGCCCGCCCGCGAGCGTTAGCGCACGCGGACGACGACCGGCTTGCCCGCGAGGTACGGGTCGCCGAACTGCGGGTCGTCGAGCCAGTTCGCGGCCACCGCGACCCGATAGACCCACGTGCCGCGTCCTGGCCGGTCGGTGAAGCTCGTCGCCGCCGTCGCGCCGAGGTCGCCGGAGTCGAGCGAGCAGAGCGGAGAGCGGGAGAGGGCGGTCGAGCACGCGAGGTCGAGGCCGGGCCCCTTCTGCACGCGCCAGACGCGGTAGAAGACCTTGCCCGCGGCCGGGCGCTGCGCGTTCCAGGTCAGCGTCACGCGCCCGTCGCGTGCGACGGCGGTCGTGCCGAGGTCGACGCCGACCGGGATGATCATCGTGGCGCCCGGCGCCTTCGCGGCGACCTTCCCCCGCAAGGAGGTGCCGGCGGCGGCGAAGGCGACGAGCGGGCCGAGCGTCGTGAGCGCGACCACGACTGCGACCGACGCTGCCGGCAGCCGGCCGCGCAGCAGCCGGCGGGGCTCGGGATACGCGGGCAGGCGCTCCGTCGAGCGCGGGACGAGGAACGGCAGCGCGGCGAGCGCGAGGACGAACCACGGGAAGCACGGCATCAGCAGCCGGAAGAAGCTCGTGTCCTCGATGCTCGAGCCGACGTAGCTGCCTTTCGCGATCGCGAAGGGCAGGACGGCGCCGCCGACGAGCAGGAACCCGCGCGGGGACATCCTCAGCAGCGCGACGAGGCCCGCGAGGAACAGCCAGATGACGAAGTGGCCGCTCCAGAAGTGCTCGCGCAGCTGGTCGATGTTGAACGCCAGCTGGCCCCAGTTGAGCTGGAAGTACTTGCCGAGGCCGAGCCCGAGCAGCGGCGCTCCCGACGCGAGACCCGGGACCGGGTGCGCCGCGCTGTGGCCGATCACCGGGAGATAGCCGAAGCTGCGGTCCTTCCAGACGGCGAGCGTGATCACGAAGGGCACGAGGCCCGCCACGTAGAAGGCTGCGTACCGGAGGTAGCGGCGCGCGAGGAAGGCGAGCGCCGGGCCGACCAGGAAGAAGGTCGTCGCGGGCTTGACGCCGATCGCGAAGCCGCCGGCCGCGCCGGCCGCGAGCGCGTCGACGACGGTCGGGGACGCGGTCAGGACGATCCGCGCGCAGAAGTAGACCGAGACGACCGCCGCGACCATCGACGGGAAGTCGGAGAGCGCGGTCAGCCCGAACGACTGCGGCAGGGTCGCCTCCGTGTAGCGCTCGTGGTAGCCCTGGTTCGTGTAGAGGATCCCGAGGAACGGCAGCGTCACCCAGACGAGCAGCGTCCAGTAGCCGAAGAGGCGGCCGCCGATCCGGGCGGCGACGCCGTACAGCGCGCACATCGCGACGGGCAGCAGGACGAGGACGTTGAGGAGCACGACCGCCGGCAGCGCCGAGACGAGGTTCGGGCCGGCGGCGAGCGCGATCGGCGAGAGCAGCGCGGGCCAGACGTAGCCCACGAGCGCGTAGCCGAGCGTGCCGTGCGCGAGCAGCCAGGCGAGCGTGTAGTGCCAGAGCTGGTCGCCGCCCTGGTAGTAGATCCAGCCGTTGTGGCGGACGGTCAGCGCGAGCGCGAGCACCGCCAGCCACTCGACGACGACGAAGCCGGCGAGCACGGCTGCGAGCGGCCACGTCTCGACGCGGGCCGCCCCGGCGGCGAGCGCCGAGCGCGCACGGACGAGGTGCCGACGGCTCGCGTCGAGCCGGGTCCCGAGCGCCTCCACGGCGCGACAGGGTATCGGGCGGCTGTTACGGAAATACGTGCTTTGATCGGCCTGTGTCCCGGGGCCGCAGCCTGTTGACGACGCGCGGGGCCCTGCGGAGCGGCGTCCTCACCGGTGTCGCCCAGGCCGCCCTCTCGCTGGCCGCCGCGGGCGCGGGCGCGCTGCTCGCCCAGAAGTTCGGCCGCAGCGCGAAGACCGACGGCTTCCTCGCCGCCTACGCCGTCTACACGCTGCTCGTGCTCGCGGCGCAGTCCTTCCGGATGGTGGTCGTCCCCGACCTGACGCGGGCGGCGCCGGAGGGCAGGCTCGGCGGCGAGACGCGCGCGTACGCGCTCTCGTTCCTTGCGCTCGCGATTCCCGTGTGCGTGCTCGTCGGGCTGCTCGCGCACCCGCTGGGGGAGCTCGTGACCGGCTCGCTGCCGCCGACCTCGGCGCGCGTCGCCGGGCGGGCGCTCGAGATCCTCGTCCCGGCGGCGTTCCTGCAGCTGCTCGCGGCGCTCGCCGCGAGCGCGCTCGCGGCGATCGACAGCTACGGGACGGCGGCGGTCGGCTTCGGCGCCAGCGGGCTCTTCGGGCTCGCGCTCTTCGCGGCGCTCGCCGACTCGGTCGGGATCGTCGCGCTCGCCTGGGGGCTGCTCGCGAACGCGGTCGTCGCGCTCGCGGTGCCGGTGATCGCGCTCGTCCGGCGGGGCGCTCTCCGCGGCCCCCGGCCCGGGCGGCTCGGAGTCGGGCCGAGGCTCTGGCACCTGCTGCAGGGCGCGGCCGTGCCGCTCGCCCTGCAGGCCTGCTACCTCGCGTCGCTCCGGCTCGCCTCGCGGCTCGGCGTCGGCAGCGTCACGAGCTTCACCTACGCCTATCTCGCGGCCTCGACGCTCGTCGGCGCGACCGGCTTCGCGCTCAGCATCGTCTCGACCGCGCCCCTGACGCGCCGCGGCGTCGACTCGGAGGCGGCCGGCCGGCACGTGACGCACGCCGCCTGGGTCAGCCTCAGCTTCGTCGGCGCGGCGGCCGGCGTCTTCGCGCTCGTCGGCGGCCGGATCGTCCACCTCGTGCTCGGCGACCAGTACGGCGGCCGGGTCGGCCGCGACCTCGGCCTGCTCGTCGTCTACCTCTCGCCGTGGATGGTCGCCTGGATCGCGTTCGTCGTCACCTTCCCGCTCGTCTTCGTCGCGGCGCGTCGGCAGCTGCTCGTCCCGATCGCGCTCGCCGGCTTCGCGATCTTCGTCCCGCTCGGGCTCGCGCTCCGGCACGTGTGGGGGCTGCCGGGGATCGCGGTCGCGCTCGGCCTCGGGACGCTCGCGATCGCCCTGGGGCTGATGGCGGCGCTCGGCTGGGACGCGGTCGCGATCGCCGCCGGCGGGCTGGCGCGGGTCGCGCTCGCGCTCGGCGCCGCCTGCGCGCTCGCCTTCGGCGCGCTGGCCCTCGCCCTGCCGCCGCTGCCGGCCGCGGTGCTCGGCGTCGGCGTCTACGCGCTGATCGTCGTCTCCGCGCGCTCGCTCGGCCTCAGCGACGCGTGGACCTACGTGCGGGGGCTGCACTGAGCAGGGCGATCGTCACCGGCAGCGGCGGCCAGGACGGGACGTATCTGACGAGGCTGCTGGAGGAGAAGGGCTACACCGTCGTCGGCGTCGAGCGCGGCGGGGTCGACCTGACCGACGGCGACGCCGTGCGCGGGCTGCTGCGCGACGTCCGCCCGCGCGAGCTCTACAACCTCGCCTCTCCCTCGTTCGTCCCGGAGTCGTGGCGCCGCCCGGTGGAGACGGCGCGGACGGGCTGCCTCGCAGTCGCGACGCTGCTCGAGGCGGTGCTCGAGGTCGACCCGTCGATCCGCCTCTTCCAGGCGTCGTCGGCCGAGGTCTTCGGCGACGCGGACGAGGTGCCGCAGACGGAGGCGACGCCGTACCGGCCGCGCTCGCCGTACGGCGCGGCGAAGGCGTTCGCCGACTTCCTCGTCGCCTCGTTCCGCGCGCGGCACGGCCTGCACGCGAGCTGCGGCATCCTCTTCAACCACGAGTCGCCGCTGCGGCCGCGGGAGTTCCTGCCGTCCAAGGTCGCGCACGGCGTCGCGGCGATCGCGGCGGGCCGGGAGCGCGAGCTCGTGCTCGGCGACCTCGACGCCCGCCGGGACTGGGGCTGGGCGCCCGACTACGTCGACGCGATGTGGCGGATGCTCCAGCAGGACGAGCCGGGCGACTACGTGATCGCGACCGGCGAGGCGCACACCGTCCGCGAGCTCGTCGAGCTCGCGTTCGCGCACCGCGGGCTCGATTGGCGAGAGCACGTGCGGGTCGACGAGGCGCTGGTCCGGCCGGGCGGCCGGGCTCTCGTCGGCGACCCTGCGCGCGCGCGGCAGGTGCTCGGCTGGCGGCCGACCGTGGGCTTCGAGGAGCTCGTCGGACGCCTGGTCGACGCCGCGCTTGCCCAAACCGGTTCGTAACAGCCCGTCTTTACAATCGCGCGCAATGCCGGCGCCTGCCGACGTCGACCGGGTCTACGAGGAGCTGAAGCGCGCGATCGACCGCGACGCACGCGACCCGTCGGCGATGCGCGGGCTCGCGGAGCGCTTCTGGGCGGTCAGCGCCGACAAGCCGCTCCAGCGGCGGCCGGGCGCCAAGGGCTGGGTCGCGTTCCAGGTAAAGCGCGTGCTGCGCAAGCTGATGCGCTGGTACGTCGAGCCGGCGCTCGCGGAGCAGCGGATCGTCAACGACGCGCTGCTGCGGCTCGTCGACGACCTCGCGCGCCGGGTCGACGAGCTCGAGCGCCGCTGATGCGGATCGCGGTGTGCATGCCGCAGGTGCCGTTCGAGCGCGGCGGCACCGAGATCTTCGCGGACGGGCTCGTGCAGGCGCTGCGCGACGCCGGTCACGAGGCGGAGCTCGTCAGCGTCCCGTTCAAGTGGTATCCGAACGAACGGGTGCTGACGCAGTCGTTCCTCTGGCGCCTGCTCGACCTGGAGGAGGCGAACGGCCGCCCGATCGACGCCGTGATCGCGACGAAGTTCCCGTCCTACGTCGTCCGCCACCCGCGCAAGGTCGTCTGGCTGCTGCACCAGTTCCGGCAGGCCTGGGACTTCGACCGCACCGAGTTCGGGCAGTTCTCCGAGTCGGCCGAGGACCGCGCCCTCCGCCGCAAGGTGCTGGAGCTCGACCGCGTCACGCTCGGCGAGGCGCGCAAGATCTTCACCACCTCGTCGATCGTCGCCGGCCGGCTGCACGATTCCGTCGGGCTCGAGGCGGAGGTGCTGGCGCCGCCGCCCGCGCCGCTCGCGTTCCGCTGCGACGAGTACGGCGACTTCGTCCTCTCCGTCAACCGCCTCGACCGCGCGAAGCGGATCGACCTGCTGCTCGAGGCGGCGAAGCTCGTGCCCGGCCTCCGCGTCGTCGTCGCAGGCGACGGGCCGGACCGCGAGCGGCTCGAGTCGCTCGCGAACGGCAGCGTCGAGTTCGTCGGCCGCGTCGGCGACGACGAGCTCGCCGACCTCTACGCACGCTGCCGCGCCGTCTACTACGCGCCGGTGAACGAGGACTACGGGCTCGTCCCGTACGAGGCGTTCCTCTCCGACAAGCCGGTGATCACGACCACCGACGCCGGCGGGCCGCTCGACGTCGTCCGCGACGGCGAGACCGGCCGCGTCGTCGCGCCGACCCGCGAGGAGCTCGCCGGCGCGCTCGCCTTCACCGAGGAGGACGCGCGCGCGCTCGGCCGCGCCGGCCACGAGGTCGCGCGCGCGGTGACGTGGGAGGCCTGCGTCGAGCGCCTGCTGGAGCCGCTGGCGTGAAGGTCGCCTACTTCTCGCCGCTGCCGCCGTCGACGAGCGGCATCGCCGACTACTCGGCATTGCTGCTGCCGGCGCTCGAGCGGCTCGTCGAGGTCGAGGTGGTGCGACCGGGCCGCACGCGTCCCGTGGCGGGCGCGGACGTCGCGCTCTACCACATCGGCAACGACCCGGACGCGCACGCGTGGATCGTCGACGCGCTGCGAAGGCAGAGCGGCGTCGTCGTGCTGCACGACTTCGTCGTCCACCACCTGATGGCCGGGATGACGATCGGCCGCAACGACGGCCACGCCTATCTCGCCGCGATGGAGCGCGACGCCGGCGCGGCCGGGCGCATGCTCGGCTGGGGCGTGCTGGAGGGCCGCGTGCCGCCGCTCTGGGAGGTGCGGCCGACCGAGTTCCCGCTCGTCGGCGAGGTGCTCGACCGCGCCACCGGCGTGATCGTCCACTCGCACTACGTCGAGGCGCAGGTGCGCGAGCACGGCTACGACGGCCCCCTGTGGGTGATCCCGCACCCGGCGTGGCCGACCGCCGACGTCGAGCCGGCGAGCGTCACGGGCGCGCCGCTGCTCGGCAGCTTCGGCCACCTGAACGAGAACAAGCGCGTGCCGCAGCTCCTGCGCGCGTTCGCGGAGCTCGGCGAGACGCATCCCGACGCGCGGCTGCTGCTCGTCGGCGCCGAGGCCGGCGGCTTCACGCTGCGCGCGGAGCTGCCGGAGGGCGTCGTCCGCGAGCCGTACGTCGAGGAGGAACGGCTGATGGCGTACATGGCCGCCTGCGACGCGGTCGTGCTGCTCCGGTCGCCGACGATGGGCGAGACCTCCGGCAGCGCGATCCGCGCGCTCTCGCTCGGCAAGCCGCTCGTCGTCAGCGACCTCGGCTGGTTCGCGGAGCTGCCCGACGCCGTCGCGCTCAAGGCTCCCGTCGGGGAGGGCGAGGAGGAGGCGCTCGTCGAGGCGTTCGAGCGGCTGGCCGAGCCCGCCGTCGCCGCGGGAATGGGCGCCGCCGCGCGCGAGTACGTCCGCTCCGAGCACGACGTCGACCACGTCGCCGGGCTCTACGCCGCCGCGCTCGAGCAGGCGGCCGGCGCGGCCGCCGTCGAGACGCGGGTGCTGCGGGACGTCGCCGCGGCGGCCGCGGAGACCGGGCTCCCCCCGGAGGCGCTGGCGCCGGACCTGGCCGAGCTGGGCATCGCCCGCGGCGGGCGGGCCGCGCAGCCGGCCCGCCGAGCGTGGCCGCTGCCCGCCTGGCCGATGTGGCTCTGGGTGGGCGCGCTGTACGCGGTCGCCGTCGCCGTCCTGCTGACGCTCGCGCTCCGCGTCAAGAGCCCGTGGATCATGGTCGACGAGCTCGTCTACTCCGACACGGCCCGCAGCGTCGCGGACGGCGCCGGCTTCACGATCCACGGCGTCTCCGCCGGCTACGGCTACGTCTACCCGGCGCTGCTCGCGATCCCGTACGCCGCCGTCGACCGCGTCGCCGACGTCTACCAGCTCGCGCGCGTGCTGAACGCGCTGCTGATGTGCTCCGTCGTCCTGCCGACGTACCTGCTCGCCCGGCGCGTCGTGCGTCCGCCCGCCGCGCTCGCCGTCGCCGCGCTCGCAGTCGCGCTGCCGCCGATGGTCTACGTCGCGTCGCTGATGACGGAGAACGTCTTCTACCCGCTCTTCATGTGGGTCGCCTACGCGCTCGTGCTCGCGCTCGAGCGGCCGACGCTTCGCCGCCAGGTCGTCGTGCTCGCGCTCTGCCTGCTCGCGTTCCTGACGCGGGCGCAGGCGATCGTCCTCGTCGTCACCGTGCTGACCGCGCCGCTCGCGCTCGCGTGGATCGAGCGCGGCCGGCCGCGCTCGCTGCGCGCCTGGAAGCCGTTGTACGCGCTCGTCGTGCTCGCCGGGATCCTCGTCGTCGTGTGGGAGGTCGCGCGCGGCCGCTCCGTCTTCGCGGCGCTCGGCGGCTACAGCGTCACCGGCAGCACCTCGTACAGCTTCTGGCCGGCGCTGAAGTGGATCGTCCTCCACCTCTCCGGCCTCGACCTCGCGCTCTGGGTGATCCCGGCGGCGGCGACGATCGTCGTCGTCGCGAGCGCGCGCCATCTCGACCGGCCCCTGCGCGTCTTCGCCGCCGCGACCGTCTCGCTGACCGTCTGGCTCGTGCTCGAGGTGGCGGTGTTCGCGTCGCACTTCTCGAACCGGATCGAGGAGCGCAACCTCTTCTACCTCGCGCCGCTCTTCCTGATCGCGCTGTTCGCCTGGATCGAGCGCGGCCAGCCGCGCCCGCCGCGCGCGACGGTCGCGGCGGCGGTCGTCTGCGTCGCGCTCGCCGGCGCGATCCCCTTCGCCGACCTGCTGAACGAGAACTCGCAGTCGGACACGCCGTTCCTGCAGCCGTGGTGGTATCTCGGCCAGTCGTGGACCGGCAAGGCGACGGTCTCGGTCGTCGCCTCCGTGACGGCGCTCGCGCTCGCGGCCGCCTTCCTCTGGCTCCCCGCCCGCTTCGCCGGCTGGCTGCCCGCCCTCGTCGCCGCCGGCTTCGTCGCCACGTGGCTGCCGCTCGAGGCGTGGCCGGAGGGCTTCCCGCAGGCGTCCGTCCACTTCTACGACGCCGCGGTCGCCGCCGGCACGAGCTGGGTCGACCAGGCGGTCGGGACCGACGCGAACGTCGCCGTCCTCTGGAGCGGCGGCGCGGCCATCCGCGCCTGGGAGAACGAGTTCTGGAACCGGAGCATCCGTCGCGTCTACGCGCTCGAGCCGCTGCCCGGCGGCATGCAGCAGGTGCCGGTGACGACGAAGCGCGCGTCCGGCGTGATCGTCGCTCCGGACGGGAAGCCGATCGACGCCGACTACGTGCTGACCGACTCGCGGACGCCGGTCGTCGGCTCGACCGTCGCCTCCGACACGGCGCACCAGCTCGTGCTGATCCGCGCGCAGCGGCCCGTGCGGCTCGCGCAGGAGATCGAGGGCTGGTACCCGGACAGCTGGACCGGGCCGACGCTCACCTGGACGCGCTACGGCTGCACCGGCGGCCGGCTGCGGTTCGACCTGCGCAGCGACGCGACGCTGTACGCGGGCGTGACCCAGCACGTCGCCGTCTCGGGCACGACGCCGGCGCGGACGATCCTGCTGCCGTCGACGCTGCAGAGCGGGCTGACGAAGACGGTGCCGCTGCATCCCGTCCGTGGGAGGTGCCGCGTCGTCCTGCGGATCACGCCCGCGCGGATCCCGGCGAGCTTCCCGCGGCTGCATCGGGACGACACGCGGCAGCTCGGCGTGCACGTCGACTTCTTCCGCTACCTGCCGACCCGTTGAGCCCGGCCGCCGAGCTCGTCGCGATCCGGGTCGCGTACGTCGCGCTGGTCGTGGTCTCGGTGCTCTGGCGGCCAGGCCACGTCGTGCTGCACGCCTGGGGCCCGTTCGGCGACCTCGTCTTCGGGCCGTTCGCGCGCTGGGACGCGGGCTGGTTCGTCGCGATCGCGCGGCACGGCTACGAGAACCACCAGTCGGCGGCGTTCTTCCCGCTCTACCCGCTCGTCGTCCGTGCGGTCGGCTTCGTGCTCCGCTCGGACGTCGCCGCCGGCGTGCTCGTCTCGCTCGCGTCGGCCGCCGGCGCCGCGGCCTTCCTCGCGCGGCTGCCGCGCGGGCGGGCGGCGGTGACGCTGCTCGCACTCTACCCGCTCGCCTTCGTCTTCACGGCGCCGTACTCGGACGCGCTCTTCCTCCTGGTCGCGATCGCCGCGTTCGACGCCGCGCGGCGCGGCCGCCCGCTGGCCGCCGGCGTGCTCGGCGGCCTCGCCGTCGCGACGCGGCTGCTCGGGCTCGCGCTGCTGCCGGCGCTCGTCCTGCTGCTGTGGCGGCGCGGCCCGCGGGCGCTCGCGCCGCTCCTGCTGCTGCCGGCCGCGCTCGGCGCCTACATGCTCTACCTGCACGAGCATCTCGGCGACTGGCTCGCCTTCGCCCACGCCGAGGGCGTCTACTGGCTGCGGCACACGCCGCCGGGCGGGCCGTTCCAGGGCGTCTTCGACGCGTTCCGCTCGGGCGAGCAGGGGCTCGCGCAGCTCGTGCTCCACCTGCCCGCGGGGCGCTACGGCGCCGCCGAGCAGTTCGCGATCTGGAACGTCGTCTTCCTCGCTTTGCTGCTCGTCGCCTGCTGGCTGACGTGGGAGGCGTGGCGCCGCCTCGGCGCCGCCTACGGCCTCTACTCGGCGGCGACGCTCGTGATCGTGCTCTCCTCGCCCGCGAACGTCGTCCCGCTCGTCAGCCTGCCGCGCTTCCTGCTCGCGGACTTCCCGCTCTTCCTCGCGCTCGCCGCCGTGCTCGCCGACCGCCCGCGCGCGCGGCGGATCGTCGTCGACGCCTTCGCCGCGGTCGGTGCCGTCGCGGCGGTCGCGTTCGCGCGGGGAAACTGGGTGCCGTGAGAGTTGTGGTCGACGTCTCCGCGCTGTCCCATCCGCGGACCGGCGTCGGCAACTACATCCGCGGCTCGCTGCTCGGGCTCGCTGCGGTCGGCGGCCACGAGCTCGTCGCGTTCGCGCCGGCGAGCCGGGAGGGGCGGCGCGCGATCGAGGCGGCGCTCGACGGGGTCGCCGTCGAACGCGTGCTGCCGACGCTGCCGGCCGCGCACGCCGTGCGCACCGTCTGGAGCCGCGTCGGCCGCCCGCCGGTCGAGCGCCTCGTCGGGCGGCTCGACGTGTTCCACTTCGGGGACTGGATGTACCCGCCGCAGCGCGGCGGCCTGCGCTCGACGATGGTGCACGACCTCGTCCCCCTCCACCACCCCGAATGGGTGCATCCGCGGACGAAGTGGATGCACGGCGCCAAGTACCGGCACGCCGCACGCGCCTGCGACGTCGTCGTCGTCAACTCGCGCTTCACGGCGGACGACGTCGTCGCGACGCTCGGCGTGCCGCGCGAGCGCGTGCACGTCGCACATCCCGGCGTCGACGCTGCCTTCACGCCCGGGGGACCTGCGGCCGACGGCGACTACGTGCTCGCCGTCGGCACGCTAGAGCCGCGGAAGAACCTGGCCGTCGCGATCGACGCGGTGCGCGGGCGCGAGCTGCGCGTCGTCGGCGGGCGCGGCTGGGGCGGGGTGGAGGCGCGCGGGTCGCACGTGACCTGGCTCGGCCCGCTCGGCGACGAGGAGCTCGCGCGCCAGTACCGGGGCGCCGCGGCCTTCGTCTATCCCTCCCGCTTCGAGGGCTTCGGGATGCCGATCCTCGAGGCGATGGCCTGCGGCACGCCCGTCGTCGCGTCGGCGCATCCCTCGCTCGACGAGGCGAGCGGCGGCGTCGCGCTGCGTGCCGATCCCGACGACGCGGACGCCTTCGCCGCCGCGATCGAGGCCGCGGTCGCGCGGCGGGAGGAGCTGCGGCCGCGCGGCCTCGAGCACGCGCGCCGGTTCACGTGGGAGGCGAACGCGCGCGCCCATCTCGAGGCCTGGTCGTGAACGTCGCGGTCGACGTGACGCCGCTCCGGCTGACGCGCGCGGGCACGGCGCGCTACCTCGAGGCGCTGCTCGAGCGGATCCCCGTCCGGCGGCTCGCCTTCGGCGGCGCGGGCCGCGCGGGCGTGCTCGCGCGCGAGCTGTGGTGGTACCCGCTGGCGCTCTCGCGCTTCGACGGCGCCGACGTGCTGCACTGCCCGACGTACTACGGGCCGCTGCGGCCGCAGGTGCCGACGGTCGTCACCGTCCACGACGTGGCCGTGCTCCGGCATCCCGAGTGGTTCCCGCGCTGGACGCGGAACTACGCGCCGCGCGTCGTGCCGCACGCGATCCGCGCGGCCGCGCGCGTGATCGCGGTGTCGGCGTTCACGGCGGGCGAGGTCGAGCGGCTCCTCGGCGTCCCGCGCGACCGCATCCGCGTCGTCCCGAACGGCGTCGAGCCCGTGTTCGCGCCCGACGGCCCGCGGACCGAGGGCGAATACGCGCTCGCCGTCGGGACGCTCGAGCCGCGCAAGAACCTCGCGCGGGCAGCGCTGGCGGCGAAGCGCGCCGGCGTGGAGCTGCGCGTCGTCGGCGACGTCGGCTGGGGCGGCGTCGACACCGGCGGCGCCACGTGGCTCGGCCGGGTCGACGACGAGGAGCTGGCGCGGCTGTACCGCGGCGCGCGCTGCCTCGTCTATCCGTCGCTGTACGAGGGCTTCGGCCTGCCCGTGGCCGAGGCGCTCGCCTGCGGGACGCCGGTCGTCACCTCCCGCGGCAGCGCGATGGCGGAGCTGGCCGGCGGCGCCGCCGTGCTCGTCGACCCGCTCGACGTCGACGACATCGCCCGCGGCATCCGCGAGGCCCACGGCCCCGTCGAGTTCGCGCCGCCGAGCTGGGACGACACCGCGCGCCTCACGCTCGAGGTCTACCGCGAGGCCGCGGCGTGATCGTCGTCGACGCCGACTTCCTCGGCCGCGCCCGCACCGGGGACGAGACCTACGTGCGCAACCTGCTGCGCGCGCTGCCCCGGGTCGCGCCCGACCTCCGCTTCGCCGCGCTGACGCGCCGCCCGGATCTGGTCCCGGACGGCGTCGAGCCGATCCACGTGCCGGCGCGGCTGCAGGAGCTGCGGATGGCCGTGCGGCTGCCGCTGCTGCTGCGGCGCCTGCGGCCGCAGCTCGTCCACTTCGTGCACGCGCTGCCGCCGGCGCTGCCGTGCCCCGGCGTGCTGACCGTGCAGGACCTCTCGTTCGAGCGCGACTCGGCGCTGATGGGCGTGCGGGAGACGCTCACCTTCCGGCTGACCGTGCGCCCGTCGGTGAAGCGCGCGCGGCGCGTGTTCGCGATCTCGGAGCGGACGCGCGACGACCTCGTCGAGCTGTACGGGCTGCGTGCGGAGGACGTCGTCGTGACACCGCTCGCCGCGGACTCCGCGTTCGTCCCGGGCGGCGGGCGCGAGGACTACCTGCTGCTCGTCGGCTCGATCGAGCCGCGCAAGCGCCCGCTGGTCGCCGCCGACGCGGCCCGCTCGACCGGCCGCCGGCTCGTCGTCGCCGGGCCGGCGCGGGACGAGGAGCTCGCCGCGGAGCTGCGGCGGCGCGGGGCCGAGCTGCGCGGCTACGTGCCACAGGAGGAGCTCGTGCGGCTGTACCAGGCCGCCGCCGCCGTGCTCGTGCCGACGAGCTACGAGGGCTTCGGGCTCACCGTCGCGGAGGCGATGGCGTGCGGCGCGCCCGTCGTCGCCGCGCCCGACCCGGCCGTGCGCGAGGTGGGCGGCGACGCCGTCGCGTATGCCGAGCCCGAGCGGTTCGCCGACGTGCTCGCCTCCGTGCTCGCAGAGCCGGCGAAGTGGTCCCGAGCGGCGCTGGAACGGGCGCACGCGTTCTCGTGGGAGCGGACGGCCGAGCGGACGGCGGCCGTCTACCGCGAGGTGCTCGCGTGAAGGTCAGCGCGATCGTGATCTCGCACGGCCACGCGTCCCAGCTCGCGGGCTCGCTGCCGGCGCTCGCGCCGCAGGTCGACGAGCTGCTGCTGGTCGTGAACCCGGTCCCGGACGGCGTCCCGGAGGCGCTGCCCGGGAACGTGCGCGTCCTCCGCAACGAGCGCGTGCTCTCGTTCGCCGCGAACGCGAACGTCGGCATCGCGAACACGGCGCACGAGCTGGTGCTGATCGCGAACCCGGACGCGGTGCCCGAGCCGGACGCCGTCGCGATCCTGCGCGAGTTCGTGCAGGCGCATCCACGCTGCGGCGTCGCCGGCCCGCGGATGCTCTACAGCGACGGGACGTGGCAGGCCTCCCGCCGCAGCTTCCCGACCGTCGGCGCGACGCTCGTCCGCCGCACGCCGCTGCGGCTGCTCTTCCCGCCGCTCCGCTTCCAGCGCCGGCACTACCTGCTCGACGACCGGCCGGACGAGCCCGTGCAGGCGGACACGATGCTCGGCGCGTTCCTGCTCCAGCGGCGAGCGATGCTGGAGGAGATCGGCGGCTGGGACGCCGGCTACCGGATGTACTGCGAGGACATCGACCTCAACTACCGCGCCGCGAAGGCGGGCTGGGAGCGCTGGTACGTCCCGGCCGCCGTCGTGCACCACGAGTACGCCGCGGTCGTCGACAAGACGTTCCTCACCAGGCACACCCTCTGGCACGCGCGCGCGATGCTGCGCTTCCTGCGCAAGCACCCCGAGCGGCTGCTCGCGCTGCGTTAGCCCTTCGGCTTCTTCGCGTACCAGTGATAGGTGACGAGGGCGCCGAGCGTCCGCACGTCGCCGTTGCCGGGCGAGAACTTCTTCTCGATCACCGTGCGCGCCGCGAACGAGCCCGCCGGCGTCGGCAGCCAGATCGTCAGCGGCTCGTTCGTCTTCAGCCGGACCCGGTGGTGCTCGAGGACGCGGCCGAGCACCGGCTCCTTGTGCGCCTCGCCGATCGTCCCGAGCTGCACGTCGACCGGGGATCCGGGATACCCCTGCCGTGAGAGCTGGATGCGCAGCCAGCCCCGCTGCTTGCCGACGAACCGGAAGTAGGTGCTGTCGTTCGGACCGCTCCAGCCGTCGGAGTAGATCCCCGAGCACAGCGCGCGCAGCCGGTTCGGCTTCGTCAGCTGGATCAACCGCCACTGCCTCGGCTCCGCCGAGCCGCCGCGGTACCGGTGGGTGGTCACGAGCGTGCCGGCGAAGTCGATGCACGGCCAGTCCTCGACGGCGTAGTCGAAGACCTTGTTGCCCGGGGTCGAGAGGGTGAGCGTCCAGTAGAGCTGCCCGGTCGCGGTGATGTTCGGCGAGCCGGCGGGGCCGGGGCCGCCGAGCGTGCCGTCGACGCTCGAGACGGTCGTGATCGAGCGGTTCCAGAACTCGAGCATCCACTCCGGGTTCTGGTCGGCGACGCCCTGGGCCAGGTAGAGCGTCGGCTTCAGATGCGTGTTGTCGTCGACCCACGTGAACGGGTGGCCGAGCGCGGGCGCCATGTCCCGCGCGACGGTGACGCTGCCGGCCGCGGCGGCGACCTCGCCGGTCACGTTCCACGCGAGCACGGCCGTGGCGAGCAGCCCGGCGAGCCCGACGCCGGCGCGCCACCGCGCCCGGCCGAGCAGGACGGCCACGCCCACGCCCGCCGCGAGGACGCCGAGCAGGATCCACTGCGCCGTCCCGTCGCTGAGCAGGAAGTACCGGTTCGCCTGCTGGAAGATCGCCAGCCCGAGCGCGTCCGAATAGAGACCGCCGCCCACGTAGAGCGGCGTGCCGACGATCACGTAGGCCCCGTATGCGGCCGCGGCGGCGAGCGCCCAGAGGTTGACGCGCCGCCGCTGGAGCACGAGCGCCGTGCCGACGAAGAGCAGCGGCGCGACGTAGATCAGGTTCCGCTCCTCGACCCGCGACGCGAAGACGGTCGAGAGATAGGCGGCCTTCATCGCGGTGTAGAACCAGAACATCCCGATGCCCGCGAGCGCCACCGACCGGAAGACGCGCAGCTCGCGCGACCGCTCCTCGCCCCGCAGCGGCGCGAGCGCGGCGAGGCCGAGCACGAGCGGGATCGCCCCGAGGCCGACGCACAGCGCGCCCGAGGCCCAGTCGCCGTAGACGAAAATGCGGTGCTTCCAGTACGTCGTCACCGAATACCACTCCTGCGAGTGGTGGCTGAGCGCCCCGCTGAGGAGATAGACGGCGCCGAAGCCGAGGGTGACGACGCCGAGCCAGTCGAGCAGCGACCACGCGGCACGGCGCTTCCTCGTCCGCTCGGTCGTCCACCACATGAAGAAGAGGGCGAACGCGAACGCGATCGGCACGACCACGAGCTCGCCGCGGACGACCGGCGCGAGCGCCGACGCCGCGACCGCGCCGACGATCCAGCCGCGCGAGCGTGTCAGCAGCGCCTTCGCGATCAGGAAGAAGCAGAGCGCCGAGTACGGGTAGGCCAGCGTCTCTTCCGCGATCCACGACGAGTACGCCAGCGACGGGATCATCGCGGCGCCGGCGGCGGCGAAGAGCGCCGGCCCGCGGCCGACCAGCAGGCGCGCGAGGAAGTACGTCGGGAAGAGCACCGACGTCATCACGAAGACGTCGAAGTACTTGATCGCCGCGAACGCCGCCCCGACGTCGTCGATCAGCCAGAACGGCGCGGTGACCACCGTGTAGAGCGAGCGGAAGGAGTGCGGCTCGCCGCGGCGCGCCGCGTGCCCGGTGGCGGCGATCGCGCGCGACAGCTGCGTGTACTCGAGCTCGTCGGTGAAGAGCCACGGCGTCAGCCGCTTCCACGCCTCGACGCAGTAGACGATGCACAGCCAGACGTAGATGCTCGCGAGCGGAAGCGCGACGACGAGCCGGTCGGCGATCGTCAGCCGAGCCGGCTGTCTCTCTGCGACGGCGCTCACTCGACGGTGGGCTGGAGGACGGCGAGCGGGTCGAGGTCGATCTGCCGCCGGACGAAGCGGCACGAGACGTCGGCCCGGCGGCACGCCTCGAGGATCCCGTCCAGGAGCTCGCGCCGTGCGTCCGGGATCGTCACGAGCACGTCGTCGGGCGCGAGCCGTCCGAGCGCCCAGCCGATGTCGGCCACCGACGCGAGCACGGGCACGCCCTGGATGCGGCGGCGCCGCAGCCGCGGATCGTCGTCGAGGAACGCGACGACGCGGCTCTCCCGTCCTTCGCGCAGCTCGCGCAGGAGGCTGCGGCCGCTGCGGCCGGCGCCGACGACCAGCACCCGCCGGCGGCCGCCGCGGCCGACGAGCGAGGAGATCGCGTGCGCGACCCCGCGTTCCCAGAAGCGCGAGACGCCGATCAGGAGCGAGCAGACGAGCACGTCGACGGCGAAGATCCCGCGCGGGAAGCCGTGCCAGTCGACGGTCACCCAGATGAAGACGAATGCAGCCGCCTCGGACGCGACGACGGCGGCGAAGATCGCGGCCGCGTCGCGCGCGCCCGCGTAGCGCCAGACGCCGCGGTAGAGCCCGAAGAGGACGAAGAACACGTAGCGCGCGACGAGCAGCGCGGGCAGCGTCAGGTTGAACACGTGCCGCTGCCACGGGCTTCCTGCCCCCTCGAGCCGGATGAAGTAGGCGGCGGTGAAGGCGCCGGTGATCAGCGCGAAGTCGACGAGCACCTCGACGAGGCGACGCCGGTGCACGAGCAGCGAGCGGAGGAAGGAGCCCGTCGCGTCGGCGTCGGACGGCCGGTTCACGTCGGCGAGGTAGCTGCCGAACTGGACGAGGAACGCGAACGTGATCAGGACGCCCGCCAGCGTCACGCGCGTGTCGTTCAGCCGCTCGTACGCGAGGCTCGTCAGGCCGAGCGCTCCGGAGACGATCGCCAGCAGCACGACGGCGCGCTTGTCGGAGAGGCCCTGGTAGACGAGCCGGTGCGAGGTGTGGTCGCGGCCGCCCTGGCTGACCGGCCGCCCCTCGAGCAGGCGCACGACCGTGACGAGCGTCGTGTCGAGGATCGGCACCGCGAGGATCAGCACCGGCAGCAGGAGCGTCGCGACCGTCGATCCGGCGACCGTCCACGCGGTCGCGAGCCCGAGCGCGCCGACGGCGAAGCCCAGGAGCTGGCTGCCGCTGTCGCCCATGAAGACGGCCGCCGGGCCGCGCAGGCGCAGGTTGTACGGCAGGAAGCCGGCGCAGCCGAGGCAGAGCCCGAGCGCGACGAGCGCGACGAGGCGACTCGGGTCGGCGGTGAAGGCGTCGAGCGCGAAGAACGCGCAGGCGATCGCGGCGAGCGTCGCGGCGAGCCCGTCCATGTTGTCGAGCAGGTTGAAGGCGTTCGTCATCCCGACGAGCCAGACGATCCCGAGCGCGGTCGCCGCGACCGGGCTCGAGACGATCTCGACGCGGATGCCGCAGGCGATCACGACGACGGCCGCGGCGACCTGCGCCGCGAGCTTCGTCAGCGGCGAGAGGTCGAAGACGTCGTCGACGAGGCCGGCCGTGTAGAGGATCGCGCAGCCGCCGAGGATGCCGCCGAGCTCCCGTGTCGCCGGGAGCACGCCGCTCGCGAGGGCGATCCCGACGGCGACGAGCAGGCCGGCGAAGATGCCGCTGCCGCCGAGCAGCGGCGTCGAGCGGGTGTGCCAGCGCTCGGACCGCGGCGCGGCGACGACGTGGCGGGCGGCCGGGGTTCGGAGGAGGCCGCGAATCGTGAGGAAGCTCGCCGGCAGAGCCGCGAGCGCAGCCACCGCGACGGTCACGTGAGGAGGTTAACGAACCCCTGTAAAAAGTCCGTTACGGTGGCCCGGTGCTGACCGTCGACCTGGAGCTCCTGCGCTGCCCTTTTTGCCGTTCGGCACTGGCGGAGGACGCTGCCGGCCTGCGCTGCGGCGGCTGCGGGCGGACGTTCGGGGTCACCGAGACCGGCATCCCGCTGCTGCTCCACCCGGACCTGCCGGGCGCCCGCGAGAAGCTGCGCGAGGCCGAGGGCTGGCTCGAGAAGGCGCGCTCGGAGGGCTGGTACGAGCCCGACGACGCCGTCGACGCGGTGCTCCCGTTCGTGAACCGGGAGCTCGGCTGGGACAACCCGCTCTGGCTCGCGAACGGCCACTCCTTCCAGGTGCTGCTCGACCGGTACGTGCAGGACGCCCGCGGGCTGCGGGTGCTCGAGGTCGGGGCGGCCAAGGCCTGGGCGGCGCGGTTCTGGCTCGAACGCGAGTGCGAGTTCGTCGCCACCGACATCCTCGTCGACGAGAAGATCGGCCTCGGCCGCGGCGCCTTCTACGGCGACTTCGGCCGGGTGCAGGCGGACGGCGAGCACCTCCCCTTCGCGGACGAGACGTTCGACATCACGTACTGCGTCGCCACGCTCCACCACGCCCTCGACCTCTCGAAGATGGTGCGCGAGATGGCGCGCGTGACGAAGCCGGGCGGCGTCGTCGCCGGGCTGAACGAGGGCGTCCGCGGCGTGGGCCGGAGCAAGGACAACCCGGAGCAGGACGCCGAGAAGGCGCTGGGGATCAACGAGCACGTGCACACGGCGTGGACGTACGCGTTCGCGTTCGTCCGCAACGGGCTGACGATCCGCCGGCTCGAGCGCGCCGACGGCTGGCCGCCCGTGCCGTTCGGCTACTTCCTCTCACGCGTGCCGAAGGTCGGGATGACGCTCGGCACGCTCGCGCACCTGACGCCCGCGCGCTACGCCGGCGCGTCGATCTACGGGCGCAAGCGCAGCGCGCGTAGACTCGGCGGAGCGCGCCCGGGAGCGGAGGCGCCGGCTTTGCCGGCGGCGGAGCGGGAATGACCGTCTACGCCGACGTCTACCGCTACCGCGAGCTGCTCGGGAACCTGTTCCGGCGCGACCTGCAGGCGAAGTACCGCGGCTCTGCGCTCGGCGTGCTGTGGACGGTCGCGAACCCGGTGATGCTGATGGGCGTCTACCTGCTCGTCTTCGGCGTCGTCTGGCCCTCGCCGTTCGCGGAAGGCGGCCACTATCCGCTCTTCCTGCTCAGCGGGCTCGCGCTCTGGACGTTCTTCGCGGCGGCGGTGCAGTCGGCGACGCGCTCGATGCTCGACAACGCCAACCTGATCCGCAAGACGCGCTTCCCGCGGCAGCTCGTGCCGCTCTCGGTCGTCTTCGCGCACCTCGTCTCGTTCGCGGCGATGCTCGTGATCCTGCTCGTGATCAACTTCGCCGTGCTCCCACGCGTGCGGCTGACCGAGTGGCTCGCGATCCCGCTCGCGCTGCTCTTCGTCGGCGTCGTCAGCGGGCTCGGGCTGCTGTTCGCCTCGCTGAACGTGCTCTTCCGCGACGTCGAGTTCATCGTCGCCGCGCTGCTCGTGCCGTGGTTCTTCCTGACGCCGATCCTCTACGGGCTCGACACCGTCTCCTCGTCGCACCGGGACGTCGGAGCGGTCATCCACTGGGTCAACCCGCTCTCGCCGGCCGTGGAAGCGGTGCGCGCGCCGCTCTTCCTCGGCACGCTGCCGCGGTGGACGGACGCGCTCTACCTCGTCGTCGCGTGCTGCGTCTCGCTCGCGCTCGCGGCGTGGGTCTTCGGGCGGGTCGACGACCAGATCGCTATCGAAGTCTGAGCACGAGCCGCCCGTCGTACATGAACGGCTCGTCGTCCTCCGCGCTCCACGCGGGCAGCCCGTCGACCTCGCAGTTCGGCTCGAGCGGCGGCAGCAGCGACGGGCAGACGAGCGGATGCGGGAAGCGCGGGCTGCGCCCGCCGCCGGCCGGGTAGTCGCGCAGCCCGTCGACGGCGCCGCCGACGGCCGCGTAGCCCTCGCGGTGCAGCTCCGCCGCATGCGCCCGCCACGCCTCGTCCGGCGCGGCGCCGTAGACGCGCGGGCTGCCGGAGCGCGGCCGCACGTCGACGTCCTCCTCGTGCGCCGCGTTGCCGAGCTCGGCGACCCAGAAGCGGTGCTCCTCGACGAGGTCGACCGCGAAGCGGTAGCGGCCGGGCGGGATCGGCCCGCGCACGCGCAGCTCCTGCCGCAGCGTCTCGCCCGGCCCGACGACGCGCTCGAGCGGCGTCCGCTCGCCGTCCCAGACGATCGGGTTGCCCCGCTCGTCGAGCCAGTGGTAGGAGAGGAAGAGCCCTTCCTCCGGCCCGCGCGTCCGCCACGGCGCGCTGCCCGCGTTCTCGACCTCCACCGTCATCGCGTGCGCCGCGCCCGCCTCGACCGGCCCGTGCTCGACGGCACGCCAGCGGGGAACGAGGGGGGCCGCCATGGCGTTAGTGGTCGTGTCCGGGAGTTCGGCAGCCTCCCGGCGGCGTCTCGCCCCCTGCGGCCGCGTCCTCGGTCGCCCCGACAGCCACCGCTATCGGGGCTCCCTGCGTCCTTGCCGCAGGCGCCGAGCCACTCGCCGGATAGACCGCGGAACTCCCGGACACGACCACTAGTGTAGGCCCGTGACCGCCCCGCTCCTCGTGCGCGTCGCGCGCCGCGAGCCTGCGGAGCGCACGCCCGTGTGGTTCATGCGCCAGGCCGGCCGCTCGCTGCCGGAGTACCGCGCGATCCGCGAGCGTCACACCTTCTTCGAGGTGGCGCTGACGCCCGAGCTGTGCGCCCAGGTGACGCTGCAGCCGGTGGCGCGGCACGACGTCGACGCCGCTGTCCTCTTCGCCGACATCATGTCGCCCGTCCTCGGGATGGGCATCGGCGTCGAGCTCGTCGAGGGCGTCGGCCCCGTCGTCGAGCGCCCGATCGGCTCGCGCGCGGACGTCGACGCGCTCCGGACGACGGAGCCGGACGAGCGGATCCTCGCCGCGATCCGGCTCGTGCGCGCGGAGCTCGCGGAGGAGAAGGCGCTGATCGGCTTCTGCGGCGGGCCGTTCACCGTCGCCGGCTACCTCGTCGAGGGCCGGCCGAGCCGCGACTTCGCGCGGACGAAGGCGCTGATGTACCGCGAGCCCGAGACGTGGCACGCGCTGCTCGACGTGCTCGCCGAGCAGTTCGCCCGCTACGTCGCCGCACAGGCGGCTGCCGGGGCGGACGTGATCCAGCTCTTCGACTCCTGGGTCGGCGCCCTCTCGACGCGCGACTACGAGGAGTTCGTCGCGCCGTACTCGGCCCGGATCCTCGCCGCGGTCGACGTGCCGACGATCCACTTCGGCACCGGCGCGACCGAGGAGCTGCTGCGCGCGCTCGCCCGCGCCGGCGGCGACGTCGTCGGCGTCGACTGGCGGCTGCCGCTCGCCGCGGTGCCGGAGGACCGCGCCGTGCAGGGCAACCTCGACCCGGCGCTGCTGCTCGGCCCCTGGGAGCGGCTTGAGGCGGCCGCGCTCGCCGTGCTCGCAGCCGGGCGCGGCCGCTCGCACGTCTTCAACCTCGGCCACGGCGTGCTCCCGCGCACGGACGCGACCGTGCTGACCGAGCTGACGCGGTTCGTGCAGGAGCACACGGTGGAGGCCCGCGTCTGAGCGAGCCGCCGCCGGACGAGCTCGAGCTCGTCTTCGGCGTCGACACGGCCGACGAGGTCGACGACTCGCTGCGGCCCCGCCCGTTCGCCTCCGCAGTCGGCGTCCTGCGCGTGCGGGCGGCGGGGACGACCGCCGTGTTGAAGCTGCTGCGCCTGAACGCAGGGCCGCATCCGCGCTGGCTCTCCGAGCGGGACCGGACGAGCGCGTTCTGGTGGCTGCGGGAGCCCGTCGCCTACGAGTCCGGCGTGCTGGAGCCGTTCGGCGTCCCGCGCGTGCTCGCCCGCGTCGACCGTCCGAACGGCGACGTCGCGCTCTGGCTCGAGGACGGCGGCGGCGAGATCGTCGCGACGCCCGCGGCGCTGGGCGAGGTCGCGGAGCGGCTCGGCGACGCGCAGCGGCGACTCGTGGGCGTCGACGAGGCCTGGCTCGCGCACGGCTTCCTCGACGAGTACCTGCGCCTGCACGACGCGAAGGCCGCCGACCGCCGTCTGGCCGAGCTTCCGCAGACCGTCTGCCACAACGACTTCCATCCCGCGAACGTGCTCGACCGCGGCGTCGTGATCGACTGGGCGTACTGCGGCGTCGGCGCCGCCGGGCTCGACGCCGGCGTGCTCGTCGTCGACGGGCTCGCCGACGGCGCCTACCCCGCGGAGCAGGCGGACGACGTCGCGGTCGCCGTCTGGCAGGGCTACCGCCGCGGCTTCGGCGAGGACGTGCGGCTCGGCTTCCTCGAGGGTGCCCGCCGGCTGCGCTGGCTCCCGCGCGGTCGCAAGCCGGAGTGGGACGCGACGCTCGATCTGATCGAGCGGCTAGCGTCAACCGTATGAGCGACGCGGTCGTGCTGATGGCCTACGGCTCGCCGGACCGGCTCGCCGACGTCCCGGCCTACTACGCGGACATCCGCGGCGGCCGGCCGATCGCGCCCGAGCTCCTCGAGGACCTCGTCGAGCGCTACCGGCAGCTCGGCGTCGAGGACTCGAACCCGCTGAACGAGATCACCGAGGCGACGCGCGCGGCGCTCGAGCGCGAGCTCGGGCTGCCGGTCTTCACCGGCATGAAGCACTGGACGCCGCGGATCGCCGAGGCGGCCGACCGCGCGGCCGGCGCCGACCGGGTCGTCGGGCTCGTGCTCGCGCCGCACTACTCGGCGCTCTCGATCGCCGGCTACCGCGACCAGCTGACGGCCGCGCTCGACGGCCGCGCCGAGCTCCGCTTCGTCGAGAGCTGGCACGACGACCCGGCGTTCGTCGGCGTCCTCGCCGACAAGCTCCGCGGCGCCGGCGGGCACGTGGTCTTCACGGCGCACTCGCTGCCCGCGCGGATCCTCGACGCGGGCGACCCGTACCGCGACCAGCTGCTCGAGACGGCGCGGCTCGTCGCCGGGCGCGCCGGTATCTCCGACTGGACGTTCTCCTTCCAGAGCGAGTCGCCGACCGGCGAGCCGTGGCTGGGGCCGGACATCCTCGACCACCTGCGCGACCTGCACGCCCGCGGCGTCCGCAGCGTGCTCGTGTGCCCGGTCGGCTTCGTCTCCGACCACCTGGAGATCCGGTGGGACATCGACGTCGAGGCGACCGAGCTCGCGCACGAGCTCGGGCTCGAGCTGCGCCGGATCGAGATGCCGAACGACGAGCCCGCGTTCGTCGCGGCGCTCGCCGGCATCGTCCGCCGTACTCTGGAAGCGTGCTGAGAGACGGCGAGATCCTCGTCGAGCACGCGGAGCGCACGTTCCGCGTCTACGCGCGCGAGAACCGGGCGCTCAAGGACCTCGTCGTCGCGCGCGGCCGCATGCGCGGCACCGACGTGTGGGCGCTGCGCGACGTCTCCTTCCACGTCGAGCCCGGCAGCGCGATCGGGCTCGTCGGCCGCAACGGCTCCGGCAAGTCGACGCTGCTGCGCCTGCTCTCCGGGATCATCAAGCCGACGTCCGGCCGCGTCGCGGTCGGCGGTCGCGTCGGCGCGCTGCTCGAGCTCGGCGCCGGCTTCCATCCCGACCTGACCGGGCGCGAGAACCTCTTCCTGCAAGGGTCGATCCACGGGCTGTCGCGCGCGAGGATCCGCGAGACCTTCGACGAGATCGTCGCCTTCGCCGGGCTCGAGGACGCGATCGACCTGCCCGTGCGCACCTACTCGTCGGGGATGTACATGCGGCTCGGCTTCGCGATCGCCTCGCACATGGAGGCGAACGTGCTGCTGCTCGACGAGGTGTTCGCCGTCGGCGACGAGGCGTTCCAGCGCCGCTGCTTCGGCAAGATCTTCGAGTTCAAGCAGCGCGGCGGGACGATCGTCTTCGTCTCGCACGACGCCTCGTCGGTGGAGCGGCTCTGCGACCGGGCCGTGCTGCTGAAGGACGGGTTGGTCGCCTTCGACGGGCCGACGCACGAGGCGATCGTCGCGTACAGGCGGCTGCTCGCCGGCGAGCGCGACCCCGAGGAGCGCGCCGCCGGCCTGAAGGAGTGGGGCGGCGACGTCGCCCGCGTCGAGAACGTGCGCCTGCTCGGCCCCGAGGGCGACGAGCGCGTGCAGCTGCTCGGCGGCGAGCCGTTCGTGCTCGCGCTCGACCTCGTCGCCGACGAGGAGATCCCGCCCCCGCGCCTGAGCTGGGAGCTCCGCGACGACGCGGGCGTCCTCGTCACCGGCGGCGGCGTCTCCGCCGCGGAGCTCGGGTGGACGGCGTCGACGCGCAACCTGCCGCTCCGCTTCGAGACCGAGCGGCCGCCGTTCGCCGACGGGCGGCTGCACCTGCGGCTCGACCTCAGCGACGAGACCGGGCAGGAGCCGTACCACTCCGTCGACGACGCCCGCGTCTTCGTCGTCTATCCCGCCGACGACGCGCGCGGGCTCGTGCGCGTGGAAGGACGGTGGACGCCCGCCGCCGAACTGGAGCGGGCATGAGTCGCCTAAGTCAAGGTCATGGCTTCGAGGTGGCGGTCGTGGCCGCGTCTTCGTGCGGGGTCGTAGGGCGTGTTGCTGTGCCAGCAGGCCCAGATGACGCGCAGCCATGCGCGGGCGAGGATGCGGACGGCGTGT
>DASSSR010000028.1:0-5439 GCA_035708345.1 Gaiellaceae bacterium
GCGCCTCCTCCGGCCGCGCCCCCCGCGCGCCGCGGCGCAGCAGTCGGTTCACGGCGTCCCGAAACGACTCACCCGTGCGGGCCCGCTCGCTCTCGACGAGGGCCGCGACGTCGTCGTCCAGCGTGATCGTGGTGCGTATGATGCGATAATCGTAGCATCACATGCATCAAGTCACGAGAAGCTCAGCTGGACGGTGACGGTCACCGACTGGCCGCCGGCGATCGGAAGCGGCTGTGAGAGCGTTTTGGCCGTGAACGTCTGCCACCGCAGGATGTCGTGGTCGGTAGTGCCGTTCGGGCTCGTCTCCGGCCCGCAGTCGTCAGCCTCGGTCGTGTAGTCGCACGTCTTCAGCAGCGTCTGCACCTGCTTCACCGTTACGGCGACCGGCGGCGTGACCTGGCCGCTCAGAGTGATGGTCGAGCCGCTGACGGTCTCGTGAAGATATCCGGTCGCGTTGCTCTCGTCCGGAACGATGTCGGGCTCGCCGCTGCCGTAGCCGTCGTTGTGGACGATCTCGCAGAGGTTGGTGGTGAACAGCAGACGACAGCCGGTTCCGGACGTGCTGTTGTCCTCGAGGAGGACTCCCTGGCCGCCGACGGTGGCGGCGGCTCGATAGGCGCCCTGCGTGCCGTTGACGAGCTGGCCGCTGATGATGCTCGCCAGCACTGCCGCGCCGCTCGGCGTGAGCGCGTTCTCGAAGCGCCGTCGCGCAACGACCTTCCCGTGCTTGCTCCGGACGACGAGGCTCCACTTCCCGTGCACCTGGATCCCGCTCGCCGCTGGATGCCCCTTTTCGCCGATCGCGAGCGTGCCGAGGAGCCCGCTCCTCGCCGCCCCTGCGGCCGCGCCGAAGCCGAGCGCGAGGCTGACGGCGACGAGCGCGAGCTTCTTCCGCTTCATCGTTCTCTCCTTGGTTGATGGATCGGCACCGTCCCGTCGGCGGCGCCGATGGTCTCGATCACGGTGATGCTCGAAGGTGGGATCAGGCTCGGCACGCTGCCGCCGACGCTGATCGGCTCGTTGACGTCCACGACGCCGGGCGGCGTCAGCCCCGGCGCGTCGGTGACGGCGATCGACTCGAGGTCCGACACGTCGCCTGCGCCGGCGCGCACCGAGACCGCGCGCCGGATGTGCACGCGCGCGCCGGAGTCGTCGACGACCTCGAGCGTCACCGTGTAATGCGCCTTCGTGCCGCGGTAGCGGTGCACGATCTTCCTGCGGCCGACCGCGGCGGCGCCGTCGCCGAACGACCAGCGGTACGAGCGCACGCGGCCGTCCGGGTCGAACGAGCTCGCGCCGTCGAACGCGACCGACCGGCCGGTGCGCGCGTGATACGCGAACGCCGGAACGGGCGGGGCGTTCTTCACGACGACGGTCGCGGAGTCGCTCGACGTCCGGCCCGAGGTGTCGGTGACGGTCAGCGTCGCCGTGAACGTCCCGAGCGCGCCGTAGACGTGGGTCGCAGCGGAGGAGGTGGAGGCCCTCGACCCGTCGCCGAAGTCCCAGGCGTAGCCGGCGATCTTGCCGAGCGATCCCAGCGAGCCGAACACGAACGACGTCCGCCGGTTGCCCCGCGTCGCAGAGACCGTGATGTGCGCGTGCGGCGGGAGGTCGACCAGCTTCGGCGGCGCGGGCTGCGCCGGCGGCTGGGGAGCCGTCGTCACGGGAGCGACGACGGAGACCTGATGGGTGACGGAGCCCGTCGCGCCGCCGTCGTCGGTGACCGTCAGCCGGGCGTCGTACGTCCCGCCGCCGCCGTACGTGTGGGTCACGGTGGCGCCGCTGCCGCCCGCGCCGTCGCCGAAGTCCCACGCGTAGGAGGCGACGCTCCCGTCCGGATCGCGCGAGCCGCCGGCGTCGAAGGCGACGCTCAGCCCGCCCGTCGACGTCGTGAACGACGCCGTCGGTGCCCGGTTCACGGGCGGGAGCGTCGAGACGAGGACGGAGCGGGACGTCGACCCGGTGGCCGACGCGTCATCCGTCACCGTCAGCGTGACGGTGTACGTGCCGCCGGCGACGTAGGCGTGCGACGGCGACACGCCGCTGCCGCTCGACCCGTCGCCGAAATCCCAGGCGTAGGAGGCGATCGTCCCGTCGGAGTCGCTCGAGCCGGAGGCGTCGAACGAGACGGCGAGGCCGCTCACCGTCTCGTTGAACGCCGCCGCCGGAGGCCGATTCGCCGCGACGACGGTGATCGTGAACGAGGCGGTTGCCGTGTTGCCCGCCGCGTCGCTCGCGCTGCACGAGACGGTGGTCGTGCCGAGCGGGAACGTCGAGCCGGCCGCGGGCGTGCAGACGACGGCCACCGGTCCGTCGACGTCGTCCGTCGCCGTCGGCTGCGCGTAGCTGTACACCGCTCCGGCAGGGCTCGTCGCCGGTACGGTCGCGGCGGCCGGGACGCCGGAGATCGTCGGCGCCGTCGTGTCGGCGGCCCCGTCCGCGGCCCACACGAGCGTGATCGACGGCGGGTCGTCGTGGTTCGCGACGCTGTAGCCGACGTCGTACCCCGGCTGGAGCAGCGTCGGGTCGACGTAGCTCGAGCCGCCGCCGCCACCGCCGCCGGGCTCGCTCGTCAGGCAACCGTTCGCGTCGCTTCCGTACGTGCCCCGGCCGCCCCCGCCGCCGCCGTGCCAGCCGCCGCCCCCGCCGCCGCCCCCGCTCCAGCCGCCGAACCGGGCGGCGTCGCAGACGGCGCCGTTGTACTGCACGCCCCCGGCGCCGGCGCCGCCGCGGCCGAGCCAGTACGGCGACCGGCTCGCCCACGTGTCCCAGGTCTCGTCGAGGTCGCCGTCGCTGCCGGTGCCCCCGACGTCGAAGCCGACGCCGCCCGTGCCCCAGCCGGAGCCGGTCGCGCCGCCGCCGCCCGCGCCCGCGCCGATCCGGCCGTCCGGCGTGCCCCCGTTGCCGCCGGTCGTGCCGGGGCCGGGAAGCCCGTCCGGGCCGCTCGTCGCGCCGCTGCCGCCGACGCCTCCGCCGCCGCCGGCGACGACGGCGACCGTGTCGAGGTGCCCGCCCGTGAAGTAGCTCTGCTGGGAGGGGTCGGCGAACGGGTTCGGCGCCCAGAGCGCGACCACGGAGGCGTAGCCACCGGGCCCGCCGCCCGCGGAGCCGAGGCCGCCCTGGAACGAATAGGGGGACGTGACCTGCGAGGACCAGTGCCGGGAGGAGGCGTCGTACGAGACGAGGTCGCCGGCCGCCGCGCCCGCGCCGAGCGCGTAGACCTGGCCGGGCTCGACCGCCAGCTTCGCCACGACCCGCGCGCCGCTCCCGCCGGCCCCGCCCAGCGGGTTGCCCTGGTAGGTCGCCGTCGAGTCGGAGCCGGAAGCGCCGACGACGACCACGCACACGCTGTGCACGTCGGCCGGGACGGTCCAGAACGACGCGTGGGAATCCTGCGGGTAGGACGTCGTCAGCTGCTCCGCGCCCGGCGGCGGCGTGCACGCCGTCTGCGTCCCCGCCGACGCGGGCGAGCCGCCCGCGCCCGCCACGGCCGCGGCGAGCAGCGCCGCCGTCGCGGGCAGGAACCCGACCGTCCGCCTCCCCCGGGCCATTCGGCTTCCGATTGTCCGCCGGGTGCTCCGCGGCGACAATACGTATCGGACTACGTATTTTCGCTGGCCGAGACGGCCAGATCGTCGTACGATCCGTCACATGGGGGCGGCGGCACTGCGCTACGAGGAGGCGCTACGCGTGGCGCACGGCTGGCACGGGGCGGCCGACGCGGAGGAGCTGCCCCTGCTCGTGCTGCACGGCCTGCGCCGGCTCGTCGAGGCGGACGCCGTCGGCTGGAACGAGCTCGACCTGGCGACCGGGCGGCTGCGGGCGATCACCGTCCCCGACGAGGGGCTGACGGCCAGCATCGACACGCTCGAACGGCTCGCCGGCCAGCACCCGCTGATCGTCCACCTCTCCCGGAACCCGCTCTGCGGGCCGGTCTCGATCTCCGACTTCCGCACGCGTCGGGAGCTGCGCCGGCTCGACATCTACCACGAGTTCTTCAAGCCGCACCGGATCGAGTACCAGTGCGGCTTCGGGATCGCCGGCGACGACGCCGTGGCGGTGGCCCTGAACCGCTCGAGGCGCGACTTCACGCAGGAGGAGCGGCGCTTCCTCGACCTGCTGCGTCCGCACATCGTCGCCGCCTTCGCCTCCGTGCGCGCCCGCGCCGAGGCGCAGCAGCTGCTCGCGCGCGCCGAGCGTGCGCTCGAGGCGGCGGGGCGCGAGGTCGTCGTCCTCGACCCCGCGGGCAGGATCGAGCAGGCGAGCGAGCGCGCTCGCCGGCTGCTGCGGGGGTACGACGTCGCGAGGATCCGGCTGCTGGAGCTCACGACGGCGGAGGGACGCGTGACCGTCCGCCGCGTCGACGCCGAGCCGCCGCTGCTGCTGCTCGACGTCGAGCGCAGACCGCCGGAGCTCGACCGCGTCCGCGCGGCGGCGCACCGCCTCACCCGGCGCGAGCTCGAGATCCTCGGGCTCGTCGCGCTCGACTACACGAGCGAGCAGATCGCCGGCGCGCTGTCGATCAGCGTGCGCACGGTCGACAAGCACGTCGAGCATGCGCTCGACAAGCTCTGCGTGCGCAGCCGGCGCGAGGCGGTCGCGCTGCTGCTCGCCGCCTGAGCGGCCTCAGCCTTCGACGACGAGCCCCATCAGGTCGCGGATCGAGACGATCCCGACCGGGCGGCCGTCGTCGAGCACGGGCAGGTGCCGGAAGCCGCCGCGGAGCATCGTCGCCGCCGCGTCGCGGCCGGCGTCCTCGACCGTCACCGTCTCCGGGTCGCGCGTCATCCACGCGGCCACGTTCGTGCCCTCCACCCGGCCCTGCGCGACCGCGCGCAGCACGTCGCGCTCGGTGAGGATCCCCGAGATCGCGTCGCCGTTCAGCACGAGGATCGCGCCGACGTTGCGGTCGCACATCCGCTCGGCGGCGACCTGCAGCGGCGTCGCCGCCTCCGCGGTCAGCAGCTCGCGCTTCATCACATCCCCGACGTTCATCGCCCGCCTCCCCGGTCGACGCGTCCTGACAACGGCCCGATCCTACGACACCGACTGCCGCATCGCGGCCCGGGCTGGCGTAGGGTCGACGTCGAGGATGGCAAAGCGACGCGACGACCGTGCGCGTGACGGCATCCCCGGCGAGACCGCGCTCGACGCCGCCCTGCGCTCGACGCTGCAGCCGGCGCACCGCTACTTCCGGCGCGGCCCGGTCTCGGCCGAGGGGTGGAGCCAGCTCGTCGCGAAGGACCGCCGCGCCGAGTCGTTCTACCGCGAGCGGTGGCAGCACGACCGCGTCGTCCGCTCGACGCACGGCGTCAACTGCACCGGCTCGTGCTCGTGGAACGTCTACGTGAAGGACGGGATCATCACCTGGGAGGCGCAGGCCGTCGACTACCCGTCCACCGGCCCCGAGATGCCGGAGTACGAGCCGCGCGGCTGCCC
>DASSSR010000029.1:0-23845 GCA_035708345.1 Gaiellaceae bacterium
GTCAGCCGGCGAACACGATCGCGCGCTTCCCGTGCACGAGCACGCGGTCCTCGAGGTGCCAGCGGACGGCGCGCGCGAGCACGACCCGCTCGATGTCGCCCCCGACGCGGGCGAGCGAGGCGACGTCGTGCACGTGCGAGACGCGCTCGACGCCCTGCTCGATGATCGGCCCCTCGTCGAGGTCGGCGGTCGCGTAGTGCGCCGTCGCCCCGATCAGCTTGACGCCGCGCTCGTACGCGCGCGCGTACGGGTTCCCGCCGACGAACGCCGGCAGGAACGAGTGGTGGATGTTGATGATCGGCGCGCCGAACTCGGCGAGGAACTCCGGCGAGAGCACCTGCATGTAGCGGGCGAGGATCCCCAGGTCGACCGCGCCGGCGAAGCGGTCGAGCACCTCGCGCTCCGCCTGCGCGCGCGTCTCGCGCGTCACGGGCACGTGGTGGTACTCGACGCCGAACGACGCGGCCGTTCGCTCGTGGTCGGGATAGTTCGAGACGACGCCGGCGACGTCCATCTTCAGCTCGCCGCGCTGCCACCGCCAGAGGAGGTCGTACAGGCAGTGGTCGAGCCGGGAGACGAAGACGAGCGCGCGCTTGCGCTCGCTCGCGAGCGCGATCCGCCAGTCCATCTCGAACGGCTCCGCGACGGCGGCGACACGCGCCTCGATCCGTTCGCGCTCCGCGGCGAAGCCGACGAGGTGGAACTCGAGCCGCAGGAAGAACATCCCGTTCTCGGGGTCGGTCGAGTGCTGCTCGAGGCTGATGATGTTCGCGCCGAGCTCCGCGAGCAGGGAGGAGATCGCCGCGACGATCCCGTGCCGGTCGCGGCACGCGACGACGAGACGCGCGACGTCCTGGTCGGGCGGCACGCTGACAGTATGTGCCGCTGCGATGAGGGTCACCGCCGAAGCCGCCCGCCGCTTTCTCGTCGCCCGGCAGCTGCTCGCGCCGGCGCGCTCGCTCGCGGGCGGCGAGCAGGCGGTGCTCGCGGTCGTCCGCCGCTTCGGCTCGCTCCAGTACGACCCGATCGCCGTCGCCGGCCGCAGCCACGACCTCGCGCTGCACGCGCGGGTCGCCGACTACGACCCGGCGTGGTGCGACGCGCTCTACGCGCGCCGCGAGCTCTTCGAGGCGTACAACAAGGGGCTCTCGCTCGTCCCCACCGAGGAGTTCCCGTGGTTCCGCGGACGGTCGAGCCGCGCGGCGGCGCGCGCGCTCGCCGAGAACGCCGAGGTCGCGGAGCGCGTGCTCGCGCGGATCCGCGCCGAGGGCGCGCTCTCGTCGCTCGACTTCGAGCGCGAAGCCGGCCCGACGACCGACTGGTTCGGACTGCCGACGAACGCCGTCCGGGCGGCGCTCGAGGCGTACGCCGTCACCGGCGTGCTCGGGCTCGCGCGCCGCGACGGCGCCCGGCGCTACTACGACCTGCTGGAGCGGCTGCTGCCGGCGGAGGTTCTCGCGCGCGAGCCGGGGCTGGAGGAGCAGCTGCGGCACAAGCTCCTCTCGCGCTACCGCGCCCACGGGCTGCTCGGCGCCGCCGGCGGCGGCGACGTCTTCGCCGGCCTCGGCCCGGCGAGGCCCGACCCGCGGTGGCCCGGCTTTCCGGGCCGCACCGCCCTGCGCGAGCAGCTCGTCGAGCGCGGCGAGCTCGTCCGGGTCGACGTCGAGGGGGTGCGCGGCCCGCGCTTCGTGCTCCGCGACGACGTCGCGCTGCTGCGGGCGCCGCCGGAGCCGCCGCCGTCGGTCGCGTTCCTGTCGCCGTTCGACGTCCTCGTCTGGGACCGGCCGCTGCTCTCGAGCCTCTTCGGCTTCGACTACGTCTGGGAGCTCTTCCAGCCGCCCGTGAAGCGCCGGTGGGGCTGGTACGTGCTGCCGATCCTCTTCCGCGACCGCTTCGTCGGCCGGATCGAGCCGCGGATCGAGCGCGACGCCGGTCGCGTGCGCGTGCTCGCCGTCTGGTGGGAGGCGGGCTTCTCGCCGCGCCGTGCGGACGGGTTCGTCGAGGCGATGCGCGAGGCGCTGCGCGCCTACCTGCGGTTCGCCGGCGCCGGACGCGTCGAGTGGCCGCCGCAGCTCGCGGCCGAGAAGCGGCTCTTCCTCACACGTCCGTGAGCACGTGCCGCGCGCGCAGCGTGGCGTCTTCCCCTCGGCCGGCAGGAGCGAGATCGACGGCTCCTGCGACGTCGTCTCGCCGGCCGCCGAGACGTCGCGGCGGCGGCGGCGCGCCTACGAGAGCGGCAGCAGCGCGCCCTCGTGCTCGAGCAGGAACCGCTTCACGTGCAGGCCGCCGCCGAAGCCCGTGAGCGAGCCGTCGGCGCCGATCACGCGATGGCACGGCAGGACGATCGGCAGCGGGTTGCGGCCGTTCGCCGCCCCGACGGCCCGCGCCGCCGCGTGGCCGAGCCCGAGCCGGCGTGCCTGCTCGCCGTAGCTGACCGTGCGGCCGTAGGGGATCGACGCGAGCGCGAGCCAGCAGCGGCGGTCGAACTCGCCGCCGTGCGGCTCGAGCGGCAGGTCGAACTCGAGCAGCTCGCCGTCGAAGTACGCCAGGAGCTGTCGCGCGGCCTCGTCGAGCACGGGCGAGCCGCCCTCCGGCCGGAGCCGGCGAGCGTCGAAGCGGACGCCCGTGAGGCCCGTCTCGGAGGCGACGAGCCCGAGCGGCCCGATCGGGGTGTCGAGGACGGATTGCGGCATCTCACGACGATAGAACGCAGGCCCGACGCCGTTCGTGAGGCGTGCGATACTCGCCCCTGCTGGGTCCACACGAGAGGGGAGAATCTGGATGAAGAAGCGCTACGGCGTGCTCGCCGTGATCGCGGCCGCGGCCGCGCTCGCCGCGACGACCGCCTTCAACGCGACCGCCGCCTCTCCGAGCGTCCACTCCGGGCTCGATCACTTCTTCGTGATCATGCTCGAGAACCACTCGGAGCACAGCGTCATCGACCAGCGCGACGCGGCCGGCAACCTGGTCGCGCCGTACATCACGCAGCTCGCGCACACTTACAGCCGCGCGACGCACTACTACGGCGTCACGCACCCGAGCGAGCCGAACTACATCGCCTCGATCACCGGCAGCAACTGGGGGCTGAACGACGACAACCTGCACGTCCTGGACGTGCCGAACATCGTCGACCAGCTCGAGTCGCACGGGCTGACGTGGAACGCCTACATGGAGGCGCTCGACACGTCGAACAAGCTCGCGCCGACGGCCCCGGGCTCGACGGCGCTGTACGCGATCAAGCACGACCCGTTCGCGCTGATGCAGGACATCCGCGACAACCCGGCGCGGATGGCGCACATCAAGCCGTACGACGACCTCGCCGCCGACCTCGCGAGCGGCAACGTCGGCAACTACGTCTGGATCACGCCGGATCAGTGCAACGACATGCACGGCGGCGTGTACGCGCCGATCCCCGGCCGGCCGGAGACGCCGTGCCCGTACGGCGACGCGGTCAACATCGACGCCGCCGACGTCGCGCTCCAGCACAACGCGGACGCGTTCGTCAAGCGCACGGTGCAGGCGATCATGAGCTCGCCGGCGTGGACGCAGAACAGCGCCATCTTCGTCACCGCCGACGAGAACGACTTCGACGGCGCGAACCCGTCGGTCGGCAGCTGGGAAGACGCCTCCGGCTGCTGCGACTCGCCGGTGCTGCCGGCGGGCGACCCGTTCGTCAGCCCGGATTGGCCGGGCGGCGTCTACGGCGGCGGCCTCGTGCCGGCGATCCTGATCACGACGCACAGCAACCACGCGTTCGTCGACGACACGTCGTACAACCACTACTCGCTCCTCGCGACCCTGGAGAAGATGTGGAAGCTCGGCTACCTGCAGAACGCGGGCGACCGGGCGAACGTGCCGACGATGGACGCGCTCTTCGCGCACTGATCGACCGTGGGCGGGGCCGGCGCACGCCGGTCCCGCCTTCCTCTCCCTCCGGCCGCGTGGGACAATCGCGGCGGCCGGATGGAGGGCGTCGCCGCTCAGACGTGGCACCACGGGCTCGTCGCGCGCTGGTGGGCGGAGTTCAACGACGACTTCCGGCCGCACGAGCTGCCGTACTTCCGGCGCCGGATCGAGCAGGACGGACGGCCGGCGCTCGACGCGGGCTGCGGCACCGGCCGGCTGCTGCGCCCGCTCCTGCGCGCCGGCCTCGACGTGGACGGCTGCGACGTCTCGGCGGACATGGTCGCGGCCTGCCGCGAGAAGGCGGCGCAGGAGGGCCTCGCGCCGACGCTCTTCGTCCAGCCGCTGCACGCGCTCGACCCGCCGCGCAGGTACGGCACCGTCGTCGTCTGCGGCACGTTCGGCCTCGGCAGCACCCGCGCACAGGACGTCGAGGCGCTCGACCGCCTGCACGCGTGCCTCGAGCCGGGCGGCACGCTGCTGCTCGACGTCGAGGTTCCCTACGCCGACGCGCCGCAGTGGCGCCGCTGGACGAAGGAGGGCCGCGCCGACCTGCCGGAGCCGCCGCGGGCCGCGCCGCAGCGACGGCCCGCTCCGGACGGGAACGAGTACTCGCTGGGCGTGCGGCTGCTCGACCTCGACCCGCTCGGCCAGCGCGTGACGCTCGGCATGCACGCGGAGCAGTGGCGCGAAGGCGAGCTGCAGGCGGAGGAAGATCACCTGCTGACGATCAACCTCTACTTCGCCGAGGAGCTGCGGCTGCTGCTCGAGCGCGCCGGCTTCGTCGACGTCGTCGTCGAGGGCGACCACAACGACCGCCCCGCCACGAGCGACGACGACTTCCTCGTCTTCGTCGCGCGCACGCGCTGACGCCGGCGTCAGCGGGAGCGCCGCGGGCGCTGGAGCCGCGCGCGGCCGAGGCGGTCGAGCTCGTCGTCCGAGAGCGGCCTCGTCGGCAGCGGCGTCGGGCGGTCGCGGCGCTGCCGCATCCCGTCGAGCACGAGCGCGAGGCAGCGCGGCCAGACCTCGTGCGCCGCGGCCTCGGTGTCGCGCGCGACGCTCGTCACCATCCCGAGCACGAGCCGGAGGTCGGCGGCGGCGAAGTCGTCGCGCAGCTCGCCCTCGTCCTTCGCCCGCCGGACGAGCGACGCGAGCGCGGGGCGGATGCGCTCGTTCGCGCGCGCGAGGTGCTCCTGCGCCACCGGCGAGCGGAAGAGGAGGTCGTCGAGCCCGTGGCTGCGGACGAGCTGGGCCGCGAAGCGCTCGACGAGGGCGGCGAGCGCGGGCCACGCCTCGGGCGCCGCCGCCGCCGCCTCGACCATCGCGACGACGCGCTGCAGCTCGTCCTCGAGCGCGTCCTCGAGCAGGGCCAGCTTGTTCGGGTAGCGCCGGTAGACGGTGCCGACGCCGACCCCTGCCCGCGCGGCGACGTCGTCGAGCGTCGCCTCGAGCCCGCGCTCGCCGAAGACCTCGCGCGCGGCGGCGCGGATCCGCTCGACGTTGCGCTGCGCGTCGCGGCGGAGCGGCCTGGGCTTCGCGCGGCCGGGCACGGAGCGATCGTAGCCCAACCGGAGGTTTCACCTCCGGTTGCGGGCGGGATGGGGCCGCGCCGCCCCTCCCGTGGGCTCCCGGGCCGATGGCGGCCGCGGCCGCCGCGACGGACACTGCCGGGAGCGACGACCCGTCCACGAACAGGAGGAGCGCAGTGCCCCGTCTCGCCGAACGCCGCCTGGACGCCTGGACGGCGCTCGCGGTCGAGCCCGCCGTGCGCGCCGCCGAGCGCGCGATCGCGACCGCGTCGGCGGCCGCGCTCGCCGACACGCTCGCGATCGCCTCGACGGCCGAGTGCCGCCGGCGGCTGCGGCGCGTCCTGCACCTGAAGCAGCAGGCAGCCGCCGACCCGGCGCTGCACGAGCCGTACCGGCGCGCCGCCGACGAGCTGCGCGCCTGGGCGGCTTCGGTCTACCTCGCCGTCCTGCACGGGCCGCCCGAGGCGATCGAGCGCTGGGAGTGGGAAGGCGGCGCCGTCGCTCCAGGCGACGACTAGCCTCGCGCCGCCGCGGCGCGGCGCGGGAGGCGGCGGCCGGACACGGCCCGCGGCGGCACGACGAGCACCGGCACGGGCGAGCGCGCGACGACGGCGCCCGAGACGCTGCCGAGCAGCGCCGCGCGGACGGGCGAGCGGCCGCGAGAGCCGACGACGACGAGGGCGGCGCCGCGCGACTCCGCGAGCCGCAACAGCTCCTCCGACGCGTCTCCCTCGAGGACCAGGGACTCGTGCTCGACGCCGAGCGCGTCGAGCAGCTCGGTCGCCTGGTCGAGGGCGTGCTCCGCCCGCACGAGCTGCCGGTGCAGCGCCTCCTGGTACCGCGGCTCGCCGAGCAGCGTCGACGGAGCTTGCCGCACGGTCGCGACGAGCACCTCCGCGCCGGTGCGGCCGGCGAGCCGGCCGCCCTCGTCCACCGCCGCGCGCGCCCCCTCGGAGCCGTCGGTCCCGATCAGGATCAGCATCTCCAACCTCCCTTCCGTCGCGCTTCGACCGTCGCGCCTCACAGCGGCGCGGCCGGGACTCCGTGCCGTGCGTCGGCCGCCTCCACGGCCTCGTCGACCGCCGCGCCGCGCACGACGAGCACCGGGCACGGCGCGTGCTGGAGCACGCCGGTCGAGACGCTGCCGAAGACGAGCCGCTTCAGCGCGCCCCAGCCGTGCGCGCCGACGACGACGAACGACGCGTCGCGGGTGCAGGCCGCGGCGCAGATCTCGTCGACGGCCAGCCCTTCGCGCACGTCGACCGTGACCGGGATGCCGGCCGCCTCCGCCTGCGCGGCGGTGCGGTCGGCGACGTTCTCGGCGGCGGCGCGCTCCGCCTGCGCGAGCTCCGGGACGATCGAGACCGGCGCGTAGCCGAACGCCGACGCCGGCACCGACCAGACGGTGACGACGTGCAGCCGCGCGTGCAGCTGCGAGGCGAGCTCGATCGCCGTCTCGGTCGCGCGCACGGCGGACGGCGAGCCGTCGGTGGCGAGCAGGATCGTTTGCATCTCCACTCCTTTCCTCAGTGCTGGGCCGACGGACGCGGCGGCTGGACGAGGTGCCGGGCGGTCGCCGCGGCCCAGAGCAGGACGACGTCCACGACGAGCAGCGACAGCGGCGTCAGCGAGCCGGTCGCGAGCGCGAGCACGCCGAGCACGAAGGCGACGACGCCCAGCACCGCGAGCACCCGCGTCGCCGCGCCCCGGCCCGGCGAGCCGAGCGCGCACGCGCCCATGCCGAGCGCGAGCACCGCGGCCGCCGCCCAGCGATGGCTGCCGCCGACGAGCCACACGTTCCAGCCCTGGTGCGTGGCGGCGAACGCGAGCACCGCGAGCGCCGTCAGCGCCGTCGCCGCGAGATCCTTACGCCCGAATGTCATCCTCCTCACCTCCCGTGGGCGGCTCCGTGCCGCCCTGGTCGAGCCTGAACGGCGGGTACTCGTCCCGCATCAGCGCCGCGTAGGCGGCCACGCGCAGCGACCAGCGCTGCATCCCGACGACGAGGTCGAACATCGGCCGCGGGTACGGCCGTCCGACGAGCAGGACGAAGCCGGCGAAGACGACGAGGAGCCCGACCAGCCCGGGGCCCCACCAGTGGACGCCCCAGCCGCCGAGGAACAGCCCGACGATCGCGTACTGCGGGATCGCGAGCAGCCACCACTTGACGAGCACGAGCCCGCGCGAGAGGCGCTCCGGATACTCGATCTCGAGCCGCGCCGGATAGCCCGGCTCCTCGCCGAGGCTGAACGGCGGGTAGCGGTCGGTGCCGAGCCCGCCGTACGCGTAGTAGCTCACGCGCCACGTCCAGCGCAGCACGCCGACGTTGAAGTCGAAGATCCCGCGCGGGTAGCGGCCCGTGACGAGGATCGCGGCGAACGCGACGGCGGTGAGCAGGGCGAACGCGATCCACAGGAACGCCAGCACGATCACGTGCGGGAGCGCGAGCACCCATTTGACGAGCCACAGCCAGCGCGAGAGCCCCGGCTCGAGCTCGGCCTCGACGTGGACCGGATAACGCAGCGCCTCCATGGCGCACCTCCCCTTCGTCGACACCCCGAGCGTGCCGCCGGCCGTGCCCGCCCGCGTCGGCGGCGGGCCGGATTCGCGCTGCGGGGAACTACGCGGGGAGCAGTGCGAGCAGCTCGGCGGCGGTGACGACGCGCGCGAACTCGCCTTCGAGGTTCGCCTCCGTCATCCGCTGGACGTCCTCGGCGGGGATGACGGAGCCGTCGCGCGCCGGGCGGTCGAACGTGTGCGTCGCGTCGGCGACGAAGTACGTGTCGAAGCCGAGGTTGCCGGCCATGCGCGCGGTCGTCTCGCAGCAGTGGTTCGTCGTGATCCCGCAGATCGCGACCGCGTCGATGCCCCGCCCGCGCAGCCAGGCGGCCAGGTCGGGGTCGCCGAGGAAGGCGGAGTTGACGCGCTTCGTCACGAGCAGGTCGGGCTCGCCGGAGACGACGTCCTTGAACGCGTTGCCGGGCGTGCCCGGGCGGAGCGGCGAGCCGGGCTCGGCGGAGTCGTGGCGCACGAAGACGAGCGGCCGGCCGCGGTCGCGCCACGCCTCGATCAGCGCGCCGATCGTCCGCTCGCACTCCGGGTTGTTGCGGCGCCCGAGCCGCGGCTCGTCGAAGCCGCGCTGGACGTCGACGACGAGCAGCGCGCAGCGGCCGGGCATCGGCCGACTGTACCGGCGCGTCAGCCGACGAGCCGGAACGGCTGCTGCCGCCAGTGCGCCCACGCGGGATACCACCGCCGCACCGGGGCGGGCGGGTGCGGGCGTCGCCCGCGATGCCCGTGCTCCTGCCACCGGAGCAGGGACCACGCCCAGCGCGGGATCCGCCGCGGAGCAGACCGCGGCCGTGCGGACGGCCGCGCGACGACAGCGTCGCTCGCGTCGCTCGCGTTCCCCGCCGCGTCGAACGCGCGCAGTGTGAAGAGGCTCGTGCCGCGCGGTGCGAACACGCGCAGGCGCGCGCTCGTCGCCGACCCCGGCACGCGCTCGAGCGGACGGCCGTTCAGATACAGCTCGTAGTGGTCGACGCCCACGTCGTCGCTCGCCGCCGGCCACTGCAGCACGAGCGCCCCGCGCCGGAGACCGGCACGCAGCACCGCGGCGAGCCGCGGCGCGTGCGTGTCCGCCGTCGCCGGGGCGGCGGTGCCGCCGCTCGGCTCCGCGGAGCCGCCGGCGGCGGGAGCGCTCCCGCCTCCGCCCTTCGCCGCGGCGGTGAAGGTGAAGCGGTCGGTCGCGCCGGTCGCGCTCGCGCCCGCGGGCGTGACGACGACGACGTCGACCGTCCCGGCCGCGGCGGCCGGTGTCGTCACCCGGAGCTGCGAGTCGGAGAGCACGCGCAGGTTCGTGCCGAGCGCGCGCCCGAAGGCGACCGCGGTCGCCCCGTCGAGGCCGCTGCCGCTCACCGTCAACGTCGTGCCGCCTGCCGTCCCGCCCTCCGCCGCGCTCAGCCCGCTCACGCTCGGCGTCGTGCCGAAGAAGAAGGTGTCTGCGGACGAGGTCGCGCTCGCGCCGCCCGACGTCGTGACGACGACGTCGACCGCGCCGTGACCGTGCGGCGTGACGGCGGAGAGCAGCTCGGGCGAGAGGAACGTGACCGAGGCGGCGGCAGTGCCGCCGAAGCTCACCGCGCTCGACGGGGTGAAGCCGCTGCCGAGCACCCGGACGGCGGTGCCGCCGGCCGGCGGGCCGGTGCTCACGCCGAGGCCGTCGACGACCGGCTTCGGCGCCGGCTGCTCGTTCTGGCAGGCGAGCGTGACCGTCAGCCCGACCTGCGGGGGCGGCACGGGATACGGGCCGACCGTCGCCGTGCTGCAGGCGGGAGCCGACGCCCGCACCTCGTAGGAGCCGGAGCGGACGTCCCAGTGGAAGACGCCGTCCACGCCCGTCGTCTCCGGGTTCACCGCGGGCTCGATCCCGGGCTGCGTCGCGTCGACCGGCGCGAACGGCCCCGCCTGCGTGTCGGCGCGCAGGATCGTCGTCGTCGCGCCGGCGACCGGGTTTCCGTTCGTGTCGAGCACGGTGCCGCTCGGGTCGATCAGCGCGTTCGGGTCGAGCCCGTCCGGCTGCGGGCAGTCGGCGAGCGCCGCGTCGATCGCCGCGCTCGCGAGGTCGTCCGCGATCATCCCGGTCGCGTAGGAGACGATCGTCGGCGTCGCGAGCCAGACGATTACGTCGAGCGGCCCGGTCTCGGCGAAGACGGTGGCGAGCGTCGCCTCGATCGCGGGCATCGCCGCGGTGACGACCGGCTTGAAGGCGAGCCGAAGGGCCAGGCCGAGAGCGGACTTCGCCGCGGCCTTGTCGCCCGAGCAGCTCGGATGCAGGCCGGCCATCTGCGAGTCGACCATCGCCTTGTACGTGACGTGGCCGAGCAGCAGCTGCGGGCCGAGCGCGCGGATCGCGGCAAGGATGTCGAGGCCGGAGAGGGCCACCGACTGCAACCGGCGGAGCGACGGCGACGTCCCGTCGCAATGGCTCGCGCTGCTCAGCTGGACGGGGCCGTGGATCGGATACTGCGGCGGCAGCGAGCCGCTGTACACACCGGATCCCGGCGCGGTCTCCGCGAGCGACGAGACGTCGTAGTCGTACGTGCCGGTCTTCGTGTTCCGGCCGACCACGGACACCGTGCCGAAGCCGTTCGGGCAGCCGGCGAAGCTGACGTCGGTCGTGCGCGCCCAGTGCAGCACGGGCAGGCCGCCGGAGCTGCCGACGAGGCCGCCGGTCAGCTGCAGCGCGCCGAGGCGCGACGGCGCCGGCAGCTCGACCGTGACGCCCGAGACGTCGGTCTTGCCGACGTCGACCGTCGTCGTCGCGCCGAGGATGCCCTCGCTCTTCGGCGGGTAGGCGTGCAGCGTCAACGTGCTGCCGGAGGCGACGGTGAGGTCGAACAGCCCGGATGCGTCCGTCGTCGCGCTCACGCAGACGCCGCCGTCGGAGGTGCACGCGTCCACGAGCGCGCCCGCGACGACGGTGCCGTCCGCCGCACGCGTGACCGTCCCGGTCACGTGCACCGGCGCGGCCGGCACGGTGACCGCGAACGGGCCGGCGGTCGTCGAGCCTGCCGCGTTCGTCGCCACGACCGAGAAGGCGAAGCTCTCGGCGTCGGCGGGCAGCGTGCCGGTCAGGCGGCCGCTCGTCGCGTCGATCGACAGCCACGGTGGCGCGCCCGGCGCGAGCGAGTACGTCGGCCTGCCCGTCGCGAGGAACGTGTAGTCGAGCGTCGAGCCGGCGGCCGCGGTCGCGGGCGGGGTCGCGCCGAGGAACCGGGGCGCTGGCAGGACGCCGATCGCGAAGCTCGTGAGGTCCCCGGCGGAGATGGACGTCGCGGCCACGCCGCCCGGCAGGACGAGCTGCTTCGGGCTGAAGTGCGCGATGCCGAGGCCGTCGCCGAGCTCGCCCTCCGCGTTCCACCCCCAGACGTAGACGTTCCCGTCGGAGCCGATCGCGAGGCCGTGCCTGCCGCCCGCGGCGACGGCGACGGCGTCGACGCCGCCCGGCAGCGCGACCGGCTCGGGCGTGTCGTGCTCCGTCTGCGTCCCGTCGCCGAGCTGGCCGTACCCGTTGGCGCCCCAGCTGTAGATCGTGCCGTCGGCGCCGAGCACGAGGGCCGCACCGCCCTCGGGGCCGTTCGAGATCGCGACCGCGGTCGCGTGCGCGCCGCCCGGCAGCGGCACCTGCCCGGGGGTCGCGTGGAGCACGCCGTCGGGGCTCGTCCCCCATGCGTACACGGCCCCGTCCGCGCCGAGGACGAGGTCGTAGACGAAGCCCGCGGCGACGGCGGTCGCGTGCACGCCGCCGGGCAGCGCCACCCGCTCGGGTGTCGACCGGCTCGTCGTCGTGCCGTCGCCGAGCTCGCCGAACGTGTTGTCGCCCCACACGTAGAGGTCGCCGTCGGAGCCGAGCACGAGGCTCGCCCGTCCCCCGGCGGAGACGGCCACGGCGTGCACCCCGCCCGGCAGCTGGATCCGCTCCGGCGTCAGCTCCGGCGTCGTCGTGCCGTCGCCGAGCTGGCCGTACCCGTTGCCGCCCCAGGCGTAGACGTCGCCGTCGGCCCCGAGGGCGAGGCTGAACGGGCGGCCGTAGTACGGGGAGCTGCCCGCCGAGACGGCGACGGCCGCGACCCCGCCCGGGAGCACGGCGGCGACCGGCGTCGCGCTGCGCGTGGTCGTGCCGTCGCCCAGCTCGCCGTCGGCGTTGTCGCCCCAGCCGTAGATCTTTCCGTCCGAGCCGAGCGCCAGGTTGTGGAAGCCGCCCCCCGAGACGGCGGCGGCGTAGACGCCGTCCGGCAGCGCGATCGGCGCCGGCGTCGTCACGTAGCGCCCCCAGCCGAAGAGCTGCGGGGTCGGCCCGGCCGCGTCCGCGGCGCCGCCGAGCGCGAGCAGGCCGAGGCAGAGCAGGGCGGCGACCCCCAGGATCCGGCGAGGCGAGCGCACGCCCGGAGCTTGATCGGGCTACGTTGCAAAAACGTTGCAACGGCCCGCCGGTACCGTCCGTGAAGGAATCGCCCCGGCCGCTCCGTCCAACCTCTCGATGGAGATCGAACCGAACGTCCTCGCCCGCGCCCGGCGCGGAGACCAGCGCGCCTTCGCGCTCCTCGTCCGCCACTACGACCCGGGCCTGCGCGCGCTCGCGTACCGGCTGCTCGGCGACCGCGACCGGATGGACGACGCGCTGCAGGAGGCGTACGTCCGCGCCTACCGGGCGCTGCCGGGCTTCCGCGGCGACGCGGCGCTCGGGACGTGGCTCTACCGGGTCGCCTACAACGCCTGCATGGACGAGCTGCGCCGCGAGCGGCAGGTCGTCCCGCTCGACAGCGTCCGCGAGCGCGCCGACCCGCGGCCGGAGCCGGGCGAGCTGCTCGAGATCCGGCGAGGGCTCGCCGGCGCGCTCGCCCGCCTGCCGGCAGCCGACCGCGCCGCGGTCCTGCTCGTCGACGCGCAGGGCTTCGACTACCGCAGCGCGGCGGAGATCCTCGGCGTCCCCGAGGGCACCGTCGCCTCCCGTCTCAACCGCACGCGCGCGCTGCTCCGCCGCGCGCTCGACGACCGCCTCGAAGGAGCGTCCGAACGATGACCGACGACACCCTCACCGAAGACCGCGACGAGCGCCTCGGCGCCGCGCTCCGCGAGCTCGACACGCCCGAGCACGGCGCCGACTTCCACCGCGGGCTGCGCGCGCGCCTCGCCGCCGAGCGGCGGCCGCTGTGGACGCGCCGCGGCGTCCGCCTCGGCGCCGTCGCCGCCGTCGCCGCGGCCGCCGCGGTGGCGGTGCTCGCGGTCGGGATCCCGCGCACGCAGCGGACGCCGGCGGTCGGCGGGCCGCGGCCCGCGAGCGCGGCCGTCGTCAAGGCCCAGCTGCGCAAGGCGCTCGCCGGGATGCGCACGCTGCAGGGCGTGCTCGTCGCGAGCGGCCCCGCCCAGCACGGGACGGAGCGGTGGCGGTTCGTCCTCGACTCCGCGGGCGACGTGCGCCTCGAGGGCCCGCGGGCAGGGGACGTGATCACGTACGACGCCGCCGCCGGCGTCGCCCGCTCCGCCCAGCACAGCGCCAGCACGGGCGCGGACACGCTCTTCTACGCCCGGCGCGACGGCGTCGCCCCCGGGCCGCCCGACCCGGGGCCGCCGACGTGGCCGCTGCCGGACGAGTTCGCCGACTTCGTGCGCGCCGCGCTCGCCGCCGGCGACCCGGCCGTGCGCGAGACGACCTACCTCGGCCGGCCGGCGTGGCGGCTCGACGTCGACACCGTCCCGAACCGGATCGTCCCGGAGCTCTCGGGCGACCGCTTCCGGGTCACCGTCGACCAGGAGACGGGGATGCCCGTGCAGGTCGTCGAGCTGAAGCAGGGCAGCGTGCTGCGCGAGCTGAGCATCGAGCGGCTGCGCGTCAACGAGGCGGTGCCCGCCGCGACCTTCCGGCTCGCGTTCCCGGCCGGCGCCGAGGTGATGCGGAGCGACGACGGCTTCCGCCGGGTCGGCCTCGCCGCCGTCGCCGGCGCCGTCGGCTACGCGCCGCTCGTGCCCGTGACGGTGCCGGCGGGCTACCGGCTCGCCGAGGTCGCGGTCGCGCGCGAGGGCGCCCCGACCGGCAAGGAGGGCGGCAACCCGCAGTCACAGCAGGTCGTCTCGCTCTCCTACCGCCGCGGCCTCGACCAGTTCCTCGTCACCACGCGGCTGCGCGGCGCGGGCCCCTGGAGCGACCCGCTCGCGACGGGCGAAGGCTTCGTCGACCACCCGCAGCGGGTGCGCTTCGACGCGGGCGCCCTGGCCGGCGCGCAGGCGGAGCTGCTGCTGACGCCGCGGGCCGTCCCGCACGTCTGGGCGCTGACCGACCGGCTCGTGGTCACAGTCGGCGGCGACCTCTCGCGCGGCGAGCTGCTGCAGGTCGCGGGCTCGCTGCAGCCTCGCTAGAGGCGCGGGCGCCCGGATGAATCCGGGCGCCCGCGTGCGACCATGGGCGCGTGCTCGACTCGATCCTCCACGCGCTCCACGTCTTCGTCGACCACCTGCAGGCGATCGGCTGGGGCTCGCTCGGGATCGCGGTCTGCCTCCACCTGACGAAGCTCGCCGCACGCACGCGCGCCTGGCGGAACATCCTCGCGGCCGCGCATCCCGGCTCGCTCGTCCGCTGGCGGCATGCGTTCGGCGCGTACGCGGCGGGCGCCGCCGTGAACGCGATCCTGCCCGCGCGCGGCGGCGACGTCGTCAAGCTCTACCTGATCAGGCACCGGATCGCCGGCTCGCGCTACCCGACGCTCGCGGCGACGCTCGTCGTCGACACGCTGTTCGACTTCGTCGTCTCCGGCTGCCTCTTCCTCTGGGCGCTGCAGCAGAACGTGCTGCCCGGCATCGACGTGCTCGGCGGGCTGCGCTCGATCGACTGGTCGTGGGCGGACCGCCATCCGCGTGCGGCGCTGATCGCCGCCGGCGTCGTGCTCCTGCTCCTGCTCGTCGCCGTGCTACTGCTGCGGCGGCGGGTCGAGGACTTCCTGCGGCAGCTGCGCGCGGGCGGCGCGATCCTCGGACAGCCGCGGCGCTACCTGCGCTCGGTCGTGCTCCTGCAGGCCTTCGACTGGGTGCTCAGGATCGCGACGATCTTCTTCCTGCTGCGCGCGTTCGGCCTACCGGCGACGCTGCACAACGCGCTGCTCGTGCAGGTGACGCAGAGCCTCTCGACGCTCGTGCCGCTGACGCCTGGCGGGATCGGCACGGAGCAGGGCCTCGTCGTCTACGTCTTCTCGGGGAAGGCGGCGGCCGCGGCGGTGCTGGCGTTCAGCGTCGGAATGAAGGTGGCGCTGATGACGACGAACGTCGTCGTCGGCTTCCTCTCGATCGCGCTGATGCTGCGCACGTGGCACGTCGTCCGTTCAGTTTCCGATGTGCGTGTTCGTGAGCGTGGTGAACTGGCAGATCAGCGCGGCGGTGAGGAAGACCAGCCCGAGAGCGATCTCGTTGAAGTGCCGTAGCTCGCGGCCGCTCGCCGCGAAGAGGAACATCACGAGCGCGCAGATCGTGAAGACGAGTGCGAGGACGTCCATGCGTGGTGGGCTCCGTTCGGTCAGGCCCAGAGGTCGGGCCGGTAACGCTGCTCCGTGTTCTCCAATTCCACCATGAATGCCTCCGCGTGCTCGCGCGGAAGCGCCGCGTGCTCGGCGACGACGTCGACGAACGCCTCGCGCACGCCGTCGCGCAGACCCTGCCCGCCGCACACGTAGACGTAGCCGCCGGCCTCGAGCAGGCGCCAGACGAGCGCGCTCTCCCTGCGCAGCAGGTCCTGCACGTAGAGCCGCTCGCCCTCGCGCGAGGTCGCGACGTGCACGTGGTCGAGGACGCCCTCGGCGGCGAACCGCTCGATCTCCTCGCGGTAGACGTAGTCGAGCGCCGGCGAGCGGATGCCGTTGAAGAGCGCCGCCTCCCCGAGCCGCGCGCCCGCGTCGCGCAGCGCGAGCCGCTCCCAGAGGAAGCCGAGCATCGGCGCGAAGCCGGTGCCGGCGGAGACGAAGAGCATCGGCTTCGAGACGTCCTCCTGCAGGTGGAAGCCGTCGGCGCCGTCGAGGAAGACGTCGACGCGGTCGCCCTCGCGCAGCCCGTGCAGGTAGCGGGAGCTCGTGCCGAGCTCGTCGAGCCCGACCGTCAGGTGCGCGACGGAGGCGCCGTGCACGCGCGGGCTCGAGCTCGGCGAGTAGTAGCGCGGCCGCAGCGGCTGCGCCGCCTGCAGCAGCTCGAAGAGGTTGAGGGAGCACGAGGGCAGCTCGTCGAGCAGCCGCAGGACGTCCCAGCGGCCCTCGCCGCGCCCGTCGCGGATCTCCTCGAGCCTCGCGCGGTCGGCGGGGTCGGTCGCCTTCTCCCGCAGCAGGTCGAGCAGCGCCGGCGTCGGCGGCCCGGCGATGTCGACCAGGTTCGTGAGCACGTTCCGCACCTGCAGCACGACGCCGCGCGGCACGACGTGCACGCTCAGGCTCTTCGGGACCATGAACAGCCCTTCGAGCTCCGCGCCCAGATGCGCGGCGAGCCGCTCCACGCGCTCCTCCGGGTTGCGCGGGCAGACGCCCAGGTGGTCGCCCGCCGCGTACGCGAAGCCGTCCGGCAGCCTCAGCTCGAGGTGGCGCGTGCGCCGCGGCGACTCGGACGCCTGCAGCTCGCGGGCCTCGACCGCGCGCGCCGGGACGGTGCTCGCGCCGACCGCGTTCGAGAGGATCGTCGGCACGAGCAGCACGCGCGGCGCCGCCGCCTGCAGCGACTTCGCCATCGCGGTGTTCGAGGCGACGTCCTTCAGCTCGTCCGCCTCGGCGCGCTCGGCGGCGATCCGCTCCGCCGCCGCCTCGCTGAACTGCGCGCCCGCGAGGTCGAGGAGGGTCGGCCAGACGGCCGCGTTCCACTCGGCGTGCGCCTGCTCCCAGAGCGGCGAGCCGACGTCGCCGTAGGCGAAGTCGGCGAGCGGCGTCGCGCCCGCCCGCTCGAGCGCCTCGTGCAGCCAGCGCGGGAAGGCGAGGAACGCGTTCCACTGGCTGTTGCCGAGGCCCCAGACGAGGTAGCGGCAGGCGCTCCACGTCTCCGCGCCCGGCCGGGCGTGCTCGAGCAGCGCCTTGAACGCGGTCGCGTTCGTCGGCGGGTTCGACGTGTACGTCGAGCTCATCGCGACGAGCAGCCACGGGTCGCCGTTCGGCGGCGGCGACGCGGCGAGCTCGTTCAGCGTCACGACGTCGCAGGCGAAGCCCTGGTACTCGGCGCGCTCGCCGAAGCGCTCCGCCAGCTCCTTGTTGGCGCCGAAGTTGCTCCCGTAGGCCACGACGAGCCGGCGGTACGGGCTCTCGGGCGGGATCTCGGTCGGCGGGCCCCAGTCGCGCGACGTCACGATCGCCGGCGCCGCCGCGGCCGCCGGCCGCTCGACCCGCACGCGCTCGCGCGGCCGCAGCACGACGGGCACCGACTTCGGCTTCGTCGTCACGACGGTGTTCTTCTCGACGGTCGCGCCGGGCGCGAGGCGCAGCCGGTAGCGGCGGCAGATCTCGAAGAGGACGACGCGCAGCATCATGAACGTCACCTCCTGCGCCATGCACTGCCGCTTCCCGACCGAGAAGGGGATGAAGGCGTGGCGCGGGCGGCCGGCCGCCCGCTCGGGCGCGAAGTGGTCGGGGTCGAACGCGTCGGGGTCCGGGCCCCACCAGCGCGGGTCGCGCTGCGCCGCGAGCGCGCCGACGAAGACGATGTCGCCCCGCCGCATCCGGTAGCGGCCGAGGAAGCCGTCCTTGAGGCTCCGCCTCACCGTCACCGGCATCGGCGGGTAGACGCGCAGCGTCTCCTTGATCACCTGGGTCACGTACGGCATCCGCAGCAGGTCCTCGTAGCGGAGGTCGTAGTCCGGGTCGCCGCCGGTGATCCCGTCGATCTCCGCGAGCACCTTCTCCTCCACCTCCGGGTACGTCGCGAGCACGTACGCGAGCCACGCGCCGGTGATCGACGGGCCGTTGAAGCCGTTCGAGAGGTGCATGAGGATCTGGTCGCGGATCGTCTCGACGTCGAGCAGCTCGCCCGTCTCCGGGTCCGGCGTCGTCAGCAGTCGCCCGAGCAGGTCGGTCTGCTTGCCGACGGGACACGTGTGCATGCGGCCGCGGACGACCGTCTCGGCGGTGCGGTACAGCTCGCGGTTGTGCCGCCGGTAGCGGCGCAGCCCGCGCGAGAGCAGCTTCAGGTCGGGGCGGGGCTCGGCGACGCGCGCGATGCTCTCCTTCGTGCTCTCGGGCACCGCGGCAGCGAAGGCCGGCGGCGCGTGCCCGTCGCCGTTCCCGTTCAGGAGCCCGAAGCCGTAGTTGCACGCGCCGCGGCCGGAGACCTCGAGCGTGTAGCGCTCGAGCCAGGCGCGCGCGTCGAGCGGCTCGTCCGGCGGCAGCTCCGCCCAGGCGTCGACGAGCCGCCGCGCCTGCTCCTTCATCCGCTCGAGCTGCGTGCGCTGATGAGACGGCGCGTACCACGGCAGCATCACGCGCCGGATCCGCTCGTAGCGCTCGCCGTCGCCGATCACCGAGATCCCGTCGCCGCGGCTGCGCGCGAGCTGCGCGAAGAAGTTGATCTCCTCGACCCGCTTGCCGAACTGCTCCTCGTTCTCCGCCACCTCGTCGAGCAGCTCGGGATCGGAGACGACGACGATCCGCCACTTCTTCGTCGGGATCCCGACCGCGTAGACGTGCCCGAAGCGCCGGTACCACTCGAGCTGCGTGTCGTTGTCGTTCAGCAGCGGAAAGTTGGCGAAGCGCTCGCCCTTCGGCACGAGCCAGCGCACCGCGTAGGGAATCTCCAGCGGCTCCTCCACCGTCGACACTGTCGGCTAGACGTTCCGCGCGGGGGGCTTTCTTCCCTGCTGCACCGACTCGAGGCAGTCGGGGCAGATGCCGTGCGTGGCGCGAAGCCGCAGCCGCTCGGGCAGGTCGCCGGCGAGGAAGTCCTCCGGCGGGACGAACTCGCCGTCGACCTCGATCCGCCCGCACCAGCTGCAGTGCCGCGGCAGGTAGGCGGGGTCGGCGCGGACGCGGTCGAGGAAGCCGCGCAGGAGCCGCGAGCGGCGGCGCAGCCGCAGCGTCTCCTCGACGGCGCCGGACGAGCGCGCGAGCTGCTCGTCGAGCGCGCTCGTCGCCTGCCGCAGGCGCGCGAGCAGGTCCTCGTCCAGCTTCGCCCCCATCGCCCCAAGGATCCCGCGTCGGTCGGGCGGACGCAAGCAGCGGGCGTGCGGCGCCGGCTCAGCCCGGGCGCCGGGCGAGGGCGACCGCCGCCGCGGCGGCGAGGGCGACGGCGGCCGTTACGAGCGGCAGCCCCGAGCGGCGCCGCGGCGGGCCGTCCTTCTCGGGGCCGGTGCGGCCGGACTCGCGCAGCGCCCGCTGCACCACCTGGGCGACGTGCAGCGCCTCCCGCCCGTCCAGCTGCTCGATCTGGCCGCGGCAGGAGAAGCCGTCGGCGATCACGAGCGTCGACTCCGGGGTCTCGCGCAGCTTCGGCAGCAGGCTGTGCTCGGCGACCTTGACGGAGACGTCGTAGTGCTCGCCCGCGTGGTAGCCGTAGGAGCCGGCCATGCCGCAGCAGCCGGTGTCGAGCACCTCGTAGTCGAGCCCGAGCCGGTCGAGCAGCTCGCGGTCGTGCGACATCGTCTTCTCGGCGGCGCGGTGGTGGCAGTGGCCCTGCACGACCGCCCGCGCGTCGAGCGTCGGCGGCTGCCAGTCGAGCCGGTCGGTGAGGAACTCGACGAAGGAGAACGTCTGCTTCGAGAGCCGCTTCGCGTCCTCGTCGTGCGGGAGCATGTTCAGCAGCTCGTCGCGGAAGACGTCGACGCAGCTCGGCTCCAGCCCGACCACCTCGACGCCGGCGCGGATCTCCTCGCGCATCGTCTCGAGCACGTCCTGCAGCTGCCGGCGCGCGCGCCCGAGCATGCCGAAGTCGTAGAGCGGCCGCCCGCAGCAGACGTGGCCGCGCGGCAGCTCGACGGAGCAGCCGGCCGCCTCGAGCACCTCGACCGCCGCCTTCGCGACGTCGGGCTCGAAGTAGTTGCTGAACGTGTCCGGCCAGAGGATCACGCGCCGGCCCTCCTGCACCGTCGTGCCGCCGCGCCGCCGGAACCAGGACGCGAACGGCTCGTCGGCGAACTGCGGCGGCGTCCGCTGCGGCGCGACGCCGGCGAGCAGCTTGCCGGGCGCGCTCGACGCGAGCGCGTTCGCGAGCCGCGGCGCCTTCGACGCGATCCGCGCCCAGAGCATGATCAGCCCGAGCGCGTACGCCTGCCGCGGCCGCAGCCGGCCCTCGTAGTAGTGCGCGAGGAACTCCGCCTTGTAGGTCGCCATGTCGACGCGCACCGGGCACTCGTTCTTGCAGCCCTTGCACGCGAGGCAGAGGTCGAGCGCCTCGAACACCTCGTCGGAGCGCCAGCCGTCCTGCAGGACCTCGTTCCGCATCAGCTCGTGCAGCAGCCGCGCGCGGCCGCGCGTCGAGTGCTTCTCCTCCCACGTCGCCTGGTAGCTCGGGCACATGACGCCTTCCTGGTCGCGGCAGGCGCCGACGCCGAAGCAGCGCTCCGCGGCGGCCGCGAAGGAGCCGTCGTCGTCGTGGAAGGAGAAGTACGTCTCCACCTGGCGCGGCTCGTACGGCGGCGCCATGCGCAGGTTCGTGTCGAGCGGGTACGGGTCGCTGACCTTGCCCGGGTTCAGCCGCTGCTCGGGGTCCCAGATCGCGCGGAACTCGCGGAACGCCTCCACGAGCTCCGGCCCGAACATCCGGTCGAGCAGCTCGGCGCGCGCGTGGCCGTCGCCGTGCTCGCCGGAGAGCGAGCCGCCGTACGACGCGACGAGCGCCGCCGCGTCCTCCAGGAAGCGCCGGTAGCGGCGGATCCCCTCCTGCGTCGAGAAGTCCCAGTTCAGCCGCGTGTGCAGGCAGCCGTGGCCGACGTGCCCGAAATAGCAGGAGACCTCGAGGTCGTGGTCCTTGACGAGCTTGTCGAACTCGCGCAGGTACTCGCCGCAGCGCTCGGGCGCGACGGCCGCGTCCTCCCACGAGGGCCAGCCGGGATGGACGCCCGGCACCTTCGAGTGGCCGACACCGCCCTCGCGGATCTCCCAGACCTGCGCCACCTCGCCTTCGTCCTCGTAGAGCTTGAGGTCGAGGTAGTCCTTGTCCTTCTTCTTGTTCATCGCCGAGACCAGGCGCTCCGCCTTCGCGTCCGCCTCCTCCTTCGAGTCGGCGCCGAACTCGCAGAGCAGCCACGCGTCGCCGCCGGGCAGCAGTTCGGGGTGCCGCTTGAAGCCCTTCTTCAGCTCGTTGTCGACGAGCTTGCGGTCGAACGTCTCGAGCCCGATCGGGTCGAACTCCATGATCTCGGGCACGTGGTCGGCCGCGCTCCACGGCGCGTCGTAGCCGAGCAGGACGAGCGAGCGGTGCTGCGGGCTCGGGATCAGCTTCAGCTCCGCCTCGAGCACGAGGCAGCACGTGCACTCGGTGCCGACGAGCGCGGCGGCGACGTCGAAGCCCTGCTCGGGCAGCAGCCGGTCGAGGTTGTAGCCGGAGATCCGGCGCGGGATCTGCGGGAACCCGCTGCGCACGCGGTCGCCCCAGCGGTCGGCGAGCCCGCGCAGCTGCGCGGTCAGCTGCTCGGCGCCGGGACCGCGGATCGCGTCGTCGCCGCGGCCGACCGTCAGCCGCGTGCCGTCGTAGAGGAGGACGTCGAGCGACTCGACGTTGTCGGCGGTGACGCCGGCGAGGATCGAGTGGACGCCGCACGAGTTGTTGCCGAGCATGCCGCCGAGCGTGCAGCGGCTGTGCGTCGCGGGATCCGGGCCGTAGGTGAGGTCGTGCTCTTCCGCGCGCTCGCGCAGCCGGTCGAGCACGAGGCCCGGCTGCACGCGCGCCCGCTTCGCCTCGTGGTCGAGCGAGACGAGCTCGCGCATGTACTTGCTGAAGTCGAGCAGCACCGCCTCGTTGACGGTCTGGCCGGCCAGGCCGGTGCCGGCGCCCCGCGCGAAGACGGGCGCCTCGAACTCGCGGCAGAGGTTGACGGTGGCGATCACGTCGTCCGCGTCGCGCGGGATCACGACCCCGAGCGGCACCTGCCGGTACGACGACGCGTCGTTCGCATACAGGGCGCGGCTGCCGTCGGAGAACCGGACCTCGCCCGAGACCGCCTGCGCCAGCTCGCGCGCGAGCGTGCGCCGGTCGACGTTCTCGATCCCGGCCGGCCGCGCCCGCAGGCCGCGCACAGTCGTCGCCATGGCCGCCGCTCAGCCGCCGGGGGTCAGCTTGTCCTTGAGCCGGGCCGGGATCCCGTACGGGCTCGCCCGGAAGTCCGCCTCCTTCAGCATGTCGCGGCCGACGGTGAGCGCGATCTGCTTGCGATGCTCCTCGCCGCGCACGAGCGCCTCCGCGAACTGCTTCGTCTGCTCGGTCGTCACCTGCGGCGGGTGCGGCGGCTCGTTCGCGTCGGTGACGCACTCGATCAGCACCGGCTCGTTCAGCTCGAGCGCCTCGGCGAGCTGGTCGCGGCAGCGCGACGGGTCGTCGATGCGCACGGCGTGCAGGCCGCAGCCCTCCGCGACCTTGACGAAGTCGACGTCGTCGAAGTTGCAGCCGAACTCCGGGTTGCCGAGGAAGATCTGCTGCTCCCACTTGATCAGCCCGAGCGTCCGGTTCTTGTTCACGATCACCTTGACCGGCAGCCGCTCCTGCGCCAGCGTCGCGAGCTCGCCCATCATCATCATCAGCGAGCCGTCGCCGGTGTACGCGATCACCTGCCGGTCCGGATACGCGGACTGCGCCCCGATCGCGTACGGGATCGCGGCCATCATCGAGCACATCGTCCCGCTGAAGGAGAACTTCTGCTGCTTGCGCAGCTTCCAGCGCGCGACCCACGTCGTCACCGTGCCCGAGTCGCCGCAGACGATCGCGTCGTCGGTGAGCAGCTCGTGCAGGTGCCAGAGCGGCACCTGCGGCTTCATCGGCACGTCGTCGCGCGTGCCGCGCTCCTCCAGCAGCGCCCACCAGTCGCGGATCGACGACTGCATCCCCTCGAGGAACGAGCGGTCGTCGTTGCGCTCGACGAGCGGGATCAGCTCCTGCAGCGTCAGCTTCGCGTCGCCGACGAGCCCGACGTCGGCCGGGTGGCGAAGGCCGATCCGCTCCGCCTTGTCGTCGATCTGCACGCACACCGGCTGGCCCGGCTCCGGCAGGAACTCGATGTACGGGAACGAGGAGCCGACGATGACGAGCGCGTCGCACTGCTCGAACGCCTCCTGCGACGGGCGCGTGCCGACGACGCCGGTGCCGCCCGCGACGTAGGGCGAGTCGTCGGGCACGGAGTCCTTGCCCAGCAGCGCCTTGACGATCACGCCGCCGAGCGTCTCCGCGAGCTGCTCGAGCTCCTTGCCCGCACCGCGCGCGCCCGCGCCGGCGAGGATCGCCGGCCGCGTCGTGCCGCGAAGCAGCTCCGCCGCCCGCTCGAGGTGGGCGCGCGGCGGGATCGAGCGCGGGACGACGAACGCCTCCGCTCCGGCCGTATGACCCGGCACGTTCCGCTTGAAGCGGTCGCTCTCGTCCATCTCCTGCACCTGGAAGTCGATCGGGATGCAGATGTGGCTGACCGTGCGGTTCGAGAGGGCGCTGCGGCAGGCGAGGTTCGCCATGTTCTCCACGTGACCCGGCCCCATCAGCCGCTGGTTGAAGGCGGCGACGTTCTCGAAGAGGTAGTCGTGGTTCAGGTCCTGCAGGTACTTCGTCCCGATCAGGTCGTGGTAGGTCATGCCGGTGATCGCGAGCACCGGCGCCTGGTCGACCATCGCGTCGTACAGCCCGTTCAGCAGGTGGATCGCGCCGGGCGCCGCCGTCGAGAGGCAGACGCCGAGCTTGCCGGTGAACTTCGCGTAGCCGCACGCGGCGAG
>DASSSR010000030.1:0-6165 GCA_035708345.1 Gaiellaceae bacterium
GCGGATCTTGAACGTCTCGCCGTCGACGACGATCGTGTGCCCGGCGTTCGGGCCGCCCTGGTAGCGGCAGACGACGTCGGAGTCCTGCGCGAGCAGGTCGACGATCTTGCCCTTCCCCTCGTCGCCCCACTGGGCGCCGACCACGACCGTTCCCGGCACGTCCGGAGCGTAACTCCCGCGCACGACGCCCGCCGCCGCGCCGCCGCGGGGAGAAGAGGGGAACGGCGGCGCGGGCGGCGGTGTCCTCGGAGCCTGTTACGCGGCGGAGACCTCCGCGGCCGGCACGTCGGCGGAGGGCGCGCGCTCGATGCGGATCGGATGCCCGCTCCGGCAGAGGAACACACCCGCCTCGAGGTCGGGGTCGAGGCGGCCGGCGAAGGTGGTGCCGCAGCGGTCGCAGGTGGCGGTGAACGTCGTCTCGTGCCCCACGATGACGACGACCTGGCTCACGCCGCCGCCAGGTCGGCGAACTTCGCGTAGCGCTTGAGGAACGAGAGCTTGAGCGAGTCGGTCGGGCCGTTGCGGTGCTTGGAGACGATCACCTCGGCGAGCCCCTGCTGGTCGGACTCGTCGTTGTAGTACTCGTCGCGGTAGATGAAGGCGACGAGGTCGGCGTCCTGCTCGATCGAGCCCGACTCGCGCAGGTCGGAGAGGATCGGCCGCTTGTCCGTCCGCTGCTCGACGGCGCGCGAGAGCTGTGAGAGGGCGATGATCGGCACCTCGAGGTCGCGGGCGAGCACCTTCAGCGAGCGGGAGATCTGGGAGACCTCCTGCACGCGGTTCTCCGCCGTGCCGGCGGACGACATCAGCTGCAGGTAGTCGATGATCAGCAGGCCGAGGTCGGGATGGCGGGACTTGAGCCGCCGCGCCTTCGAGCGGATCTCCATCATGTTGATCGAGCCGGTGTCGTCGACGTAGATGTTCGCCTTCGCGAGCTTGTCGCAGGCGGCGGTCAGCCGCGGCCAGTCGTCGGCGGCGAGCTTGCCGCTGCGCAGCCGCTGCGACTCGACCTTCGCCTCGCTGCACATCAGGCGCTGCGTCACCTCGGCCTTCGACATCTCGAGCGTGAAGATCCCGACCGGCAGGTTGTGGCGCACGCCGATGTTCGCGGCCATGCAGAGCGCGAACGCCGACTTCCCCATCGACGGGCGCGCGGCGAGGATGATCAGGTTGCCCGGCTGGAAGCCCGAGGTGATCCGGTCGAGCTCGCGGAAGCCGGAGGGAGTGCCGGTGATGTCGGCGCCCGCCTCGTAGAGGGTGGTGATCCGCTCGAAGCTGTCCTTGAGCAGCCCGTCGATGCGGTCGAGCTCGCCGCTGACGCGCTGCTGCGAGAGGTCGAAGACGATCTGCTCCGCCTGGTCGACGAGGTCGCCCGCGTCGCCCGGCCGCTCCCAGCCGAGCCGGGAGATCTCGCCGCCCGCCCTGATCAGGCCGCGCAGCGTCGCCGTCTCGCGGACGATGCGCGCGTAGTGGGGCGCGTTGCCGGCCGCCGGCACGAGCGCGGCCAGCTCGTGCAGGCGGACGCGGCCGCCGACGTCGTCCAGCTCGCCCCGCTCGGCGAGGACGTCGGTGAGCGTGATCGCGTCGACCGGCTCGCCCTTCGCGTAGAGCGCGAGCGCGGCGCGGTAGATCTTCGCGTGCGACTCGCGGTAGAAGTCGGAGGCGTCGAGGATCTCGCTGACGTTGCCGATCGCCCCCGGCGAGAGCATCATCGCCCCGAGCACGCTCTCTTCCGCCTCCAGGTTCTGGGGCGGGACGAGCGGAGCCTCCGGGGCGTGGGCGAGCGCAGCCATGCGCGGGGATTCCAGCACGTCCGCGCGTCGACTGCCAGATGTCGACACGTCCGTTGTGAACAGGTCATTTGGCGCCATTTGCAGGGGAATCACCCATGGTCGCAGGCGCGCCGGACGGTGCGGCTGTGGACAGAAACCGCCGTCCGTGCGGGAACTTCCGCGTCAGTTCCACAGGCCGTGGACGACGCTGTGGAACGACTGGTGCCCGCGTTCGGGCGGGCACCAGCCGTCCCGGGCTCTACTCGTCGGCCAGCGCGGCCTCGGCGTCGGCGCGCCACTCGGGCTCCGCCTCGGCCTCCTCGGCCCCGGTCTCGACTTCGGCCTCCGTCTCGGGCGTCGGCGTCTCGTCGAGCAGGTCCTCGATCTCCGCCGGCCCCTCCGGCTCGGCCGCCTGCGGGTTCTCGGCCGCCGCCAGCGCCGCCAGCTCCTCGTCGGAGGGCAGCTCCCCGCCCTCCGGGACGACGAGCGTCTGCACCTCGGCCGTGACGCCCTGGAAGAGGTCGATCGGCACCTGGTAGCGGCCGATCCGCTTGATCGTGTCGATCGCGATCTTGCGCCGGTCGACGCGCAGCTTGTGCTCCTCCCAGAGCCGGTCGGCGACGTCGGTCGGCGTCACCGAGCCGAAGAGCGCGCCGGTCGGGCCGGCCTTGACGTCGAAGCGCAGCTCGACCGAGCCGATCCTGCGCGCGAGCGCCTGCGCCTCGTCGGCCGTCTTCGCCTCGTGCCGGGCCTTCTGCGCGTCGCGCTTGCGCAGCTCGGCGACGCGGGCCGGCGTCGCCTCCTCGGCGAGCCGCCGCGGGACGAGGTAGTTGCGGGCGTAGCCGCGGGCGACCGAGACGACGTCGCCCCTCAGGCCGACCTTCTCGACGTCTGCGAGCAGGATGACCTCCATCAGCGGTCCTCGCGGTCGCGCCGACGGCCGCCGCCGCCGCCGCCGCGCTCCTCGGCGCCCTCGGCGACGTACGGCAGGAGCGCCATCTCGCGCGCCCGCTTCACGGCCGTCGCCACCTGCACCTGGTGCCGGCGGCAGGCACCCGTGATGCGCCGGCTGCGGATCTTCCCCTTCTCGGAGACGTAGCGCCGCAGCTGGTTGACGTTCTTGTAGTCGATCTCGTCGATCTTCTCCTTGCAGAAGAAGCAGTTCCGGCGCTTGACCGGCCCCGCGGGCCCGCCCGGGCGCTTCCGCTGCTGTGTTCTCTCGCGTGCCATTCGGTGCTCCTAGAAGGGGATGTCGTCGTCGGTCGCGGCCGGGAAGTCGGCGTGCTCGGAGCCCGCGCCGGCCGGCACGAACTGGTTGCCGCCGCCGCCGAAGTCGCCGCCGCCGCCCTCGCGGCCGCCCAGGAACTGGACACTCTCGGCGACGATCTCGACCGACTCGCGCTTGCCGCCGTCCTGCGCCTGCCACTCCCGCCAGTCGAGCCGGCCGTCGATCGCGACGGGGCGGCCCTTCGAGAGGTACTGCGCGCAGCTCTCGGCCTGGTTGCCGAAGACCGAGACGCTGAAGTAGTTGGGCTTGTCGACCCACTGGCCCGACTCGTCGCGGCGCCGGCTGTTGACGGCGACGCGGAGCGAGCAGACGGGCGTGCCGCCCGGCGTGTGCCGCAGCTCGGGGTCGCGGGTCAGGTTGCCGACGAGGACGACGCGGTTGATGTTGGCTGCCATCGCTTACTCCTCCTCGTCCGTCTCGGTGGGGGCCGCCTCGTAGCTCGGCGTCGCGACAGGCGCCGGAGCCGGCGTGTCGTCGCGCGGCGCGCTCGTCCGCGAGCCCTCGATGTGCTTGACGGCCATGTGGCGCATGACCGTGTCGTCGATCTTCAACACGCGGGAGATCTCGTCGAGCGTCTCCGGGGTGGACTCGAAGACGACGAGGTGGTAGACGCCCTCCGGCTTCTTCGCGATCGGGTACGCGAGGCGCCGGCGGCCCCACGCGTCGTGGCTCCGCCAGGTGCCGCCGTTCCGGTCGACGAGGTCGCGCACGCGCGCGAGCAGGTCGTCCTGGTGCGACTCGGCGCCTTCCGGGTCCAGCATGAGCAGGATCTCGTATGTGGTCAACGTCCCGATGACCTCCTTCCGGAATCGGCTTCCCATGGTCTGAATCGGCCCCGACTGCCTGCGCCGCTCGGGACGGAACGGCACGTTGACGGGGCGGGAAGCAGCGGCCACAGTAGCATCCGGCACGTGAGACGACTGCTCGCGGCACTCGCCGGGTTGCTCGGCCTCGCGTGGCTGCGCAGCCGCGCGCAGCCGCCGGCGCCGTCGCGGCCGGATCCCGCCGAGGCGCTGCGCGCGAAGCTCGCCGAGGCGCGCGCCGCCGACGACCGCGAGGAGTTCGAGGCGGGCGAGAAGCCGGTCGACGAGGTGCCGGACGACGACGTCGCCGTCCGCCGCCGCGAGGTGCACGAGCGCGCCCGGCGGCAGATCGACGAGCTGCGCGGCGAGTAGCGAGTAACCGCACGCCCGCCGGGAACGTTTACTCGGCGGACAATGGCGCGCAGACCCGTACCGGCCGACCTCGAGGACGCGCTCGCCGCGGACGTCACGGCGCGCGAGCGCTTCTGGGCGCTGCCGCCCGAGCAGCTCGACCGCTGGGTCGCGTACGTCGAGCGTGCGCGCTTCCCCGGGCAGCGCCGGCGGCGGATCGCCGAGACGGTGCGCCGGCTCGGCGGCGGGCGCGCCGTCACGGAGGTGCGGGAGGGCGGCGCGGTCGCGCTGCCGCGCGACGACTGGGCGCTCTGGCTCCTCGGGCTCGCCCTGCTCGCCGCCGTCGCCGGGTTCCTCGTCTGGTGGTTCGCGTACCGCCACACCGGCGACAACGGCCCGCGCTCGGGCGCGGTCGTCATTACTGCGAAGTCGACCGTCCCGAAGCTGATCGGGATCAAGCTGCAGGCGGCGGAGTTCCAGCTGAAGGAGGCGAAGCTCGGCTCGAAGGTCGTGCGTCGCGCGTCGGCGAAGAAGACGGGGACGGTGCTCGGGCAGGCGCCGAAGCCCGGCAAGCGCGTCGTGCAGGGCAGCGTCGTCACGCTCACGGTCTCGAAGGGGAAGCCCGGCGTCGCCGTCCCGAAGCTCGTCGGCCTCGCGGCCGCCGACGCCGTGCAGCAGCTGCAGTCGAAGGGCCTGACGGCCAAGCTGCAGCAGGCGGCGGCGAAGGCGCCGCCCGGGACGGTCGTCAAGCAGTCGCCGGCGGCGGGCAAGCGCGCGAAGCGCGGCACCGCGGTGCAGCTGACGGTGGCGAAGGGCGCAGCCGCGGTGGCGGTCGCCGACGTGACCGGCAAGTCGCAGCAGGCGGCGCAGAGCGCGCTGCAGGCGCAGGGCCTCGCCACGCGCGTCGTCCAGGTTCCGTCGTCGCAGCCCGCCGGCACCGTCGTCGCGCAGAGCCCCGCCGCCGGCACGAAGGTGCAGCAGGGCGCGACCGTGCGGCTGAACGTGGCGCGCAGCGCTCCGGCGCAGTCCACCCCCGGCTCGGCGACGACCACGGCGCCGCAGCAGGGCGCGGGCGGCAACGACTACCGCGGCATGCGGCTCGCAGCCGCCGTGCAGCGGATCGTGCAGGGACGGCAGCAGGTGATCGTCCAGTACGTCGCGTCGTCGCAGCCGGCAGGCGTCGTCGTCGCGAACTCGCGCGCGGGCGGCAGGGTGCGGCTGCAGGTGTCGGCGGGCGCGCAGCCGCAGCCCTCGACGAGCGTGCCCGACACGACCGGCGAAGACCCCTCGTCCGCACAGAGTGACCTGACGGGCGCCGGCTTCTCCGTCGTGACCGCGCAATGGCCCGTCAGCGACCAGTCGAAGGACGGCGCCGTCGTCTACCAGACGCCGACCGGCAGCGCGCCGAAGGGATCGGCCGTCGTCGTCTATGTCGGCGCGGCGACGGGGTAGTAGGGTCGGCATGTGGATCTGCGCGCGCAGCGGGCGGCGGAGAACGAGGATCTCTTCCGCCGCGTCAACGAGCGCGTCGCGGAGCTGAGCGAGGGGCTCGACGCGCTGACGCTCGTCTGCGAGTGCGCCGACGCGGACTGCGCGGCGAAGCTCGGCGACGTGTCAGCGGCGGCGTACCGGCGCGTGCGCGCGCACGGCGACCGCTTCTTCGTCGCGAGCGGGCACGAGCGGAGCGACGTCGAAGTCGTCGTCGAGCGGCAGGAGCGGTACGTCGTCGTCGAGAAGCGCGGCGAGGCGGGCGAGGCTGCGCGCGAAGCCGACCCACGCAGCGGCTGACCGTCCGGATCTGGAAACATCCGCTCCCAGGTGCAGGGGACGTCCAGGAGCGAGCTCGCGGCGCGGCTCCACCGCTGTGCGCGCGTGTGCGAGGACGTCGCGTCGGCGTACGTCGAGCGCGACGACGTACACGACCGCGAGGTCGTGTCGGCGCTGCTGCTCG